>JBEKAJ010000138.1:0-8933 GCA_050018295.1 Occallatibacter sp. | reverse complement strand
TCCGTGGTCCATTTGTAGACTGTCAGTTGAGCGTCGTTGCAATGGACGACGGTCCAGTGCTGCGGATTATCGCTCTCTTCGCCGCAGATTTCACATCGATAGATGGTGCCGATCACAGGTGCAACCTCGCGTTAGGGACGTTAGGACCTAGAGACCTAGGGAAGCAGGGATCCGCCCATTAAAGCCGATTGCTGAGCCCCCTTTCACCAATTCTATTCCAGCATCTGCAGGTCGAGCGGCTCGACGAGCATGCAATCCATCGATTGGATGTGGGCCAGTGCGCGCTTCAAAGCGGAGGTTTTGCAGGGCTCAACGGTGACCACGAAAGGCAGCGCGTGAGCCGGATAGCCGGCCTTTTGCACGATGGCGCGAATGTTGATCTGCTCCTGGGCGAGCGCAGTGGTGATAGCGGCGACGATGCCAGGGCGGTCCTTCACGAGGAAGCGGATGTAATGAGGAACCTCGAACTCGTCGCCGAGGCGCGCCGGAGCCGATGGAATTTCGACGCGCCGCGAGCCGTGAGCGAGGGCGAGCAGGTCGCTGACCACTGCGACCGCCGTGGGATGGCCGCCCGCGCCGTGGCCGGAAAAAACAACGTCGCCGCCGTAGTGGCCGCTTGCGATGACCATATTCTCCGTTCCCTGCGACCAGGCTAGCGGCGAACGCAGCGCGACAAGCATGGGACCGACCGTGGCCGCAATCCGCCCCTCGACCTGCTGCGCGCGCGACACCTGGCGAATGGTGCAGCCGAGATCGCGGGCATAGCTGAAGTCGACCGGCGTGATGGTGGCGATGGAGCGCGGAACGATTTCTTCGGGGTCGACCTGAACGCGGAGAGCGAGGCGCATGAGAATGGCGAGCTTGGCGCGAGCGTCGAATCCGCCCACATCCTCGGTGGGGTCGGCTTCGGCATAGCCTTTGGCCTGCGCTTCGGCCAGCACAGCGGCGTACTCCGCGCCTTCTTCCATTTTGCTGAGGATGAAGTTGCACGTACCGTTGAGAATGCCTTCCATGCGCTCGATGCGGTCACCGGCCATGCCCTGCTCGAGGCCGGGAATGACGGGGATGCCGCCGGCCACAGCGGCGCCGTATTTAAGATGGCCGCCTTTGGCCGCGGCCAGCCGCTCCAGATCGATGCCGTGATAGGCAATGAGCTTCTTGTTCGCGGTGACGACGCTTTTGCCTGCTTCAAGCGCCTTGCGCACCCAGGTTCCAGCAGGATCAAGCCCGCCGGCGAGCTCGACAATCACGTCCACATCGGAGGCGAGCACGGCATCGGCGTCTTCGCTCCAGACGATGCTCGAGGGCGCCCAGTCAACGCGCTTGCGCGCGACCTTACGGTTGAAGACATGGGTCAGTTCGAGGCCGCGTGGTTTGGACTCGACGAGGATGCGCGCCACCGAGCTGCCCACGGTGCCAAAGCCGAAGATCGCAATGCGCAGATGGCGCGCGGGGCCAGGCTTGCGCGTGTGCGCGGCATGTGCGTCGGACGGCGGAGCAGAGCTGTGCGCTTGAGGCACTGGAATCTTCCTTTGCTTTGTACTGGCGGAGCGAAACCGAGCAACAACTTGATGATACCCGAGCGGAGCCATAGAGCAGTTGTCAGTGATCAGTTGTCGGCGGTCGGCGGTCATCGATAAGTGATCCGTTGTTTTTGATTTGCTGGAGGCGATTTGGCTATTCGCCGTCTGCTAGCATGAAGTGCAGATGCGGCGCGGCTTCTCCATTTTCCTCATCCTGTTCTTCGGGCTGGGACCGTTGTCGGCCTTCGTCGACGGCAGCGAGGACGCAGGCCTGCCGCCGTGCTGCCGTCGGCATGGGAAGCACCACTGCGCCATGTACGCAGCAATCATGGCTATGCGGGCCGGTCGGGGCATCGACAAAACGCCAAGCTTTTCCTCTCCCGGAACCTGCCCGCTCTATCACGGGCCCACATTCTCAATGCTGATGCCGGCTCATGCGCTCGCGGCCGCACCGGCAAGTTTTCATCCTGCGTTCACGCGCACTCTCGCTCTCGCATTCGAGCGGATGGCGGCATTCTCCCGCCCCAGCCGCGCGTATGCCGGGCGCGGCCCTCCGGCGACGGATCACTGCTAAATCCCGCATTGAACAACCTGCCTTGATTCTGCTGCCCTGATTTTGCCGGGACGACGGATTTCGTCCGCTTGGCGGATTGCGGTCGCCGATTCGGCGTCGCGCTCCGAGAGCGGAGACCGTCTTATGCTCGGGCGGTTGCAGGCGCTTCCCCAAAAGACGTCCATCAGCGTGCTGCTTTGAAGGCTGCGCGCGACGGCTGCCTGTGTGTTCGAACGAAAACGAAAGCGAGGTCATTTCTTCATGCGACGTATTCATATCCTTGCGGCAGCGCTATTGCTGGCCGCTTCCCTTCCCTCATTTGCGACTGTGTTTGCTACGGTGCACGGGGTGGTTCACGACCCGCAGCACCGGCCGATTGCGGGCGCAACGGTGACGTTGCAGGCCGCGGATTCCGACTTTGCCCTGCACGCCACGACCGACGCCGATGGGGAATTCGAATTGCCGGAGGCTCCGATCGGCGTGTACCGGCTGACGGCGACGGCGACCGGATTTGCCAGCGCAACGCAAACATTGACGGTAGCCTCGGGAACAAATCCGGTACTGCACATTCCGCTGCAGGTGGCGGGAGCTACACAATCTGTGGTGGTGAATGGGACGGCAAGCTCGGCCGATACGGTGACGCCGACGACGCTGATTACGCGGCAGACGATCGAAGAGACGCCCGGCGCGGACCGCACCATTGGCGCGGAAATGATTACCGATTATGTGCCCGGCGCGTATATGACGCACGACATGCTGCACATGCGAGGCGGACACCAGACGAGCTGGCTGATTGACGGCGTGGCGATTCCGAATACGAAGATCGCGTCGAACGTGGGTCCACAGATCGATCCCAAGGACATCGATTCCATGGAATCGCTGCGCGGCAGCTACGACGCCGACCTGGGTGACCGGACCTATGGAATGTTCAACGTTCTGCCAAGGAATGGATTCGAGTTCAACCGCGACGGCGAATTGTTTCTCTACGCCGGCAACCTCTATACGGGCGAAGCGCAGGCTTCGTTCGGCGATCACTCGGAGAAGACGGCGTGGTACGCAAGCGCGGCCGGCTCGCGGTCGAACTATGGATTGGCGACGCCAGTGGCGGCGATCTACCACGATGCGACGAACTCGGAGAGCGGATTCGTGTCAGTGATCCGGAACCAAACGCCGAAAGACCAACTGCGCGTGGACGGGCAGTACCGGCAGGATTACTTTCAGGTTCCTTACGACCCGGATGCGAACGACTACGAATGCGATTCGGGCTACTACTGCAGCACAGGGTTGAGAGATGGGCAAACGGAGCGCGATTCGTTTGTCATCGTGAACTGGGTACATACGATCTCGCCCAGGACGCTGGCGTCGTTCGCGCCTTTTTACCACTTCAATCAGGCCGACTACGATTCGCTCGCAACCGACCAGCCGGTAGCGACCACGTGGCACCAGCAGTCGAACTACGGCGGGGCGCAGGCGGATTGGCGCTCCGATGTGGGGTCGAACACCTTTTCCGGTGGAATCTACTCATTCCTCCAGGGGGAAGACGATCTCTTTGGCGTCCAGGTGAACGACGGCAGCGGTCCATCGCAACCGGATACAAAGGCCAGCGCCACGGCGGAGCTCGTGGAGTTTTATATCGACGATCACTTGCGGCTGGGCCAATACATCACGTTACTGGGAGGCGAGAGATTCACGTACTACCGATCTGACCAGAACGAGGGCGCAGTCTATCCGCGCATCGGGGCGACGGTGCGAATCCCGAAACTGAATTGGGTGCTGCGGGGATTCTATGGGCACTTCTTTCAGCCGGCGCCGATCCTTACCGTCTCGAGCTCAGTGCTGAACTACGCGAGCAGCCTTGGAGGCGGGGAAAACACTTTCACGCCGCTGCCCTCGGAGCGCGACGAGGAGCACCAGTTCGGCATTGAGATTCCCTACCGGGGATGGATGTTGGATGTGGACACGTTCAAGAACCGCGTGAACAACTTCCTGGATCACTCGAACCTGGGCGAATCGAATATGTATTTCCCCATCGCCGTGGACGGCGCGATGATCCGCGCGTGGGAGATGACGCTGCACTCGCCGTCGCTTTGGCGCTACGGGCAATTCTATGTGACGTACTCGAACCAGATTGCCGAGCAGCGCGGGAATATTATCGGCGGATTTACATGCAGTATTCCGACTGATCCGACGTGCGACCTCGGACCTCAGTACATTTCGCTCGACCATGACCAGCGCGACACGCTCAATACCGGGTTCACGGCGAACCTGCCGGCGCATACGTGGTTCGCGACAAATGTGTACTGCGGATCCGGGTTTTCAAATGGGCTGGCAGGCGCGAACGAGGGGCCGTACAACGGGCCTTACCTGCCTGTGCACACGACGTTCGACTCGTCGATTGGGCACTCGCTGGGCGAAAACTGGAAGCTGTCGGCGACAGTGATCAATGTGACCAATCACCGCGTTCTGCAGGATAACTCGATCACGATCGGGGGATTTCATTGGAACGATCCACGGATGTTCGCAGTCGAGGCGCGGTACAGGTTCAAGTTCTAGCAAGTCAGCGAGTCGGCGCCCGCTCCCACCCTAGCGGCAAAGACAAAGGCGCCGTGAGGGTGGGGCACCCGAGATGTTAGCGGACCGACGGGTCAGGATTGGACGTGAAACAGTCCAGGAAGCACCTGACCAGCTTTGCCCTCGACGATGTGGGTGAAAGCGGAGGCGTTGAGCGGCGGCTCGGGACCGACGTAGACGGTTTGCGCGCCGGATCGGCGGGCCCAATTGACGAAGCCTGCAGCGGGATAGACGTTGCCCGATGTGCCGATGACGATCATCAACGTTGATTCGGCGATTTCGCGCTCGATGCGCGGCATTTCGAGGGGAATCTCGCCGAAGAAGACGATGTGCGGGCGCATGCGTCCGCCGCAGGAGCAGCGGCTGACCTCGTCGAGGCTCGAGTAGATGGCGCGATCGTCGATGGGCGGGCGGCCGCACTCACGCTCGCAACGGGCTTTGGCCAACTCGCCGTGCATGTGGACAAGATTCCTCGATCCGGCGCGCTCGTGCAGGTCGTCGACATTTTGCGTGCAAAGAAAATAGCGGCCGGGAAGTTGCGCCTCAAGCTCGGCGAGCGCGATGTGCGCTGGATTCGGATTCGCTTTGCTGCCCTGCGCACGACGCGCCGAATAGAAAGCCCAGACCCCGGCGGGATCGCGACGCCAGGCATCAGGGGTGCACACATCCTCGACGCGAAAACCAGCCCACAGGCCGTCTGAGGCGCGGAAGGTGGGCAATCCGCTTTCGGCGCTGATGCCTGCACCGGTGAGGACGAAGACGCGGTCGGCGGGCTTAATGAAGATCGTGCTCACGGTTTGTTTCCAGATTCAAGGATTCGAGACAGGGTTCATTCCAGATCCCCGGCAGGTTCTCAAGCACATACAACTGGTCGCCACCATGGTAAAAGCTGACCTTCTTCACAGTTGCCGCTGCTCCCGCAAACTCCATCTGTTCAGGCAAAAGCTTGTGATGATAGCTCCGTTCCTGTGCGAATCTCTCCAATGCGGCCCTTGAAATCACCCGCACGCGTGACCCTTCCGGAAATGACGCTTTGTATGGTTCTCTCATTTCTGTTCACAACGAGAAATTCTGAGGCGCGAAGATTCATCGATCAATCGCTATCCGTCGTCACCGCGCTGATCTCTGGTTCTTAACCTTTACGGGACCAAGAGAATCTTGCCGGTGGTCTTGCGTTCTTCCATGTCGATCTGGGCCTGGGCTGCTTCGGCGAGCGGATAAGTGTGCTCGGTGCGGAGTTTGAGCTCGCCTTTGGCGGCCCAACCAAGCACTTCACCGGCACGCCACTCAAGCTCCGCGCGCGTGGCTATGTAGTGCCAGAGGGTGGGCCGGGTAAGAAAGAGCGAACCTTTGCTGTTGAGCAGACTGGGATCGAATGGCGGAACGGGACCGCTGGATGCGCCGAACAACGCCAGCAGACCGCGGGGATGCAGGCAGTTGAGGCTCTGCTCAAAGGTTGTCTTGCCCACCGAGTCGTAGACGACGTCGACGCCTTTGCCGCCGGTGAGTCGCTTGACCTCGGCCTCGAAGTCCTTCTCGGAGTAGAGAATCACGTCGGAAGCGCCGGCCTCGCGCGAGAGCTCGGCTTTAGCCTTGGTGGAGACCGTGGTGATGACGCGCGCGCCGATGCGCGCAGCGATCTGCGTAAGGAGAAGGCCGACACCGCCTGCTCCGGCGTGGACCAGCGCCGTATCGCCCTTCTTGAGCGGATAAGTGGAGAAAGCCAGATAGTGCGCGGTCATGCCCTGCAACATGGCGGCGGCTGCGCGCTCCAGGCTCAAACCCTCGGGGACCTTGACCAGTTGAGCGGCAGGAACGAGAGCGTACTCGGCGTAGCTGCCGATGACACTGACGGACGCGACGGCGTCGCCGGCTTTGAATCCGTTGACTCCGGGGCCAAGCTCTTCCACCGTACCGGCAGCCTCGCTGCCCGGAATCATGGGGAACGAAGCCTTGTATACGCCCTTGCGGAAGTAGATCTCAATGAAGTTGACGCCGGTGGCCTCAATGCGGATGAGAACCTGACCCGGGCCCGGCAAGGGAATCGGCAGCTCGGCAAGCTGCAGGGCTTCAGGTCCGCCGGTCGAGTGGATCTCAATGGCTTTCATGTCAGGGTTAAGAATGAACCCTAGGGGCGGAAAGGTGCAAGGGCTTCGGCAGTTCTCGCTCTGAAGCCGAACTTTTCCATCCTGCCGCGGACTGCCCTCGTGGTATGGTTGTTGCAAATTCCATTGGCACAGTTAAAGGAGAATCTCCCGTGCGGCTCCGTTCATGCTGCGTTGCTGCTGTGCTTCTGCTGGCGCAGCCGGCCGTGGCCCAGGATCGCGGCGCAGGCTTGCGGACTGCGTTTTCGCGCGCGCAGCATCTTCGCCACGGGATCAACGCCTCGCTGTGGTTTGCGCAGGTCGAGGACTACTCCGCCGCGCGCACGAATCGCTTCAATGACGCCGCCGATATCGCGCTGATGGCGCGGATGGGGTTCGACAACGTGCGCCTTTGCGTCGATCCCGCTCCGCTGGAACAGCAGCCGCTGGGGCGCGAGGGCATGAACGCCGATTTCCTGCTGCGCCTGGATCGCGCCGTGGATACCATTCTGGCCGACGGCCTGTCAGTGCAGCTCAGCATGTTCCCGGACGAGGGCTACAAGGCCCAGCTCAATGACTCGGACGAGGCCGTGAATCGCCTGGCTGCATTGTGGCGGCGGCTGGCAGCACACTATGCCACGCGCAACCCGGAGCGGATGTTCTTCGAGATTCTCAACGAGCCGGAGGTTTTCAGCACGCGCCGCTGGACAAAGATTCAGGAGCAGTTGGCGGCAGCGATACGCGAGTCCGCGCCGCAGAACACAATCATCGCCACCGGGCCGGGTTATTCCAACGTGGACGATCTTGAAGGCATGCATCCGCTCGCTGACGGCAATGTGATCTATACATTCCATTTCTACGAGCCGCACCTCTTCACACACCAGGGCGCCACGTGGGCCGAGCCGCTGTTCCGGTCGACGCACGGGATTCCTTATCCGGCCAGCGCCGGCCCGACGCCGGAGATTCTCGCGGAAGCTCCCGACTGGGTGGGATGGCTGGAAATCAGGTACTACTGGTGGGTTCACTGGGACGCTGCGCACATCCGCAGCCTGATCGACGGCGCGGCGGCATGGTCGCATAAGAACAATGTTCCGGTGATCTCGAATGAGTTCGGCGTATACCGAGAGCACGTGGACGCTGTTTCGCGTACGAACTGGCTCCGCGACGTGCGCGCGGCGCTCGAAGCCGACGGCATCGGCTGGACGGTGTGGGACTATTGCAGCGGCTTTGGAATGGTTTGGAAGCAGGACAACAAGCCGGCCAAGGTGGACGCACAGGTGTTGGCGGCGCTGGGAATGAAGTGGCCTTGATGGTCCGGCTTGCTCAACCCATGACGCCTTGAATCGAAGGGGTCAGCGTTGCTGTAGCCGCGACGAATCCGATTGAGACCGAGGACGCTGCAGATGGCGCTGCGCTCTGCGATTCCAGCCCCTGATTCCCTGGCTAAAGGGTGTCGTCCTTACTCTCCGAGAGCAAGGTCCGCTCGTCGGTGGACTCCAGGCGCACGAGCCGGTCCACGGTATAGGACACGGGACGCTGGCTGCTGTAGTAGTGGCGCACCTGCAGCTCACCGAGCAGGCCGAGAGCCAGCAACTGCACGCCGCAGACGATGAGGACCGAAGCGATGACGAACATGGGGCCGTGCTGACTCATCAAATCCGCGTGGGGATTGAGCAGTTTCAGTCCCAGCAGAACCGCGGCCATGCTGCTGCCGGCGAGCATGGCCAAAACGCCGCAACCGCCGAAGAAGTGCAACGGCCGGCTCATGTGCTTGAGCAGGAAACGAATGGTCATCAGGTCGAAGAAGACCTGCACGGTGCGGCCCAGGCCGTAATGGCTCTTGCCACGAACGCGATTCAGGTTGCGGATGGGTATCTCGCAGATGGATGCGCCGTGCAAGCTGGCCAGGGCGGGAATGAAGCGATGCATCTCGCCGTAGAGCGGAATATTCTGGATGACTTCGCGGCGATAGGCCTTGAAGGTGGTGCCGAAGTCGTGGATGGGAACGCCGGAGAGGCACGCCATAATCCAGTTGGCGCAGGCGGAGGGAATGCGGCGAAGAATCAAATTATCAATGCGTACCTTGCGCCAGCCGGAGACGACGTCGTAACCCTCATCAAGTTTTTCAAGAAAAGCGGGAATGTCATTTGGATCGTGCTGCAGGTCGCCGTCCATGGCAAGAATAAAGTCGCCCGAGGCGTG
>JBEKAJ010000137.1:0-8984 GCA_050018295.1 Occallatibacter sp. | reverse complement strand
CAGTTGCCGAAGAGTTAGCCCAGGAAGTGTTTCTTCGCGTCTATCGTGCCAGGAGCAGCTATCGGGCCGAGGCCAGATTTACGACGTGGCTTTACCGGATCGCGACCAACCTGGCCGTGAACCACGCGCGGGACACCCGGCACGAACGGTCCGCGCAAACGGTGTATCTGGATCAGCCGGACGAAGAAACGGGCACGACTCCGGATGTGGCTGACGATGAGCCGACGGCGGAGCAGCAGTTGCTGCGCGATGAACGGATGGCCGCCATTCGGCGTCACGTGATGGCGCTGCCCGAGAGGCAGCGAATGGCCGTGTTGATGCACAAGTACCAGGGGATGGATTACCGGCAGATCGGTGAGGTGCTGAAGTTGAGCGAGTCGGCGACGAAATCGCTGCTCTTTCGCGCTTACCAGACGCTGCGGGACAAGTTGAAGGACTTTGTTTGAGGGCATGAGTGAAAAGAAGCCGGAGCCATTGAAAGAGGAAAATCGACCGGCGGAAACATGGGGTGGGAATCATGAAACGGATGAAGACAAATTGCACGGGAATGGATGTTGAGCTGGCCGGAGTGCTGCTCGATCCGAGCCCGGCTTCTGCCAAGGTTCAAGCGCATGTTGCAGAGTGTGAGCACTGCCAGAGCGAGCTCGAAGAGCTGAAGGCGACCATGCAGGCGCTGGATGCCTGGAAGGCGCCTGAGCCGAGCCCTTACTTCCTGACCCGGCTTGGCGCCAGGATGCGGGAAGAGCGTGATGCCGCGCCCGCCGGGTGGCTGGCTGGCGCCATCGCGCGGCTGCGCGCAACCGTGGCGTATGGGCCTGGATTGCACGTGCGTCCGCTGGCGGCCGTAGCGCTTACCGTGATGTTGCTTGTGGGCGGGGGTACCTATCTGGGTGTGACGGACTGGATGCAACCCATGCAACAGACTGGTCAGAATGCTGCAGTGGTGCACGACCTGCAAACGCTCGATAGCAACGCTCAAGTGCTGGACCAGATGGAAGCGCTCACCGGCAACCAGAACGGAGATTGAGGTTTTCACATTTCGGCCGCTTGCCGGGAGAAAGACTCGTGAACTGGACTTCAAACGCGGAAAGAAAGCGCCCGGCGGCGATGGCCGCGGCGGTCCTGTTCCTGTGTTTGACCGTCGTCGCAGCGGCTGGCCAGCGCGGCTATGAACGCAGTTCTCCGCTGCGGCAATTCCGTTTTGCGCAGCTCCAGGGTCGGCAAAATGGAGCCCAGAACCAGCGACAGTACCAAAACCAGCAGCGGCCGAATCAGAATCGGAACCAGAATCAGCAGAGACCGTACCAGCCACAGCAGCGGCCGTACCAGAATCAGCAGAGACCCTATCAGACGCAGCAGCGGCCGTACCAGAGTCAGCAGAGACCTTATCAGACGCAGCAGCGGCCGTATCAGCAGACTCCGCAATATGGCGGCGCGCCGCGATCGACGCCCGCATACCCGGCAAACGGGGCGCGGCCTGGCACACCGGCGCCGACCTACACGCGGCCTGCTTATCCCAACGCAAATCGTCCCGGAAGCGTTTATCCCGGCGCGGCGCCTCCGGGACACTTAGGCGACTGGCTCAACCAGCACCAAGGACTTCCCGTCCAGGATCAGGAGCGCTTACTGCGCAATGATCCGAGCTTCAATCGGCTGCCGGCCGAGACGCAGCAGCGCCTGGTGCAGCAGTTGCACCAGCTGAATCAGCTGCCCGAGGACCAGCGCGAGCGCAGGCTGGCGCGCAGCGAGATGCTGGAGCACATGTCGCCGCAGGAACAGATGCAGGTTCGCCAAGCGGGGCGCGGTTTCATGGCGCTTACGCCCGATCGCCAGGCGACAGTCAAGCGCGCCTTCCAGGACCTGCGCTCGGTGCCGCTCGATCAACGCGCGACGGTGCTGAATTCGGCACGCTATCAGAACCAATTCAGTCCCGACGAGCGCGACATCCTCATGAATCTTCTGCGCGCCGAACCCTACGAGCCGCCTCGCTGACGGGAGTGTTTCGCCGCCGGGCTACGCCAGCTTGCTCCTGAAGAATGGGAGGGATTTTTTCAATCCTTCGATGAGACCGACGCGCGGCTCCCATCCGAGGAGAGTGCGCGCCTTGGTGATGTCGGGTCGCCGGCGCATGGGATCGTCCACGGGCAGATCGATGTAGCTCAACTCGCTCTGCGAGCCAGTTACTTCGAGCACAGCTTTAGCGCAGTCGAGGATCGTGAACTCCTCGGGGTTGCCGAGATTGACGGGAAGATGCTCCTTACTGCGCGACAGGAGCACGATCCCCTCGATGAGATCGTCAACATAGCAGAAGCTGCGCGTCTGGCTGCCGTCGCCGTAGATGGTGAGCGGCTCGCCGCGCAGGGCCTGCATCATGAAGTTGGAGATGACGCGTCCGTCGCCGGGGTGCAGGCGCGGGCCATAAGTGTTGAAGATGCGCACCATGCGCGAATCGACGCCGCGCGAGCGGTGGTAGGCCATCACCATGGCTTCGCCAAATCGCTTGGCTTCGTCGTAAACCGAGCGAGGACCCACCGGATTCACATTGCCCCAGTAGGTTTCCGGCTGAGGATGTTCGAGCGGGTCGCCATAGCACTCCGATGTGGAGGCGTGGAGATAAGCCGCGCCATACTTTGCTGCAATCTGCAGCGTGTTCTCAACGCCGACGGAACCCACACGCAGCGTTTCAATTCCCAGGCGGAGATACTCAGGCGGGCTGGCCGGCGAAGCGAGATTGAAGACGGTATCGACGCGGCCCGGATCGAAGCTCGTGCAGATATCGCGTTCCTCAAAGCGGAAGCGGGAATCATTGGCGAGATGGGCAAGGTTCCCTCGGTCGCCTGTGGATAGGTTGTCGACGCCCAGGACGGAATAGCCCTCGCCGAGCAAACGATCGGTGAGGTGGGAGCCAAGAAATCCGGCAGCGCCGGTTACGAGTGCTGTAGCCAAAGCTCACTACTCCAGAATTGAAAACTCCGCTTGGGAAATGCTGCGCTTCAGGACGCTGAACTGTGCGGAAGAATCCCGTTCAGACCGGCAATTTGCGCGGCTTGCCTTCCTGCGCCTGGTAGCTGGCCTGCCTGCCGACGCTCACATAGGTAAAGCCGCGACTCTGCATCTCATGCGGCTTGTAGAGATTGCGCCCGTCGATGATGATGGGGAAACGCAGCGCGCGATTCAACCGCGCCAAATCAATCGAGGCAAACTCTTTCCAGTCCGTGAGGATCAGCAACGCATCGGCGTCCTTTGCCGCCTGGTAAGGATCATCCGCGTACTTCATGTTCGCGGCAGGCGGCAGCACGTCCTTCGCGCGCTCCATTGCCGCCGGATCGTATGCAGTGACGATGGCTCCTGCTTGCAAGAGTTTGTTGATGATCTCTATGGCGGGCGACTCGCGGATGTCGTCGGTGTCGCCCTTGAAGGCCAAGCCGAGCGCCGCAAGGCGCTTGCCGCGCAGGGTCCACAGCGCCGAGCGCACCTTGTTAAAAAACACTTCCTTCTGAGTGTCATTAATCTTGCGGACCTCTTCGAGCAGTTGCAGGTTGACGCCCCGTTCCTGCGCCACCCAATGGAATGCGGCGACGTCCTTCGGAAAGCAGGAGCCTCCATATCCGAGTCCCGCGCGCAAAAACCCCGGGCCGATACGGCTGTCGAGACCGATGCCGGCAGCAATGTCCTCGATGTCCGCATCCACGGCCTCGGCTAGGTTCGCCACAGCGTTGATGAACGAGATCTTCATGGCCAGAAACGCATTCGAGGCGTGCTTGATGATCTCCGCGCTTTGCGTTGAAGTGACCAATATCTGCGCAGGCCGGGCCGTGCTGCACGTTCCAGGCACAGCTCCTGGCTGCGCGTAGTAGGCGCCGCCGGTCAATGGCGAGTAGATCCGCCGCAGCATCTCCGCCGAGCGGTCGTTGGTTGCTCCCACAACGATGCGATCGGGATGCAGAAAATCGACCACCGCGGTTCCTTCGCGCAGGAACTCGGGGTTGGAGACTACATCGAATTGCTCTTTATCCACTCCGTGCCGATGCAGCACACGCCGAATCCAGTCGTTGGTGTAGACCGGAACAGTGCTCTTCTCAACAATCACCTTATAGTTTTTAATGGCGCGCGCAATCTCGGCTACGACGGCTTCGACATACGAAAGGTCCGCGGCGCCGCCATCGCCCTGCGGGGTGCCAACGGCGATGAATACCGCCTCGCTCCGCTCCACGGCCTCTCCCAGGTCAGTGGTGAACACTACCCTGCCGCCGCGGTGCTTCGCCAGCAGCTCGGGCAGATGTTCCTCAAAGATGGGCACACCGCCCTCGCAGAGCTGCTTCACCCGGGCTTCGTCGTTGTCGACACAGACGACCTCGTGACCCATGTCGGCAAAACAAGCAGCGGCCACCAGCCCAACGTATCCGGAGCCGATCACGCAAATTGACACTGGATTCGACATGGGTTCGCGCGTTCCTTTCTGGGTCATTCTACGGGCGGGATGGTGGTGCGGGGCAATTCCCTTTCCGTTGTATGCTGCGAAATCGCTTATTCACGGATAGTTGCAGCCACTCACCGGCACACCGACATTCTATATTGCTGCTCATCCTGAGCCTGTGAGGCTTCGCTTGCAGGCGCCTCCTCCCAATCACCGCTATATGAATGAAGGCATCCTGGCCGTCCTCTCGAAACCACGTTGAATCGCGTCCACCGGCACGGTCCGAACGCTCCTCTCAGCTACAATTGGATACAGGCCAAACGGCATATTTCTTTGCGCATTGCGCGCAAATTCAGCAAGGAGCTGTAACCTTTATGGCGATTCCCGCCACACAACTACGCCCGGGCATGATCATCAAGCACAACGACCAGCTTCACCTGGTGTTCAAGGTCGAGCACCGCACGCCGGGCAATCTTCGCGCCTTTATCCAGGCCAAGCTGCGCAACCTTAAATCGGGAGCCATGTTCGAGCACCGTTTCCGCTCCGCCGACGCAATTGAGAAGGTGGTTGTGGACGAAATTGCCATGGAGTTTTTGTACGCCGACGGCGATGACTACTATTTCATGAATCCGGTCGACTATGAGCAGACCGTTCTCAAGAGTTCCACGCTGGGCGACGCGGTCGAATACCTGACCGCCAACCAGCAAATCAAGGTGAGTTACTTTGATGGGCAGCCGGTGGGAATTGAATTGCCGCAAACCGTGGACCTGGAGGTCGTAGAGACCGAGCCGGGGCTGAAGTCGGCAACTGCCTCCAGCGTCACAAAACCGGCCAAGCTGGAAACCGGCCTCGTGGTCCAGGTGCCGCCGTTCATCAACACGGGCGAAAAGATCCGCGTGGATACCAGCGAAGGCGCGTATTTGAGCCGAGCGTAGATTCCACGCGCAAATTCAACATCAGGAGGTCCCATGCCGGTTCCCGCAGTCATCGCTACCGCCGCTGAAAACTATCGTTTCAACTCCGATTTTCTGACAAAGATGGTCCAGGACTTGTCGCCCGAAGAGTGGCTACGCCGTCCTGACGAGAAACTGAACCACATTGCGTGGATCGTGGGCCACGTCATCTGGGCGCGGAAGGCAGTGCTTACGCGTCTGGGGACGGAGTGGTCGCAGCCCTGGCTCAGCTCGTTCGCGCGCGGAGTGAAATGCAACGATGTAGCCGCCTTCCCGTCGCCGGACACTCTGATGGAGGGATGGCGCGAGGTTTCGGGAGTGTTGGCCACCGCGCTCGAGGGCGCCTCAGAAGATGTGCTGTCACAACCTTCGACGCAGGGCCCTCCCAGCGCGGACGGCAAGATCAGCGGGGTGGTCAACTTCCTCGCCATCCATGAGACGTACCACGTGGGCCAGGCGTCGTATCTGCGCAGTTGGATGGGCCACAAGGGCCTGATGGGGTAACCGCGCACTGGCGCGTCGATGGGTCACGATTTTCGATGCAAGAAAGGCCTTGGGCTGCGTTCTGCAATTAGCGGATACATGCAGCACGTCGATCCGGGAGGCTCGCATGAAGTCACTGCTTTGCGCAATTCTTGCCGTGCTGGGCAGCAGTTTTGCCCTTGCCGCGCCGCCCACTTCGAATGCTGCCGACCAAGCCGAGGCGGTGAAAGGCAGCAACGCATTCGCCGTCGACCTCTACGCGCAGCTTCGCACGCAACCGGGCAATCTTTTCTTTTCGCCGGAGAGCATCTCCACCGCATTCGGAATGGCCTACGCCGGGGCGCGCGGCCCGACAGCAACGGAGATGCAACACGTTTTCCACTTCACGCTTCCGCCGGACCGGCTGCATCCGGCAATGGGAGCGCTGCTTACGGAAATGAACGCCCAGCACAACGGCTACGAATTGCGTGTGGCCGACGCGCTGTGGGCGCAACAGGACGCGAGCTTCCTGCCGGATTACTTGAAGCTGGTTCAAGCCGATTACGGCGCGGGCTTCCGCCCGGTCGACTTCAAGACATCGCCTGAAGCTGTGCGAACCACAATCAATCATTGGATCGCGGACCAGACGAACGACAAGATCCAAAACCTGCTAGCGCCCGGTTCGGTGACGTCGGCCACGCGGTTGGTGTTGACCAATGCCATCTACTTCAAGGGGACCTGGCAAGATCAGTTCAACCCGACGTACACGGAAGACGAGGATTTTCACCTCACGGCGAAGCAGTCCATCAAGACGCAGATGATGAACCGCAACGGCGGCTACAGCTACTACGATGGGGGTTCGTTCCAGGAGCTTGAGTTGCCGTATAGGGGCGAGCTTTCGATGGTTGTGTTGCTGCCCAAGGAGATGGGCGGACTGCCTGCGCTGGAGAAGTCGTTCACGGCGGAGAACGCAACCAAATGGATCAAGAAGCTCGCGCCGGTGGAGAAGGTCATCCTTAGCCTGCCGCGGTTCACTATGACGCAGCAGTTCGAGCTGAACGGCACGCTCGAGAAGATGGGCATGCCGCAGGCCTTCAGCAGCACAGCGGACTTTTCGGGAATGACTGGCAAGCCCGACTTCGCCATCTCGGCGGCGATCCACAAGGCCTACATCGACGTGGACGAGCAGGGCACGGAAGCGGCGGCGGCGACAGCGATTGTGATGCGGTCGACGGCGATGCGCTATTCCGCGCCGGAGCCACCCCCTATCGTCTTCCGCGCCGATCATCCATTCCTGTTCCTGATTCGCGACACAAATTCGGGCGCGATTCTGTTTCTGGGGCGCGTGGCCGACCCGACAAAATAAATCCGCCAAAGTCAAGGCGACGGCCCGGCTGATGGGAGTAGGGCGGCGCTCACTTTCCGTCCGGCAACTTGACGAGACGCGCTTCGAGCAGGGCTTCGATCACCTTAAGCGCTTCAAGCGCTGACTCCGCGACCGGCTCGTCGACCTGGACCACGGCCAGCGCCTTGACGGGCGCGCCAGCCGGACTCGTCCCCCTCCGCTCACGGCCCAGCGCAAAGTTGGCGATGTTCACTCCCTGCTCGCCCAGGATTGTGCCGATGCGGCCAATGACGCCAGGGACGTCGAGGTTGCGGCAGACGACCAACGTACCTTCGAGCGGCGCTTCGACATCGATGCCGTCGAAAGCGACCAGGCGCGGCTGCTCCCCATGAATGACGGTGGCGCTGGCGCGGCTGTCGCCCTGCGCGGTATGCAGCACCAGCGTGAGCACAGTGGCCGCGCCGCCGCGATGGCTCTCTTCCTTCTCCTCATGTACGCGGATGCCGCGCTCTGCGGCCACCGCGGCCGCGTTGATGCGGTTCACGTTCTCAGAGCCTTGCAGCAGGCCGGCGATGGCCGTGTTGCGCACCAGCTCAGTTTTTGCCTCAGTGAGTGTGCCGCCGTAGACGATGTGCATTGCGTCAATGCCAGACTTGCCTCCGCCCTTGCCCGCCTGGGCAAGAAACGATCCGAGCCGCCCGGCGAGGTCGATGTAGGGAGCGAGTTGCACGTACTCCTCGCGGCTCAGCGAAGGCACATTCACGGCATTCTGCACCACGCCCAGCTTGAGGTACTCGCACACCTGATGCGCAATCTGGATGCCAACGGCCTCCTGCGCCTCGGCCGTGGAGCCAGCGACGTGCGGCGAGAGAATCACGTTGTCGAGGCCCAGATAGGGCGGGTCTTTGGGCGGCTCCACGGAGAATACGTCAAGCGCAGCACCGGCCACCTGGCCGTTCTTGAGTGCGGCGGCAAGATCCGCATCGCAAACCAGCTCGCCGCGGGCGCAGTTGACGATGCGCACGCCCTTCTTCATGGTGGCGATGGTTTTGGCGTTGATGATGCCCGTGGTCTGCGGTGTGAGCCCGACGTGCAGCGTGAGGTAGTCGGACTTCGAAAAGAGCTCCTCGACGGGGACGAGAGTGATTCCGTTCTCGCGCGCCAGGGCCGCGGAGACGAAGGGATCGGTGCCCATGATCTCCATGCCGAACCCGCGCGCGCGCCTGGCCACTTCAAGGCCAATGCGGCCCAGGCCCAGAATTCCGAGCGTTTTGGCTCGCAGCTCGGTGCCCTGCAGATTCTTCTTCTCCCATTTGCCGGCGTGCATGGTGGCATTGGCCGCGGGCACTTTGCGCGCCAGCGCGATCATGAGGCCGATGGTGAGCTCGGCGACGGCTACAGCGTTGGCGCCCGGCGTGTTCATAACCACGATGCCGCGGCGAGTGGCAGCCTCGGCATCAATGTTGTCCACGCCAACGCCGGCGCGGCCAATGACACGAAGTTTTGGCGCGTGTTCGAGGAGTGCGTCGTCCACCTGCACTGCGCTGCGGACGACAAGCGCGTCGGCATCGGCCAGCGCGGCGGGCAATCCTTCACGCAACTGGTCGTGCGTTTTGACTTCCCATCCTGGCTCGCCTGCAAACACGGCCAGAGTGGCCGGAGAAACTTTTTCCGCCAGTACGATTTTCATGGCTGCTCCCTTGTCCGCCGCAGCGGACCCGCTTGTGTACTCGTCAAAGCGAATGCCCTGCTGCTCGCAGAGCAAATCGAACATGCGCACCACCGCCGCGTGCGGCTTGCCCTCGCC
>JBEKAJ010000136.1:0-8997 GCA_050018295.1 Occallatibacter sp. | reverse complement strand
GGCCGCGCTCGAGGACCTCGGCTTCGAGTGCGACGGCGCCGTTGGGCGCGGGGAAGACGAGGCGCTCGCCGATGGCGATCTTGCGGCCGGGACGGACGAGGGCGCGCCATTGGTTCTCGCCGGCAGGTTCGACAAGCATGACTTCCACGCGGCCTGTCGGTTTCTCACGGTCACGGCGAAGCGTACGGCGCGCGTAGAGGCGCGCGGGAATCACGCGGCTGTCGTTGAGGACGAGGAGATCGCCGGGACACAAGTGCGACCCAAGGTTGGCGAAATAGTCGTCGCGGAATGCGCCTGTTGCGCGGTCCATCACGAGCATGCGGCTCGAACCACGTTCGTCGGGAGGCTCTTGCGCGATCAGCTCTTCGGGCAGATCGTAGTGGAAGTCCTGGACACGCAGATTTGCGTGTTGCCCGCTCATTGCGCGGCCTTTCCGAAGTGAACGGCCTTGCCAAAATGCTCGATGGCGTGGAATCGGGCGCGTTCGAGAGCAGTGTTGAGTTGCTCGCGCTGCGATTCGAAGCCGCTTTCGGCGAGGTTCGTGGGAACGTGTGTCCAGCGAGACCAACTGACGGCGATGCGCGTGAACGGCATGGGCACGAGAAAGCGATCCCAGGAATGCAACGACCAGGCGCGATGCGGCTGCAAATGAAAAGCGCCGATGCGCGCGCCGGTAAGAGCGGCGAGCTTGATGGGGCCAAGCTTGGTGCGAAAAATCGGGCCGCGCGGGCCGTCGGCGGTGAAGATGGCGGGACGACCGGATTCGATGACGCTCTTTAGGCCGAGCAGGCCTTCGCGCGCGCCGCGCGAGCTGGAGCCGCGCACGGTTTTGTATCCGAAGAGCTCGAGAGTGCGCGCGATGAGCTCGCCGTCGAAGCTCTGGCTGACGATGATGGTTGCGCCGGTGCGACGGAAGTAGAAAGTGCAGGGCAGAACACATTGATGCCAGAAGCAGAAGATTTCAGCTCCTGCGCCGGCGCCGAAGGGAAGCGGCGTTGCGCCCAGCTCAGCGATGGTTTCAAAACGCCAAGTGCGGCCGACGACCGAGAGCAGCGCCCAGACGAAGCGCGGAACAACGGCCAGCACGATGCGCTGTCGCAGTGAGAACTGTTCGCTGGCTGCGTTGGTCACTGCGTCGATTTTACGGTGCTTCAAAGATGAACTCGTTGGCGAGTCAGCGACAAAAGGTCGGGCAAACGAAACTGTGAGACTGTGAAACTGTGAAACTGTGGCTGCAAGTGATTGATTCGAAAGGCTCCACAGTTTCACAGTTTCACAGTTTCACAAAAGGGCATGGGGGGGTGGGGTACGGAGGGATAGAAGGTGGGGGGAAAGGCAGGGAACAGGGAACAGGGAACAGAAAAGCGGGGACCGAGGGAACGAGAAAGCAGGGAAAAGGGAGTAGCCAGAAGCCACCCCAGCGACGGGGACCTGTCGCCGGGGGCCCCGGCAGGGAGTAGAAAAGCAGGGGAGCGAGGGAGCAGAAAGGCAGGGACAATGCACAGCCAGTATCCGACAGCTTGTAGCCATTCGGCGGTGGCCAGAAGCCAACAGCCAGTGGCCGGTAGCCAGTAGCTGGTGGATCCCTCCGCTTCGCTGGTCTGGACGTCGGTGTCTGCTTGGAAATCATGGGACCATTGTGCGCCCAAGGAGAGAAATGATCGGCAAGGTTGAGAGAAAAGTGAAGGAGTGAATAAGTGACGGAGAAGATTAGGGGTTAGGTTGAGCTTGACGCGTGCGTGCGGGCGTTTGGGGGCTTGACAAGAAAAGCCAGGGGTCAGGGATCAGAATGGCGGCGGAGCTGGCGGGGTGAGCGGGGATAGGCCTCCCCAATCGAAACGCGCCATAGGCCAACTCGAAATGATTTATTGAAAAACGACAATATATTATCGACATTCATAATTTTATTATTGACAATCGATAAACATTGACCCATAATAAGGACGCTTTGTTGGGGGAACTATGAACCTCATTGGCCCGAAGTCGATTGCTTCGAAACTCCATTTAGTCGTCAAGATTCTGTTTTTTCTGCAGATTGCACGTGTTCTGCTCATGGCAATCGCTCCAATTCTCCCTTCCAGTACTCATCAGTATTTGTCGTTCGATGTTCAAAGCGGTCCGTTGGAATTCGGCTTCAATGTGTTCCGAGGCACCGAAGCGAGATGGTGGATTTGGGGTATGGAGCTGGTTTCACGAACCTGTCATTTGGTGGTTCTCTACCTGCTTATGCGAATTCTAGAACCGGTTGGGATTGGAGAACTGTTTCATCTGAAAACGCCGAGCCGCTTGCGGATGATGGGCTGCGCTGTCGTTGCCGGTTCGCTTCTGCGGACGGTCTTCTGTGCCGAATTGCTAAGGCTCGGATTGAGGCCCGAACCAGGAGTCTGGATCTCATGGGCGATCGATTTCGACGCGATCTTTATGGGAATCCTGCTGGTGGTGCTCGCGGAGGTTTTTCGCCGCGGCTACGCACTCAAGACAGAAAGCGAACTGACTGTATAGGTAGGGAGCTATGGCGATTCGTGTACATCTCGACCGGGTGATGCTCGAACGAGGCATTTCTCTGACGGAGCTTGCCGGCCGTGTGGGAATTACGCTGGCGAACCTATCGATTTTGAAGAGCAACAAGGCAAAGGCCATTCGCTTCTCGACTCTCGATGCTCTGTGCAAGGAACTGGACTGTGCCCCGGGAGATATTTTGAAGTATGAGATAAGCGCTGAGGAGACGGAATGAATCGCGGGGCGGGGCTGGTTCGGCGCGCGACCGCAAGGATTGCGCGCCGCGAAGGGCGTTCCTCAGGGGCTAAAGCCCAAGTTCATTTTGCGATGCATTCGGCACGGCTAAAGCCGAGCCCTGATACAACGCCAGTCGATTTGGGTTCGCGGTATCCCATGTCCCAGAGTCGGGACATGGGGTACCCATTCTTTTGTGGTGGAGGAAGTTGCGAAAGGCAACCGCAGATCGCGGTTGAAGTTTGTTTGGCGCGCGAAGCGCAAGGTAAGCGCGCCGGGAGGTGGCGTGCGGCAGGGGCTGAAGCCCAAGTTCATTTAACGATGCATTCGGCACCTTTCGACTGCGCTCAGGGCAGGCTTTAAAGCCGAGCCCTGATACAACGGCAGTCGATTTGGGTTCGTGGTATCCCATGTCCCATCCGCCGCGGCGGAGGGACATGGGGCACCCATTCTCTGTGAGTGAGCGAAAGGCGCGAAAAGCGTGAGAAGCAATCGCAGATCATCCGTCGGCTGTGTTCAGAGCAGGATCAGCTGTAGCGGAGCCAGCGAAGGAGTTCGGGGAGGGTGGCGCGCTTACCGTACATGAGGATTCCGACGCGATAGAGGCGAGAGGCGAACCAGATGACGGCCCAGATGCTGAAGACCATGAGGGCAAGCGAGATGGCGAGCTGCGACCAGGGATAGGGCGCGGAGAGCATGCCGATGCGCGGGACCATGACGAGAGGCGCGGTTGGAGGGAAGATGGAGGCGGCGACGACCCAGGGCGAATTGGGATTGTTGAGCAGGAAGGGCAGGATGGCGAAGCTGGTCCAAGTGGGAATGACGGCGAGGGTGATGTACATCTGGAGGTCCTGCGCGGTTTCGCAGGTGGCGGCGAGGCCGGAGAAGAACGCGCTGTAAAGGAAGAAGCCGAGAATGAAGTAAATGGGGAAGAGGACGGCCTGGAGAATGCTGAAGTGAATTTTCATCTGGCCGCTGAGCATGGGCCCGAGCATTGCCGAGCCTGAGAGAAGGACCGCGGCGGCGATCCAGATGGCGATTTGGGTGAGACCGACGGCGCCGACGCCGAGGAGCTTGCCGGCGAGCAGATCTTCGGGGCGGGCGACGGCGAGCATGACCTCGAAGATGCGCGAACTTTTTTCTTCGATAACGGAGCGGGCCATGTCCATACCGTAAAGAAGGATGGGCATGGTCATGAGGAAGGTCATGAGCATGGCCGCGTAGAAGGGCGCCATGCCCTGGCTCTTACCGGTTTTGCCGCTCGAGGAGACCTGGAGGGTTTCAAGAGGAACGGATTGGACGAGGGCGTGGACCTGGGTGGTGGAGATGCCCTGCTGGGCGAGGCGGAGATTGAGGAAGCCGGCGTTGATGGCCTGAGTGAGGTGCGAGGTATCGAGGAGATCGGCGGAGGATTGAGATTCGTAGGTGACCTCGGGAGTGGCGGAGGCGGATTTGTCGATGATGAGCAGGCCGTCGATGGATTTGGATTCGAGGCGCGCCTGAAAATTGGCGCGATCCTGAGCGGTGAAGGGCGCAACGGTGTCAACGGTGTAGCCGGCTTGCTTGTCGGCGAGAATGTCGGCGCGGATATCGGCGGCGAGAGAGGCATTGTCGGCGGCGATGGCGATATGGCGGCCGGTGGCCAGCTTGCGGCCGGTGAAGGCGCTGACGCCGAGGAGGAACAGGATGAGCAGGGGAACGAGAGCGGTGGAGATGCGGAAGGCGCGGCCGCGAATCTGCTCGAGGTACTCGCGGCGGGCGACGAGAAGCATGTTACGCATTGGCTTTGCCTCCCACGGTCTGGATGAAGATTTCCTCGAGTGAAGGCTCGACGAGCTCAAAGCGATAGATGGCGGCCATGGAGGCGGCGAGGTGAAGGAGCTTTTGCGCATCGCCGTGGGGCTTGAGCCGAATCTCGGCGTGGCCGGAGTAGTTGTTGGCTGTGGCGATTTCGTCGGACTTGAGGAAGTCGGCGCTGCCTTCGAACTCGACGATGACGTGGTTGCGCTCGTAGCGGCTCTTGATCTCGCGCAGGTTGCCGCTGAGGACGGCGTCGCCATTGTTGATGAGGCAGATGCAGTCGCAGAGTTTCTCGACCTGGTCCATGCGATGCGTGGAGAAGAGGATGGCTTTGCCGCGGGATTTGAGATCGAGCAGAGCGTCCTGAAGGAGCGTGGTGTTGACGGGATCGAGGCCGCTGAAGGGCTCATCCATGACAACGAGGCCGGGGTCGTGGAGCAGCGTAGCGATGAATTGAATTTTCTGCTGCATGCCCTTGGAGAGCTCCTGCGTTTTCTTGCCGAGGGAATCGGAGATTTCCATGCGGGAGGCCCAGTCGACGGCGCGCTTGCGGGCGGCTTCTGCGGTGAGGCCGTGCAGACGGCCGAAGAAGACGAGCTGGTCGAGTACGTTCATTTTCTTGTAGAGGCCGCGCTCCTCGGGAAGATAGCCGACGCGATCGAGGTTGCGGCGGTCGAAGGGTTTTTCGAAGAGGGTGATGCGGCCGGAGTCGGGCATGGTGATGCCCATCATCATGCGGATGGAGCTGGTTTTGCCGGCACCGTTGGGACCGAGGAGGCCGAACATCTGGCCAGCTTCAATGGAAAGCGAGAGGTCGCGGACCGCGACTTTGCTCTCATAGGCCTTGGTGACTCCGGCGAGCTCAACGACTGGCATGGAGTCTCCAGCGGCGGTGGCGGGGGATTGGATGCATGGTGGATCGGAAAGCGGCGACGGGAGCAGTGTAGCAAAGGAGCAGGGGGCGAGACTACAGCGGAGATAGCGGGGTTAGCGGCGTTGGCGGAGCTAGCGGAGTTGGGGCGCGATGAAGATTTGCTCGAAAGGGCGGATTGCGGAGGTATACTGCAACAGCCTTCCATCCCCCAAGAAGGAAAGTTTTTGAGAGAAAGGTGATTCCCCATGGCAAGTTATATGGTGCAGGTGTCGTACACCGCTGAAGCGTTGAGCGCATTGATTGCGAAGCCGCAGGATCGCGCAGGACATATTGGCAAGGTGATCTCGGGTCTGGGCGGCAAGTCGATTGGGTCGTGGCTGGCGTTTGGCGACCACGATCTGGTGATGATCGTGGAGATGCCGAACAACGTGAGCGCTGCCGCGCTGTCGCTGGCCGCCGCCGCGGGGGGCAGCTGCAAGACAGTGAAGACGACGCCGCTGCTGACGATCGGGCAAGGATTGTCGGCGCTGAGAAAAGCAGGAAAGTCGGGCTACAAGCCGATCGCTGCGGCAAACAAGTAAAAGCATAGAGTTGGGCGGATGTGCACGCAGGCAGCGAGCGGTGGGGAGAGTTGTGCGCGGGCGGCGGTGGGTCAATATAAGGAAGATTACCTGCAGGGGCTGAAGCCCACGATCATTTTGCGGCTTCTTGCGGCATGACTGAAGTCATGCCCTGATACAAGACCGTGTAAGCTGGGTTCGTGCTATCCCACCCTAGCCGCATAAGGCGCGGTGCCCAGAGGGCGCCCAGATGGGGCACTCCAGCGGTTGTGCGTGGCGGCGAGTTTGGTGGCTACATGAGGCGGCGGCGGACGAGATCGAGCGCCATCTGGCTGGCCCACTCGCGGATACGCTCGCGATCACCGCGGAAGGTGCGGTCGATGGCGTCGGTGCCTTGCGCGTCAGAGACGGCGATGTAGACGAGACCGACGGGTTTGGATTCCGTTGCGCCAGTGGGGCCGGCGATTCCAGTAACGCCGAGGCCGATGGTTGCGCCGGTGCGCGCGCGGATGCCGTCGGCGAGAGCTTTGGCGACTTGAGCGGAAACGGCGCCGTGCTGCGCGATGAGCTCGGCCGGCACGCCGGCAAACGCGGTCTTGAGCTCGTCAGAATATACGACAACTCCACCGAGAAATGAGCGTGACGCGCCGGGTACAGAGGTGATGCGCTGGGCGATGAGACCGCCGGTGCAGCTTTCCGCGACTGCGAGCGTGGCCTGGCGCAGGCCGAGATAGTAAAGAACGATCTGCTCGAGCGTGTCACCCTGCGAGGAGTAGAACCAGTCTTCGAGGGCTTCTTCAATGCGCTCGGCGAGCTCGTCGACGCGCGCCTGCGCGGCTTGGGCTGTGGACTTGGAGCAGATGAGAGTGATCTGAAGGTCGCCGGTGTGGGCGAGGAGCGTGGTTTCGACGTCGGCGTAGGAGGAGTAGATGGGAGCAAGCAGCTTATCGGCCTGTGACTCGGGAATCATGGCGGCCTTGAGCGTGCGGACGGCGATCGAGCGCGGCGGGGCGGCGGCGCGGAGGCGAGGCAGACATTCGGCGTCAAAGAGTGGACGACACTCGTGGGGCGGGCCGGGGAGGAGCATGACGAGCTTGCGGAAGCCCGAAAAGGTGATGTCGAGCCATTGGCCGGGCGCGCTGCCGTTGGGGTTGGGAAGAAGCGTTGCGCCGTCGAGAACGTCGGCCTGCTTGAGATTGTTGGGCGGCATAGTGATGCGCCAGGTGGCGGCGCGGGCGTGGAGAGCGGCGACCTGCGTGGCGTCGCGGCGGAGGGTGAGAGAGAGAGCTTCGGCGACGGCTTCGCGCGTGAGATCGTCCTCGGTGGGTCCGAGGCCACCCATGAGGATGAGAACGTCGGTGCGGCTGAGAGCGGTCTTGATAGCGGAGATGAGGTCCTTGCGGCGATCGCCGACGACGGTCTTGAAGGCGACGGAAATGCCGAGGGAGTTGAGCTTCTCGGTGAGATAGAGAGAGTTGGTGTCCTGGCGGTAGGGGGTGAGCATCTCGGAGCCGACGGCGATGATTTCGGATTTCATGAAAGCAGCTCTTAGCTATTAGCTCTTAGCTCGTTTCGCGGCGAACCGCAGACTAATCCATCTCGCCGGCATGACCCTCAACACTTTGTTTTCGCAAGCCCGAAGCTAAAGGCTAAGAGCTAACGGCTAATAGCTAGAAGAGGTTCAGGCCTTCGACTCCCAAGTCCACATCATAAACGGCGTCGTTGGTGGCGAGGATGGTGGTTCCGAGGGGCGAGAAGGCGACGCCGACGAGGTTGGAGGCGGAGAGGACGAGCGAAGCCTCGGCGTTTGGAGTGACGCGGACCAATCCGTGGCGGCCATGGAAGCAGGCAGCGAGGTAGATGTCGCCCTCGCGGGAGATGGCCAGGCCCTGCGGGCGGCCGAGGCCGTGATACCAGGCGCGCGTGTCGCCGTTGGGCTCAATGGCCCAGATGGCTTCATTGGAGGAAAGCGACGGAGCGGTGACAAAGACCGTGCCGGCGGCGTTGACGGCGAGGTGATAGGCGGCGACGCTGGGCTCGAGCGTGGCGTGGACGAAGATCTGACGTTCGGAGTTGATCTTGAAGATGGTGCCGCTGCGATCGCCGACAAAGAGATTGCCCTCGGCGTCAAAGGCCGCGCCGGTGGCCACGCCCATGCCTTCGACATAGACGGTTGAATCGCCTGCGGCATCGATGCGGTAGACGTTGCCTTCAGCGCGCGAAGTGACGAAGAGATCGCCATCAGGATTGAAGGCGAGGCCGGTGGCGTTGAGGATTCCGGTGACGAATGGAGTGGCGCGGCCATCTGGGCTGACGCGGACAACGGAGACGGGCGTCTGCTTGCCGCGCGGGCCGGAGATGGTGGCGTAGACCATTCCGGAGCGGCTGACGGCGGGGCTGGTGACGGGGTGCAGGCCGTCATTAAGCTGGCGGGCAACGCGCAGAGCCGCGGGGTTGGCGGCGCCGGCGGGGGTGCGGACTTCAATGAGTCCGGCGGAAGCCGTTGCGGGGACGCGAAAGACGAGGCGAGTGGGGCGGCTCATGAGGACGTGGGCGGGCTGGTCGTCGACGGAGACAGAGGGCAGGCCGAAGCCATTGGGACCGAGATAGATTCCGATCAACTCGACTTCGCCGTTGGGCAGGGCCGCGGCGGGGAGTACATCGTCGACGCGAGGCAGGTGGCCGACGGGAGGAGCGGGTTGAGGGGAGGAGCGAGGCATATCAAGACCAGATGCGAGCCAAGTCAAGGCCAGAACCGAAACAGGATGCGTAACAGAGACGCTATACAAAAAGCATACAGGCCGGCGGCCACATCGTCGAAGACGATGCCCAAGCCGGCGGGAAGGCGCTCGAGGCGGCGCACGGGGAAGGGCTTGACGATATCGAAGAGGCGGAAAAGGACAAGAGCGATGAGGCCGTGACGCCAATCGGCGGGGCTGAAGAGGAGGGTGATCCACTGGCCCGCGACTTCGTCGATGACGATGAATTGGGGATCGTGGCGGCCGCTTTCGCGCTCGACGATGGTGGCTG
>JBEKAJ010000135.1:0-9003 GCA_050018295.1 Occallatibacter sp. | reverse complement strand
GGCCTGGATCTGCGCATTGAATGCGCCAGTCATCAGTAGGTTCTGTGGGGGCAGGCTCTGGGGGCTGGCAACAAGAAACGGCTGGACAGATGACTGGACTTGGGCGACGTCGAGATTGCTGGCGGCAACGCGCGCGTGGAGAACGGAGTTCGCGTCGTAGGTTGGTTGCAGGCTGCCGCGGAAGTGACGAGGGGCCGTCGTTGGGAGCCCTAGGCCGGCCGAGGCGTCGAGTGTTCCACTTAGCGCGATGCTGGAATTGCCGTGAAGCAACTGAGCATGCTCAATGGCGATCTGAGTGGGCGAATAGCTGCCTTCGACCTCGGCCGAATCCAAATGCACCCACCGCGGCTGGCCGGAATTGCCAGCCGCCGATGGCATCTCGACGGCCAATTGCGTGGCCTTCAGCGTGCCTGCGAGATGCGGTTTGATCAACGAGCCGGTCCAGTTCCCAAGAAAACCGGCCTGGCCGGCGAGGGACACAGGGAGAGCCGAGGTTCCGGTCTTGCCATTGCGATTGAGGCCGAGCGAGCGCAGCACGGCATCGAACTCAGACAAATCATGGGAATGGAAGTTGACGGTGAGCGCCGAAGTACTGCTGGCCGGGTAAGCGCCGAGCGCGCCTCGCACTTCCAAATCGCTGGCGGGCAAGTGCAACTCAAGCTTGCGAAGGTCCACGCCGCCATCGCGCTGCGTATAGGTGGCATCGATGACGCCGCTGGCCGGCACTTCGCCAGCGGGAGTTTGCGCGGAGGGGCTCAGATCAAGAGCGGCAGTGACAGAAACATTGCGGTAATCGCCGTTCGACCATGTTGCTGTCGCCGGGCCATCGACGCGTGCGTCGAAACCCAGGCGACGGCATTGGGGCGGGCAGACTGTATCGAGAATCGCGTCGAGGGCAACAC
Organism: Occallatibacter sp.; assembly: GCA_050018295.1. GTDB lineage: Bacteria > Acidobacteriota > Terriglobia > Terriglobales > Acidobacteriaceae > Telmatobacter. The sequence goes on along the minus strand of JBEKAJ010000135.1, from coordinate 8,101 downwards.
CCCCGAAATCGGCTGTTACTTTGCCGTTCATCGGGATAGAGCGGACCGCGGCACGGACGAGGACGTTGCGGGCGGTTTTTGATTCTTCTAGAGCAGTGAGTTGCGCGGGCGCAACGCTGGGGCCGGGAAGCCAAGGCTGAAGCGCGACCGTGCCTTCGATTTGGCCGCCCTGGCGGAGGCGGGCGACGATCTGAGTAATGAGAAGTTTTCCGGAATCGGCATCGATGCGCGCATCGAGGTTGACGCCCGTGGCGTTAATGCCCGCGCCGGTATAGGAGCCACCGTCGATGTGGACGCTGCCAGCGATGTGAAAAGCGGGAGCAATACCGTTGGCGGCGAGATCGAGGTAGGCGATGCCCTCGGGCGCGTCAGGATAGCCGGTGACGGGATCGAGAAGCCGCATGTCGAGATCGCCGGCAATTCTGCCCTGCCAGCGGGGATGCGTGAAATCGTCCAAGACTCCGGAGACCTGGAGCGTGCGATCTTCGGCGCCACGACTCTGGGCCGTGAGTTGAAGACTACGCAAGAGGACACGATTGCGCCTGAGGACGAGAACAAACTGAAGCTTGCCATGGACAGCCAGCGTTGGTTTATGCGGGATACTGCGGGCGAGCATGAGGTCGGAGGCCGCGGCATTGATGACATAGCGCTCTGGCGCGCCGAATGCGGCAGGCGCGTAGATCATTTGCAGCGAGACGTCGCCGGCTTTGAAGTCGAGCGGCAGGTAGCGATGCCGATTGTCGAAGGCTGCGGCGCGATCGTCGTAATCCAGGGTTCCATGCTCAACGGTGATTTGGCTCGCGCGGAGATCGAAGAGCGTGTCGACGGCGGACTTGCTTGATTTCTCCGGCCTGCGCGGGCGCGGCTGGTTGGTCGAGCCGTCGCGATAGACAATGAGGTGCAGTTGCGGCCGCACAATTTCGAGATCGCGCAAGGAAATATGCGGAGTGAGAAAGCCAAAGATGCTGACCTGGACGCGGAGGCGGTCGATCTCGGCGTAGGGCACTTCATTGGGATCTTCGGTGCCATGAATGACGACTCCGCCGGCTTCAGCCTCAAGATGGAGCAGCCGCCAATGAAAAGACCCGATCTCCGCGCGGCCGCCGGTGGCGTTTTCAATTTGCGCGATGAGGCGCTTGCGAACCAGATTCTCGAACGCGGCAGAGCTGGCGATGAAATAGGCGGCGACTGCTGTGAGGATGAGCAACACCGCCGCGGCCGCGAGACTCAGCGGGAAATGGCGGAGAAAGAAACGGCGCAGACGGGAGCGTGGGCCGCGCGGAGGAGTTTTCCGCGGGACGGGCTGGCCGGGAGAAGGCCGACCAGGGGAGCTGGACGTAGGCTCGCGATCGCTCATGGGGCTGTACCTGGACTCGCAACGGGACTCGCAACGGGACTCGCAACGGGACTCGCACCTGGACTCGCAACTGGGCTCGCGCCCGCGCTGGAGTCCTGGGCTACAGCGGATTCCAGAGCCGGGTCAAGCACTTCGACGTCACCCTGGCCGCGCAGATTGGTGAGCCAGGCGTCGAAGAGCACATTGACTTGCTGCTCCAGCAGAATCTCCTGAATGCGCGGAGCCACCTGATCCAACGGCGGAACGGCTTCGCCGGGCGCGTACTGCGGAAGCAACGTGTCGCGATAGTAGGTTTCGATCTGCTTTGGAGTGATCTGGATGCCCTGGCGGAATCGCTGTTCGATGAAGCTCAGAATCTCAAGCCGGTAGCGAAGATAAGATTCGACGCGCTGCGGCGTAAGGCCGTGGGAAGCGAGGAATGCCTTCCACCCGGCCTCTGTGCTGCAATTCTGATGGACGCAAGCGGGCAACTGTTTACGAATCCCGTCGAGGCGAGCGTTCACTTCATCCTGCGAGGGTTCGATGGCCTGCATGTCTTCCTGACGAATCTGCTGCTCGATGAGGGCGCGGCTGATGATCTGCTCGAGCGCGCGCTGCCTGGTGAGCTCGCCCTGACCGACGAGATTGGGATCGAGAACCGAGAGGCGGATTTCGTCGTCGAGATCGCTGGCCAGGATGGCATGCTTGTTGACCACAGCGACTACGCGGTCGAGGACGACGGGGGCGGTCGAGTTTTGCTGTTGAGCGAGGGCCGGCGCCAGAGCAGAAAAGAGCAGCGCAAGAGCGAGCGGTTTCGCCGCTCCGGCCCTCGGAAAGGCAACCGCAGATCCTTCGACTCCGCGTGTCGCGACGGCGCGCCACGCTGCGCTCAGGATGACAGCAGCCTGGCGGGCGATTTCGATTCGGATTGGGGCGCGCTTGTTCATCAGAAGGCCTGCCCAAGACTGAAAAAGAAGTTGATGTGCGGCGCCTGGCCTACGTAAGGGTCCGACTCGAAACCGGGAACTCCGCTGGGATTGATGGCCGGTGTGGGGATGGAGTAGTTGATATTCACGGGATAGATGGGCGGATTCAGGTTATAGCTTACGTCGAAGCGGATGGGCCCCACCGGTGTGTGGTAGCGCAGGCCCAGGCCCAGGGCGTGCGAGAAGTCGTTGAAGCTGCACAGACCCTGCTGACCGGTTGACGTGTAGGGGCCATTGGGCAGGTAAGTTTTAGGTTGGCCTGGGGTAGCCAGTTGACGGCAGGCACTGCTGTCGGGCTGGCGCAGGCGCAGAAAGCTGGCCCAGGCGTCTCCGGCATTGGTAAAGACATTGCCCATGTCGTGAAAGATGACGAAGCTGATTGTGTTGCCCAGCAAGGGCAGCGTGGGCGGCGGGAGGCGCAATTCGGTGCTGTTGGTGAGCGATCCAGCCCCGCCAATCTGGAAACCGGTTTCAGGGTCGCGCGGACCGGCGGCGTTCTGGGAGAATCCGCGCAGGGAAACAGCGCCGCCGGCGTAAAAGCGCTCGGGAAGCGGAATGACCCCGTTGGAGCCGCTGCCGAATGAGCGAAGCTGGCCATAGCGCGTGTTGCGGGCCACCACGAAGCGGCCTTTGTCAAAGCTGTAATAGCTGGAATTGGACGTGTCGATGCGGTTGAACTCGGCCTCGGCGCCAAAAAGGCGGCCGGAGAGAGATTCCTGAAAGCTGGTGTAGGTGCCACGGCGGGCATCCATGGGCACGTCGCGCGTGTCGCGAATCCATGTGAATGCCGGGCCCCCGACGCGCGTTGCCGTTGACAGAAGGGAGATTTCTCCGGGATAGACCTGCAAGCTGCTGGCGGAGACTTTGACGCGGCGGAAATCGATCTCATAGATGAAGGTGTTGGCGCGGGAAAGCCACGATCCGGGGTGGTTGAAGTTTTCAGTAAAGCGGAAGCCGCCCTCGAGACGGGAAGCCACGTAGGTTGAAACATCCAGGCTGTTAGCATAGCCACCGGAAAAGGTGAAGCCAAAGTTGGGATTGCCTTCAAGGTGCGGGACCTGGTATTGGATGCCGATGCTTTGCTCAAGCAAGCCATAGGTGCCGCGCAGCGAAATCGATTGCTCGCGGCCAAAGAGGCCGTTGCGGGTGAGGTCGGCAAGCACGCGAGGGCTGACACCGGTTTTGCCGTTGGGATTGCAGCGGACACCTCCGGCGGTGGCGCCGGCGCAGTTGTTTTGCGGCTGGCCGGTTTGCGCCTCGAAGCCGAAGCCGTAGGTCAGCATCCAGCGGCGCGCCTCGACCGCCTGCAGCAAGACCGTCTTTAGGGGCGCGTCCCCGTCGGGGTTTTCGATGGCCGCATTCACTTCATTGAAAAGGGCGAAGTTATAGAGATTGCGCTGCGTATCGGAGAGCGCGGTCTGGTTGAGCGGGTTGCCGGCGTGGAGAGTAATGGCGCGCGCCACGGTCTGCGGGCGCGTGAATTCGAGACCCGTCAAGAGCACGTTGCGAACAAAGATCTGTTCGCCTTCATCAACGTGGAAGACGACGTCGACCTTGGCGGAATCGGAGGGGTCCGTCTGCTGGGAGACTGTTACCGCAGCCTGATCGAAGCCGCGGGTGTAGTACTCGGTGACGATCGCGTCGTGATCTCCGGCCAGGTTGCGCGGTGAGAGCATCTGGCCCGGAGTGGTGTTGAGGAGCGCGGTGAGCTTGGCGGTCGCGATGTGGCCGTTGCCATCGAATGTCAGCGAGCCCACGTGCAGTTGCGGGCCCTCGGCAATGTGGTAGGTGACCACGAGGGGTGCGGTGCGCGGTCCGGCGGCAGCGGCAGGGGGTGGGTTGTCGGCCACAACCGTTTCAGGAGTACTGGTTTCAGGCGTGACCTTCACCTGGGCGAAGCCATTGTTCCGATATAAAGCTTCGAGCGCGCTGACGTCAGCCGAGACCAGCGCCTGGCTGTAGATTCCATGGCGGTCGAGAACGCCCGCGGGATGAACGCTTAGCAGATCCATGAGGGTCGCGGTGTCGAAGTAATGATTGCCGGCGATGGAGACTTTCTGGACGTGGCGGCGCGGGCCGAGTTGGACGGTATAGAGAATGTCGACCCGATCGTTGCCCGGCGACTGGGATTTGTGATCGACCTTGGCATCGAAGTAGCCAAGGCCCTGAAAATAATCGCGCAAGCGGCGGTTGCCTTCATTGAGCAGGTCCTCGTCGACGCTGCCTTCCTGAAAGATGGGGACGAGCCGCTTGACGCGCTCCGAGTCGAGGGCGGCGCCCTGGACTTCGACCTTGACCACAGGCCCGCGGTTGGCGGTGAAGCGATAGTCGACGGACTTGGTGGCGGTATTGTATTGCGCGGATTCGAGCTTGACGTCGGCCTCCAGGCGGCCCTGCTTTTGATAGTCGCGGAGCACGCCATCGAGCGCATGATTGACGGTATCGCGATCGACATGCGCGCCGGTGCGCAGACTTGCATGGCGGCGAAAACTCTCGAGGCTCATGCCTGAGTCGCCGGTGACGGTGATCGTTCCCACGCGAGCTCTCGGTCCCGAGACCACGCGAAAGGCGACATCGGCAAGCTGCTGTTCGGGGTGGGCCGTCACGGTTTGTGTGATGGACGATTCGTGATAGCCGTTTTCTTCGAGAGTGGTACGCATCTGGCCGACGGCGCGAAGCATTTTGGTCTGGGTGAGGCGCGTTCCGGCTTCGAGCTGAGAGGCGCGCTGGAGGAGCGCGTTCATGGTCGGCCCGGAGGCTCCGTTTACGCTGACTGTGCCGATAAATTTGCGCGGGGTTCCGACAAAGACCAGCGACACTCCGTCTGTCTGGCGCGAGCCCTCGACTTCGACATTGTCATAGAGCCCTGAGACGTAGAGCTGACGGAGGCTCTGTTTGAGGTTTTCGGCGGTGAGCGGGGCACCTTCGGGCTGAGCAAGATGGCCGGGAAGCGGGGTAAGGCTGTCAGACAGGACGCCCTCGAAGGAGATGTGTAGTACCGGCAAGCCTTCCCATTGGAGAACGGCGTCATTGGCTGGGTGTGGAGTCGCGGATTCGAGCGGGGCGGCTGCGGCTGGGGCGGTTATGGCGGCTCCAGGAGCGTCGGCCGGCTTCTGGCACCAGGCGGAGATTGCCGCGGCTGCTGCGCAAAGAAGAATCGACGCGACAAGAGCCAAGCGCTGCGGTTTGAGAGCCCGGAGAAGGGCAGGCCAGTTCAAGGAGAAAGAAAGCAGATATGTGAATGGCGCTCGCCGGTGGCCCCCGCGATTCACTCCGTCGACCCCGGCGCTGCACGCCACCCGTCGACGGGAGCCCGGGGGAACGCCGCATCTTTCTGCCGGCTTTGTTTGCAGGACCATATCGTAAAGAGTGTGGTGGAACCTCAGCATCCCAGTGCAAAGCGGGAGCGGCTCAACACGCGCTCTCGAAGGGGGTGGGCTTTCCTGTTTTTATTCAAGCTCAGCCAACCCAAACTGCCTCACCTTATACTAACGAGGAAGGAAGCTCGGGCAAAACCCTGGAAGGTGTGCTTCGCATCGCTCGTAACAGGGCAGGCGCATTCCCGGCGGCAAAGAGGAATGCCTGTCATTAGGACACTGTTTCTTGACTGCTGTTGTGGCGGATTGACGACGAACTGCCACGAAGCTTCCACCCCGCCCAGGAAGACCTGGAAGGAAGCGGATGCCCAATTCACCATCCCCCGCGCAAGCATCCAGCCGTAGCCGGCCCAATGGCGGTGCGGAGCAGCCACCCGCAGCCGAGGGCCAGGCAGACCAGCCTTCGGTCGCGGCGCGCCCAGGTTCGATGGATTCGGCCGAAGGGGATGTTTTAGCTCGAGCACAGGCGGGCGATCATCAGGCCTTTGCGCATCTGTATGCGCTGCATAAGCGGCGCATTTATTCGCTGTGCCTGCGCATGGTGGGCAATGTCGCGGAGGCTGAGGATCTGACACAGGAGGCGTTTCTCCAACTGCACCGGAAGATTGCCACATTCAGGGGCGACTCGGCATTTTCGACGTGGTTGCACCGGCTGGCGATCAACGTGGTGCTGATGCAACTGCGGAAGAAGGGACTTTCGCTGATCTCGCTGGACGAGGCCATGGAGCCGACGCCGGAGGAGGGCCCGAGCCGCAGCTTTGGTGCCCCCGATCTGACGCTGACGGGAGCCATTGACCGCCTGGCGCTGGAGCGGGCCGTTGCCGATCTGCCGGCAGGGTACCGGCTGATCTTTATCCTTCACGACGTGGAGGGTTTTGAGCATAATGAAATTGCTTCGATGCTGGACTGCTCGATTGGCAACAGCAAGTCGCAATTGCACAAGGCGCGGTTGAAGCTGCGCGACGCCCTACGCGCACAGAAGCGCCCGGAGGAACGGTCATGACGGGCGATGCAGACAGGATGAGTTGCGCCGAGTTCCAGGCTCAACTGTCCGAACTGATCGAGTCAGGAGAGGACGCAGCCACGCATCCTCATGTTCAGGGGTGTGATCGATGCCGCGCCTTGCTGGCCGAACTGGAGACGATCGCCGAGGCAGCCCGCCAGCTGTTTCCGAGCGTGGAACCCCCGGACGAGGTCTGGACGCAGATCGAGTCGGCCATCAAGCGGGAAGGGAAATGAAGGCCGCATCGAGGGACTGTTGGCGAGCTGGCCCATATTCCGGGGCGGTGGCCGGTTTCCCTCACATTCCGGTTTATTCCGCCGATAGACCCCACGAACGGCTGCGCGCAGTTTGGCTCGGTTGAGGTAACCCTTAGAGAAATCAGGGCCAAAGGGCTTCAAGGCTGGGTACTGATGTGCAGTTGAAACTGGTGTTAGCAAGTGGTTTTGGGGATAAGTTGGCCCTGTGAGGAACCCCAGCAGGAGCAGGACCGTAGCAGAATTCGCTGGTGGCAGAAGAAGATAGGGGAGGAGGGGTGGAAGTTGCAACTTTTGCCTTTCTGATCTATCTAATGAAGGAAAGTTGATACGAGGACACTCAATGCCAAAACAGCCAACGACTCCAGCGAATGACGACACACTCCAGAAGGCTTCAGGACCCCGGAGGATTGCCGTATTGCCGGTGCGCGACACGGTTCTGTTTCCCCATGCGGTGCTGCCACTGACGGTGGGCCGGGAAAGCTCGATCCAGCTCATCGAGTCATTGGGGGAGGAGCGGGCGATTGTCGTTGCGGCGCAACTGGACCCGCGGCTGGACGCTCCCAAGCCGGCTGACCTGCACACAGTGGGAACGCTGGCCACGGTGCACAAGGTTGTGCGCATGCCCAACCAGAGCCGGTTTGTGTTCACTGAGGGCGTAAGCCGGGTTCGGCTGCTGAGGTTCGTCCAATCGGAGCCATTCATGGTGGCCGAGGTGGAGACGCTGGAGGACGCTGAGCAGGCGGCTTCGCCTGAGTTTGAGGCGCTGGTACGCAACGTGGTGGGTCAGTTCCAGCAGATCGTTTCGGAGTCGCCGACTCTTTCGGACGAATTGAGGACAATTGCCGCGAACATCGAGGAACCGGCCAGGCTGGTGGATTTCGTAGCGTCGTCGCTGCCCTTTCTGACCACGGACGACAAGCAGCAGTTGCTGGAGACGGCGGGCATCGCCGAACGGCTGGAGCAGTTGAACAAGCTGCTGGCCAAGGAGATCGAGGTGCAGCAGTTGCGCACCAAGATCCAGACCGAGGTGCAGGATCAGGTGCAGCAGTCGCAGCGCGACTACTACCTGCGCGAGCAGTTGAAGGCCATCCAGAAGGAATTGGGCGAGCAGGACGAGGGACAGCGCGACATCGACGAGCTGC
>JBEKAJ010000134.1:0-9018 GCA_050018295.1 Occallatibacter sp. | reverse complement strand
AGCGACCACACGAAGGTCGACGGCGTGGTGAGCTGCTCAGTGAGCTCCGGCCCCTGGCGCAGGTGACCATCGCTCTCAATCGAAACGCCCGCAGGCGTGCCCTTTTCAAACTCCTCCATCTGCGATTGCTGCCATAGGTGGGTTCCCTGAGCGGCTGCGCGCGAGGAAATTGCAGTTGCTCCTGCAAGAAGCGTTGCCAGGAGCGCGAGAAGCGTGGGGGCAGAGGGGATGCGAAGGAAGCGGGAAGAAAGAAGCATTCTGCCGTTGAGTCTACTAGAGTTTCCCGTCTCTTATCGATGAAGCGGTGGGGTCGAGGGCAGGGGTTTGGAGCAACCGACCAGCCGTTTCCAGCCCTTGTGGAAAAGAAGTACCGAATACAGCGAGTCCTCTTTGGGGCAGTTTTGAGCATGTGCTGGACGACGCACGCAGGTGCGCTCACGGCGAGCGATTTGAAGCATTTACTGCGGGCCAGCACACAAAGTTCATATAATCAATTGACAGTCCTGCGGTATCAATACGACTTTTACACCTGCTGCACAGTCACCCCATCTTTTCCCTGCCAGGTGTTGCCAGTCGTATTTTCAGGAGACTAGTATTCCGGTTAGTTTGGGGAGGTCGCAACCACGGTCTAGATAATCCTCCACTATGCATGCAGTTGTTCCCAAGTTCACAGAGCTTCATCAACTAGCGGCGCCTGACAGTTGTGGCGCGCGCGGACGGAGTGTCTCGTCATGGCATGGTATGCCTACTGCATCGGTGAAAAACAAGCATTTCCAGCTTTAGCCCGCCATCGCAAGCCGGTTGCGATGGAATCGGTTTTTGGAGTCAGTGGCAATCAGGTTTTCCTTTACCCAGCGAGCGATCTAGCGGTGATCGTGAGCGAGCACAACCCCCAGGAAACCCTTAACCAACGGTCGGGCGTCGACCACGCACGTGTGATCGCCGACTGTTTTCAACACTCTACAGTTCTTCCTTTCCGCTTTGGCACCGTCTTTAACGACGACGAGTCGTTGCGCAAGTCGATCCGTTCCAATCAGCGCCAGTTCCTCGGAAACATCGACAAGCTGCGCGGCAGGACGGAAATGCATCTGAAGATCTTCGTTGACGATTGTTGCGGGCGCGAGATCGAAAAGCATCTGACGGCCGAAGGTGTGGGCCGCGAATATCTGAGCAATCTGCGGGAGAATGCCTCGCGGGCGCGGGAGCGGCAAACGCGCGCACGAGCGGTCAGCTTCCAGATGCACAGGCTTTTCATTCCTCTTGATGAGGAAGTGAGCTGCCGGCTGATGGAAAACGGTAAGATGATGCTGGATATCGCGCATCTGATCGACCGCAAGAGTGTCGAACGGTACCAGAACAAGTTCGTCACCACCAGCGCCGTGATGCGGGAGTGCCAGATGCAGCTTTCGGGTCCATGGCCGCCCTACCACTTTGTTCACCGGCTCACTCGCCCATCGCATGCGGCGTCCCAACCGACAGCTTCGCCTGTCGCGGCCGAAGCGCCGGCGGTGCCCATGATGGAGCCCGCTCCAGCACTCGCGTAAGAGCGCAGAGACTCGGGATTCCGATCGCAAAAGGCCTCAGCTCCGGCTGAGGCTTTTTGTTGTGCGACCCTTGGCATGCCCGGTCGCGAAATAGCCTAATCTAGGAATATGAGCGACCAGCCGTTGAGTGCGATGCAGGATTCTGTCTTCGATCTTCTTGTTGTGGGTGCGGGACCCACGGGGCTGGCTTGTGCTATCGAAGCGCAAAAAGCTGGCTTTCGTGTGGCGCTGGTGGACAAGGGTTGCGTCTGCAACTCCATCTTTCACTATCCCGCGCACATGACCTTCTTCACCACCTCGGAGCGCCTCGAGATCGGCGGCATCCCCTTCCCCAGCCCGAATGCCAAGCCCACGCGCAGCGAGGCGCTTGAGTACTACCGCCAGGTGGCGGCCTACTATCGCCTGGACGTGCGCCAGTACTACCGGGTGGAAACCGTAACGGGAGCCGATGGCGCCTTCACCGCGCACACCGTGGACCGTTTCGGCAGGCCGGGAGCCATCGAGGCACGCAAACTGGCCATCTCCACCGGCTACTATGACCTGCCCAATTGGATGGACATTCCCGGCGAGACCCTCAGCAAAGTTCACCACTACTACTACGACCCCCACCCCTTCTTCGAGACAGACGTGGTGGTCATTGGCGGCAAGAACTCCGCTGCCATCGCCGCTCTGGAACTGTGGCGAAGCGGCGCCCGCGTCACGCTCGTCTACCGCGGACCCGAGGTTACGCCAAACGTGAAGTACTGGATCAAGCCGGACATTGAAAACCGCATCAAAGACGGCGAAATCAAGGCCTACTTTTCGTCGCAGGTTGTGGAGATCACACCCGACTCGGTCGTGGTGGAAACTCCGGCGGGCCGCGAGACGCTGCCCAACGATTTCGTCTTCGCCATGACCGGCTACCATCCCGATTTTTCATTTCTCGAGCGGTTGGGCGTGCGTTTCGAGGGCGAGGACCGGTTGCCCGTATGCAATCCGGAGACGCTCGAGAGCAACGTGCCCGGAATTTATCTGGCAGGCGTGATCGTTGCCGGCTCGCGCACCAGCGAGATTTTCATCGAAAACGGGCGCTTTCACGGAAAGCAGATCGCGGCGTCGCTGGTCTCCAAAGCAAGGCCGCGGAACGAGGCGGCTGACGCGGTTACTGCAACCAGTTCGATAGACTAATCTACTGATTCTCCTTCGGGGGTGGATTCTTGCGCATGCGCTGGTGGCCGCGATCTATTCGCTGGCAAATGCTGGCCGGCCTGCTCTTGCTGGAGGCGCTCTCCATCGGCCTATTCGCGGCATTGCTCACGCGGCAACAGAAGAGTCGCGTGTATGTTCGCGCGCAATACTGGCTCACCTACGAATCGGAGGCGCTGGCGTCGCAGATCGCCGAGGCTCTGGAGAAGCAAAGCCTCGGATGGATTGACACAACGGTACGAACTGTCGGCAAGTCGCCCAATATTGCATTGGCCAAAGTCACCGATCCGGCCGGGAACGTGCTCTACCTGAGCAAAGGCGATGCGGACCAGGCGGTACTGGAGCCTGACGAGCGGGCACAGATCCCCGTGGCACAGCGCGACGGCAAGCTGGTGTTTACCTTGCCGGGAAATCGATGGGAAGGCGTAAGCGCGATCTTTACTGACGGCCAGGTGCGCGGCTACGCGTGGGTGGAATTCGACAAAAGCGCCGCTCAAGAGCAATTGGCGGCAATACAGCGGGACACACTTGTTTTTGGCGCCATCTGGGTCGTGGCTTCGGCGTTGCTGGTGCTCTTAATGGGGCGCACCATTACGCAGCCTTTGGCGCTGCTGCACCACGGCACCACCGCCCTCATGACGTCACCGGAAGACGGCAGCCGTTTTCCGCTGCCGGTCCGCGTTCATAACGAGATTGGCGATTTGATTGAGACCTTCAATCGAATGGTCGCCTCGCTGGCCGAGCAGCGAGCGGGATTGAATGACACGCTTTCCCTTCTCGACTCCATGCTGGCCAACGCGCCCATTGGACTGGCATTCGTCGACCGCAACGGTCGCTTGGTGCGCGTCAACCAGATCTTCGCGGACCTGACGGGAGTCGCCGTGAGCCGCCATCTCGGCCGCACTCTGCCTGATTTGCTGCCCCAGGCCGTCGCCACGGAGATCGAGGGCGCGGTGCAGCGCGTCTTTTCCAGTGAAGAGGCGGTGCGCAATCTGGAGCTGAATGGCGAAGGCGGCAAACCCCGCCGGCCGTGGACCTGGCTGATCAGCGCCTACCCGGTGCGTACGACCCCGAATCAGGTGCGCTGGGTGGGGATCATCGCGCTTGACGCCAGCGACCGCAAGCGCAGCGAAGAGGCGCTGCGCCGGAGCGAAAAGCTTGCCGTAACCGGGCGCCTGGCCGCCTCCATCGCGCACGAGATCAACAATCCTCTCGAAGCCATCACCAACCTGCTCTTCCTTCTGCGTAACTCCAGCGAGCTCCCCGATGCCACTAAGCAGTACGTGACCATGGCCGAGTACGAGGTCCATCGCATCGCCGAGATCACGCAGCAGACACTGCGCTTCTACCGGCAGCCGACACAGCCGGGCCGGGTCACGATGGAGGAACTGCTGGACTCGGTACTAAATCTCTACCAAAGTCGCATCCACGCCCTCGACCTTCGCGTGGAGCGGGATTGCGACGCTGGACTCACGTTGTTCTGCTTTGCCGGAGAAGTCCGCCAGGTCTTTGCCAACCTGGTGGGCAATTCCATTGACGCCAGTAGCAGCGGTGGCCGGCTGGTGATTCGTGCGCGGCGCTCGCGCGACTGGAGAAACCCCACGCAAACCGGCATCCGGTTCGCCGTGGCAGACACAGGCGCAGGCATGGAGCCGGATGTGCGCGAGCACATCTTCGAGGCCTTCTTTACCACCAAGGAAGTAACAGGAACCGGACTGGGGCTTTGGGTCAGCCAGGAAATCATCCTGAAGCATCATGGATTGGTGCGGGTGCGCAGCCGCGGTACTGCGCCATCGGATGCGCCCGCGCGGAAGAATTCCGGAACGGTCTTCGAAGTTTTCATTCCCGACGATCCGCATTTGACAATCTCTATGAACTCGGCGGCAGACTAACCCTTTCGCTTGAATGAAACTCCCGGATAGATTTGCTCTGACCCGAAGGGGCATCCGGCCGCTTTCAGGACGCCGAATAGGCACCCCAAAACTTTTTTTGCTTTACCTCTTGACGGTTCTCGGGTTTTGTGTGCTACAGTGTGTAACATTATGACCGGTAACACTCAAGTCGATCACGATCCGGCCGATCTCGGCGAACTGGAGCGCAGCGTGCTGCTCCTGGTCTGGCGTCTCGGCAACCTGACAGCCGAGCAGGTGCGCGAGGAACTCGGCCGGCCACTCAAGGACTCAACCATTCGAACTGTGTTGCGGCGGCTCGAAGAGAAGGGCTACCTGGCCCACACGGTTGAGGACCGCACCTTTTACTACCAGCCCGCCGAATCGCGGCAGCGCGTAGCTGGCCGCGCGGTGAAGCGCATCGTTGATTGGTTTTGCGAGGGCTCAGTGGAAGCGCTGCTCGTCGGCATGGTGGACTCGAAGGTTCTGAACCGGGATGAGCTGCGCCGTTTGGCGGAGCGCATTGCCGCGGCTCAGGAAACAGCCGGCGTGCGAAAAACCGCGCGCAAGAAGGAGGGGAAGCCATGATTCCATCCCAGATGACCATGCTGCTTGAAGCTGCATTGCGCGCGCTGATTGCGGCGCTTGCGGTTTGGGCCGTGATGCGCCTTTTGCGCATCAGAAACGTGCCGGCGCAGAAGGCCGCGTGGGGACTGGTGCTGATTGCGGCCCTGGCCATGCCGTTGCTGATGCGCTGGCAGTGGGTCCCCGCATGGGCCGCTGTGAACCTGCCCACCCCATTCTGGACGACAATGGCCAGGGCGAAGATGACCGCTCCCACTCCGTTCACCGCACCCGCTCCTGCGGCTTCTGGTTTGCCCTCCGGCGAGCCGGAAAGAATCGCCCAGCCGCTCCCTGATGCGACGGATCACTTCCCTGCACCGGCTGTTCCGGGCGATGAGATTCAAGCGCCACGAATGACGGCGCGCGACGCCGCACCGATTCCAGCGTCAATTGCCACAAAACCTGCGGCCCAGCCTGCAGTGTTAAGCACCACCGGGCTTTTGCTCGTGATCGCCTGGATTCTTTACCTCGGAGTCTGCGCAGCGCTGCTGCTGAGGCTCCTCGGGGGCCTCGTATCTTCGCTTCGCCTTTGGATGGAGGCAACAGCGGTCGAAACCGCTTTCGACCTTGACTTGCCCGATTCCATCGCTGTGCGCTGGAGCCCGCGAATCGCATCGCCGGTCAACATCGGCTCGGGTATTCTTCTGCCCGCGGACTACGCGAAGTGGGGCGGGGAAAAACTGCGCGTCGTCGTCGCCCACGAACGCTCTCACATCCGCCAGCGCGACTTCTATCTGCAGATTGTGGCTGGGCTTTACACCAGCCTTACCTGGTTTAGCCCGCTAGGATGGTGGCTCAAGCGCAAGCTTTCCGAACTAAGTGAGGCCATCAGCGACCGAGCCGGCCTTGACGCGGCGGCAAGCCCCTCAGCCTACGCCCAGCTGCTCCTTGAATTCGCGGCACTGCCGCGCCCAACCGTGACTGGAGTTCCCATGGCACACTCTACGAATCTTTCTCACCGCATCGAACGCCTTTTGAACGAATCGAGCTTCCGTTCCGCCTTCGTGGGCGGACGGCGCGCCCTCCTAACCATACTGGTTCCTGCCGCGCTGATCGCTGCCACAGCAATGGTTCGTGTGCAGGCTGCCGCAACACCCAAGCAGGCTGACTCTTCTCAAACTGCCAGGCTTTCGCAGGATCAGCCACCTTCTCAAATCGCCTTAATGGGTCAGTCAAATCCCGCCCCGGCTCAAGCGAGCGATTCTGGTACCGGGCAAGCGCAGCCGGCACCAGAGACGCCGACCACCCCAACAACCCCGGCCACCCCGACCACCCCGGCCACGCCGAACTCAAATCCTGTCCCTGAGCCACCGCCGGCTCCGCGAACGATGCCGTTTCCAGCGCAGGGACAGCTTCCAGCGATCCCGCCAATTCCGCCCATCGATGTCCAGGTTCAGGTTCCGCCAATGCCGCCGCTCATGCCTTTCATGCAAGGATACGAAGGCCATGCGGCCTGCTTCGCAAATGGCGACGCGTACGCAATCGTCGGCGACCCTGGGTCCAAAACACGATTCTGCGGCAACACGGGCGGTGAACTCGAGGCCGAAGCCGAGAAGGTACGCGGCACCGCCCATGGACATTTCCTGCTCTTTCGTCACGAAGGCAAGTACTATGTCGTCGACGATCCAGCAATCGTGAGCCAGATCGAAGAGATGGACAAGGCCATGGATGCGCAGAGAGATCAGATGCGGGCGCTCAGCAACCAAATGCACGACCAAACGGAGCAGGCGCGTGAAGAGGCCCGCAAGGAACGCGAAACTATCGTGAAGGTTCCGACGCCCGACGTCTCAAAGGAAATGGCTGAATTGAATACCGCTGTAGCAGAGCTTAAGGCGGACCAGGGTGGAACCGTCTCGCGAGAACAGCTGGAGGAGATTCAGCGCAAGCTGTCGGAAGTGCAGCGAAAGCTAATGACGGTTGAAGTCAAGGTTGAGAATATGAACCAGGCGATGAAACAACTGTGGGCCGAGCAGGGCAAATTTGGCGAACAGATGGGTAAACTTGGCGCCGAGATGGGACGGATCGCGCGCGAAAACCACGACAAGATCGGGTCCATCATCGACGACAGCTTGAAGAATGGCAAAGCCCGGCCCGTTAACTAAGGAGCGTTCAGAGTTGGAGCCGAAGAGCCGGCGCCCGGCAATGGCTCGTCAGAACAGCTTCAAACCCGGCAAACTGTGGGTGCGGAACGGATCGAGATCACTCGGATGGCGAACGGGCGTATGCGCCATGCAGTGGCTTTGCTGCCGGACGGGTCCTGTTAAATACGACCGCGTGACGTGCAGGCGATCCATGATGATGTACCGCGTGCGCAAGCCGTTGATAGTGGCTGGGAGGGTGGCAGGCACCTGCTTGCGATCGACGTAAATGACCAGCGCCGCTTCCTTCGGATTGTCGAAGCTCTGCCCCACTCCCACGCCGAAGAAGGCGGGATTCTGCTTCATCAGGCTTTGCTCGATCTGCTGCTTGGCCGCGATCGCCTGTGTGAGCACACCGGATGCCAGCGTCGAAAGGGTGTTGGACTCCACGGCGGATTTTGGAACGGAGCCCGAGGCCACGGCCTGCGCTGTGGTGGGAATCACTTCAGTGCGGACCCCGTTGATCATCTGCGGCGCAGTCACATTCATGCTCTGGTCGACATAGAGAATGACGGTCGCTTCGCCGGCATGGTCGCTGCTCTTCCCGGTGGCCGCACCCAGAATGCCCGCAGAGGGATTGATCAACATGCGCGCCTGTGTGAGCGCCTGCTGGGCAAGGCCGGCCTGGGCATCGGAGAGCGTGGTTCCCTGAGCTGCAGTCGCCGTGGCGTTTCCGTAGTTCAGGCAGCTAACCGGATGGTCCGCGGTGCCGACAAACTTGTAGGTGGTATTTTCCTGTGCACTGAGTTCCGCGAGCACCGTGGTCACGGGGTTGGCAATGCCCTCGCTCACGCCCGTGTTCGTCACTCCGCCGGCAAAGAACAATCCAACCGGCTCGGCATTGCTGGCATCCACCACCAGCGATCCGGAGTCGCCCGCGTCGCTGAATTGATTGGCTTCAATGGCGATTTGGTTGGTGTAGGTCTTCGTCAGGTAGGGCACAGTCTCTTCGCAGTTCTTGAAGTAGCCCACCTCCACGGTTGCGTTGATCACGGAGATGTTAGCGCATGTCAGCCCGGTGGTCCGGCCGCTCTTGGCCACCGTCATATTGATGGTACCGTTCTCTCCACTGCCGTTTGTCGAGGAGATTCCAGGAGGCGCCGGAGCCAACACACCGCCTGCCCCGGGCAGGCCCAATTCAAGAATTGCACCGGCGGGACTGACTGCGCCGGAGTTCACCGCCGCGATGGCCGCATCGGCATTGGTCGAGGCGGAACTGAGCGGAAGCCAGGCCGTCAACGCACCCACTTGCGTTTCAGTGCCTTTGTTGCCGACTGGATAACATGCCCCGCTACTATTGTCGATCAATCCCGGCTGAATGATCATCTCGCCAGTGCTGGCCTGGTCGCTGCGTGCCAGCACGTGGTTGCAACTAAGCAGGTACTGCGTTCCGCCGCTGTTCTGGATCAACGACCCCAGCGTGCCGCCGCAGCAATCGACAATCTGGTTGTTTTGTGTGTCGTAATCGTTGTTGTTGCCGCCGGAGCTGCCCAGCAGGATCGGTGTCGCCAGTTGCGCCTGGTGCGTGGCGGGATTGCTGGAGATTCCTGCGGTATTTAACAGGATCAGGGCCGCGGTATTTGAAGACGATGTGCCGACCGTGCCCACAACATAGGCGGGAACGGTGGATGTAATCGT
>JBEKAJ010000133.1:0-9056 GCA_050018295.1 Occallatibacter sp. | reverse complement strand
TTGCTTAGGGTATTCAGGTCCCAGCATCTTGGAGGCCCAGTCCAGCTCGAATTCATCTGCATGCCCGGCGATCGGTTTGTATTTCCAGGTACAAACGTCATTCTTCAGGTCGAGCTCATGGCCGCTTTGGTAGGCATGCCTGAAGACGCAGGTACCGTCGCTGCGCCAATCCATGTCCATAGACGAGTTCATATCAGTCGATGAGGCCCCGGCGTCCGAATGCCAGACTCCCACCATGTAATCGAGCGACGGGCTCGCCGGATCGTCGGCAAGGCGATTTGTGGAATCCAAGCACGCGCGCAGTTGTTCCCCCGTGCCATGCGCATCCAATTGCTCATCGGCTGCCGCCGCCCAGACGATGGCGCGCCATCGTTCCTTTTCCTTCTCGGCGGCCTCACTCGTAGCCTTGTCTTTCGCCAAGACCGCTTCTGTCTTCGCCGCGTTGGCGCGCTTCTCCGCATCGAGTGCCCGGTTTGATTCGGTCAGTGCCACACTCTTTTCGTCCAATGCGACCTTTTTCTGCTCCAAAGCCAACTTGGCCTGTTGATCTGCTTGTTGCTGGGCAGAAACAGCTTTGCGCTCGGCGGAAACGGCTTCTTTCCGCCCCCGAATCGCAAACACCGCCAGCGCGGAAACCGCGACGAGAACCACTACCAGAACCCCGGCCCACGCGACGGCGATTCGCTGGCGCCGCCTCTGTTTGGCCAGCAGCAGTTGGGCGGCCTCGAGGGCCGCCGCCTCACGCCGCGCATCGCGGCTGGCTTTGGCCACCATTGCGAGCACATCGTGGATCAACTCGAGCCGAACTAATCCGCCGCGCTCTTCGCGACGCAGGATGCGTCGATCCACCAAAGTCTGAATCGCCGCTTCGCTGACACCGGGCTCCGCCAGGGCATTGTCGAGAGCGCAACTGTCGCGGTAGCCCGCGGCGGTGAGAAGCCGGTCCTCGACGAAATAGCGCACTTTGATGTCCAACCCGGCAAAACCCTGGCTGTAGAACTGCGCGATGATCTGCTGCGTGTTTTCACCCTGGATGAGGTCGGCGCTTATCTCTGCCTGCCCGCTGGCAATGCGTTGCTCGTTCAGCTCGCGGCAGACCAGCGACAGCAGCGCGGGTTCGACCGAGATCTCCTCGAGTTCTCCGGCGTCGCCCCTCGCGGCGCCGCCGACAAAGCGGACGATGCGCGCTGCGACGGATGCGCTCAAGTGGCCGCCTCCCGCCTGCTGCATGGCCACGGCCGCCCGGTCGCCGCGCATGGGCGTCAAGCGCATGCGGTTTTGCATGATGGGGCGAATAAGGGTCTTCAGACCCTCGAATTCGGCCAGGTAATCTTCGCGAAAAGTGAGCACAATTTTGACGTTCTGGCGCAGCAAATCGAATTGATCGAGAAGCTCCGGGTGCTGGGTGAGTTCGCTTTCAAGCGCGGGCGGCAGCCGGTTTTCGATCAGTTCGCCCAGTTGTTGCAGCAGCAGTTGCGTGCGCGCGGCTTGCTCCGGTGTTTGCCGGCCAAGCGTAAACAACTCCTCGAACTGATCGAATGCCAGCACGGGCACGACGGAGCGCCCATGGGGATTGAGGAACTGCGTGCCGGGGCGATGTAGGTATTGCCAGAAGCCGTCGCCCGGCGGGATCGGGCTCGCGCCGACCTCATGGCCGAGACACTCATCGATGAGGGCCTGCCAGACCTGTTTGATGAGCACGGGCGCCGCAAGGTCGTGATTCAGGCGCAGGTACACCGGCAGGTAACCTGCGCGGCGCAGGCGCGGGAATACGCCCGCATTCAGCAAAGAAGATTTTCCCAATCCTGATTGACCGAACAACACGGTAAGAGGATCCCGGTCGATCAAACGAAACAGATCATCGGTCTCGCTTTCGCGGCCGTGAAAGAACATGCGCGAGTCTTCAGTGAACGGCAGCAAGCCCGGCCACGGGCGTTCCGCGTCGACGATGGGTAGATCGCTCATTGTCTACCAGAATGGCGTTCGCGCATGGCATTGAAGGCGTTGATGATCGCTTGCGACTGGTGCGGCTGCAAGCTGCCGTCGGGAGCTTGTTCGATATGTACCATTTTGAAGGCTGGCGGGATTTCGGCGCTGGTAACTGCGGCAGTATCGTCGATCACTAACGGGCACAAGAAGGAGAGGCTGCTCCCTGTGAAATCCAGGTTCCGCTCACTGGCCCAGGCCCATTCCTTGCGAAAGAATCCGGTGCGCTTTTCTGCCGTGCGCGAAAGCACGGGCACGAAGAGCGAGCACTGCTGGATCGCCAGCCGAATCCGGGCAGTGTAGTCGCTGCCCCAATCGAGTTGCTGGCGGTCGAGCCATACCGGCAAGCCGGCGGCTTGAAGTTCCGCCGCAAGCCGCAGCGCGGCCGGGCGGTCCTCACTGGCATAGCTGATGAACAGGCTGCCGGGCGGCATGGTTTCCGGCATCGGACCGGGTTCCGGCGCCCTGGCCGCGGTGCCGCTGCCTTGACGTTGCTGCCAACGCTCGGCAAGTTCAGCCACGAAGGCGACCGGGTCCACCGGCAGCACCTGGGTTTCATGGCTGAAGTTTGTCAGGAAGGCTACCAGGGGCGTATTCGATTGGGCGTCGGCGTCGATCAAGTATTCAGAGAAGCCGCGCTCTGCGGACAGCTTGCAGTTCTTGGTGGTGCGCAGGATGAAACGCGCGAGCCAGTCGGGGAACCAGCAGCCGAGGTATAACAAGTGATTGCGCCCCAATTCATCGAAGAGCCGCTCCGGACGTTTTTCGGGGATTTGCAAGGCGGTGACCCACTCGAGTTCATCCTCTTCGGCAACGACGTATTTGGGCAGCACCGATATCCGTCCAAACAGTCCATAAACCAGCGGCACATCGCGCGAGCCGTCGGGCAGGTCGCCGGATTCGCTGGGATTGAACGACAATTCGCGCGTTTCCGCACGTCCGCCAAAACGCGCCGCGTTGATCGCCTGAGCGAGAAGATTATCGGTGCAAAGGCTCACGTAAAGATTCAGGTCGCGTATGCCCGCGAGTTGCAGCAACGGCTCCGGAATATTGACGGGGAGCTTTCCGCCGATATCGCCCAACTCGCGATAGACCGACTGCCGTCTGCTGCCGGGCTTGGCGAGATAAGCTCCCACCACCTGGTCGAGCGTCGCGGCTTGACCAAGATCGCCGACCTTCAATCGAGTCGCGAGTTCGCGCGCCAGCAGTTGGTAGTAGGGTTCGCGTCGTCCGTCATGATCGACGATAACCAGTTCTGGGCCGACAACGGGTATAACGCTGTGCGCCTCGATGTAAGTCAGCAACTCATCCCAAAAATCGTTCTGATCCGGCATCATGACCGGTGTCCTATGAACGTCGGCTCTGTGTCACTTTGGTATTTGAGTATAAATCGATGGTGGGCACAGAAGAAATCAATTCTGATAGTGAATTGCGGGAGAATCCGACGAGTCTTTTTGGTGCAGATTCCGGCTCGCATCGAGGTATATGCCTTCGCGCTCTGATCGGATCGGGCTCGGAGAGGCCGGCGATCTTTTCCTTGCTGACCGCCCGCTTAATCTCCCGTCGAACCTGCGGCAAGCCATCGGTCGCAACAGCGAGAGATCGCTCGGTCCTGCTCAGATAGGTACCGGACGGTTGACCGCCAAACCGGACTAAACACTTTGTCGGATTAGGGCATCGTGGAATGGAGGCCACCTGCTATAAAGCTGAAGCCGCGATCCAAAGCCAACCACAATAAGGCCAGGACCGTTTTGCGCCTGCCTGATTTCGAATACGCCACGGGGACGGCGACGAGTAAGGCGAGCGCGAACAGCGTTACACAGACGCCCTATGCCAATGCTTTCATGGAGCCAATTCTAGTCTCGGCTCAGTTGTGGTTGGGTTACCGGCAATGCAGAAACTACTGGTTGATGATCAGATTTCACGCCTGTCGGAGTGCGCACCAATGGCTGGCGCTCCGAATGTCATCAATACACCGGGCGGGTCGGTCGTCGTTGCTTCACTGCCGGCACCTGCAGACCGGCGGAACCGGGCTGCGTCAGTTTCGCCAGTCCGAAATCCAGAATCTTGGCCGTCCCGCGGTAGAATGCGCTTTCTTCTTAGGTGGTCACTTAGGCTCCAGTCAACGTAAAGGAATTACAGGTAGTGCCTGTCGTTGGTGGTCACGTGGTTCTACAATTGCTGTGCTCCTTGATCGCAGTTTGTGCATGCGGCTCGCAAGGTAAAAGCCAGGGTTGATGCGTTGATGATGCGTCTGGGGGATACAGCGCCCAAGGAAGGATACGTCCATGAAAAAAGTGATTGGAATGGCTGCGGCGATTGGCGCCCTTTTGGTAGCTCTGCCTTCGCGCGCCCAGGTGAAGATGACGCACGATCAGATTCTTTTCTACACCTCGGAATGGAAGGGCGATCGTTTTCCTGATGGGCGGCCCAAGCTGCCCGATGCTCTGCTGAAGCGAGCACTGGATATGACCATTGAAGACGTATGGGAGTACTTGCGCGACCACGGCTACCGTAACCAATTTGAGAGCGGCTGGCAGGCGCTGCATAGCGACAAGCCTTTCGCTGGTCGCGCACTTACGGCGCAATACATGCCTACCCGGCCCGACATGCAAAGAGCCATTCTTGCCGAAGGCAAAGCCGAAGGCCGCGTAAGCGGAACCAATAGCTGGCCGATCAACGAATTGCAGATTGGAGATGTGTACGTTGCCGACGGGTTTGGCAAGATCGTCGAAGGCACCCTGATCGGCTCAAATCTGGGCAATGCCGTGGCCGCACGTACGCATACGGGCTTCGTATTCGATGCGGGAATCCGCGATCAGGAAGAGAACCGGGAGATTCCGGATTTCAACGGGTTCTATCGGGGATACGATCCTTCTGCCTGGGCCGATATGGAGCTGACCGGGATCAACGTACCGGTTCGCATCGGAAGAGCCGTCGTGCTGCCCGGCGACCTGGTACTGGCCAAGCGGGAGGGAGTCCTTTTCATTCCCGCGATACTGGCCGAAGACGCCATCAGCGCGGCGGAGTTTACGGCGCTCACCGACGACTATAACTTCGAGTTGAATCGCGAGGGCAAGAACGGCGCGCAATTCGAAGGGGGATGGACGCCGGCGAAGTACGATGCATTCGCTAAGTGGATAGACGCGTATCCCGATAAGTTGAAGATGCCGCGCAGTGAGTTCGATGCTCTGCTTGCAAAAGCCAGACAGCCGAAGCCGGAGCGCCGGAACCCTGGCGCACCGGAGCCTTAGAGGGCGTAACACACGCGTTCACCTGGTTCGCTCGACAATCAGCGCCGCCTGCAGCATCGCCTTCGCGTAGGCGATGTCGTAAAGATCGCCAGCGTAGCCGCCACCCCCGGGATATCCGCGAATCTGGCCACACTCCCGGTCGTAGTCGATGGCGCGCGGATGCTCGGGATAGATCTCGCGCGAATACTTCATCTTGATCAGCTCGCGCATCACTGCGAACATATTCACGTCGCCTTCATCGATGAAGCCTTCGTCGTATTTGAGATAAGGCACGGTTACGTGCGGATTGCGATAGTGCATGTGGTTGATGCGATCGCGGCCGCCAAAGTACCGGCACACTTCGACCGGGTCCTCGCCTATCTCCATCGTCACGCCGCAATCGAAGGTAATTCCATTCGCTGGGCTATCTACGATTTCGATGAGGTGCTTCCAGCCGGCAATTGTGGCCATGATCTGCTGCGATCCCCGGCTGAGCGGAAAGGGTGGATCGTTGGGGTGCAGCGCGAGACGCACGTTCGCTTTTTCGGCGACAGTAATGACGGCCTCGAGGAAATACGTGATGTTGGCCCACATTTCGTTGAGCGTGTGGGCACCCTCCTGTGGGAGTGGGGGAAGATCCTTCATCCGGTCATAATCGACTCCGGTCAGGCCGGCCCCGCCCCGCCCGGTCTCTTCAAAATAGCCCTCCATTGCACGGTGCGCGTAGAAGTTGTATTCCACGACAGGCAGGCCGACCTGGCCGGCGGCCTGAATCGACTGCCTGATTTTGTCGATCTCCTCGTCGCGCCCCGGTCGCCCATAAACGACGTTGGGAAAGCCAGTAATCATCAGGTTCCCCAACCTGACGCCGCCGGCCTTGAGTTTGTCAACGATCGGCTGAAGCTGGTCCACGGTCCACGGAATCGCCGGGCCGTTCGACAACACATGGTGGACGCCGATTTGCACCACGTTGCGAATGGCTTCGTCGGTCACGCCGTTGCGTACATCGATCGCGCAGGCGATCTTCGGCGTTGCCGCGCTCTCCTGCGGCATTCCGTTGCCCGCCCACCAGGGCTTGGGCGCATCCTGCGCGGCCGCCAATGATGGCGGCAACACAGGCGCCACTGTAGCGGCCCCGATGGCCTTGATCAGATTTCGACGGGAAAGCATGGATCTCATCATGGAGAAACTCACTTGGGCTTTGATTTGTTAGCAGCCACGGTTATGCATTTTTCCACAAACCAGTCCGCCGTGTCGAAACAAGCAGAACTTGGACCGCGGGGCCGAACAAGGGAATGCAGGAGTAAGATGGAACATCAAAAACTCCACAACGGAGGGAACTGACCGAAATGTCTAACGCGAACCGATTCTGTTTCGACCGCCGCAGCATGCTCAAGTCGTCACTCAGTTTACTTGCGGGCAGCGCCGTCGGGCGCAGCGTGGACGCTCAGCCGGAGATCAAGAATGTGAACCTCGCCTCGAGTCCGTCGAGCCTGAAGATCACCGATATGCGCTATGCGGTGATCGTCAAGCCAGGGCCAAGCCCGTGCGTGCTGATCCGCATTGACACCAATCAAGGTGTCTACGGCCTGGGCGAGGTGCGCGACATTGCCGGGCCGCAGTACGCGATGGTTCTCAAGAGCCGGCTGCTTGGCGAGAATCCTCTGCGCATCGACTACCTGTTCCAGAAGATCGCGCAGTTTGGCGGCAATGCGCGCCAGGCGGGCGGAGTGTGTGCGGTGGAGATGGCGCTATGGGACATTGCCGGCAAAGTCTACAACATTCCTGCGTATCAGATGCTCGGCGGCAAGTGGCGCGACGAGATTCGCATCTATGCGGACACCACGGAATCGATGGATCCGGCTGAATATGGCCGTCGCGCGAAAGCGCGCAAGGAAATGGGCCTGACCTGGATGAAGATGGATCTGGGCATCAACGTGCTCGATGGGATTCCCGACACGGTGATGCGGCCTTCAGGACAGAGCAACTGGGAACAGCACGTGCAACCGAACCTGTTCATTGCCACTGAGGTGACGGATAAGGGCATCGACCGCCTGTGCGAATACGTGGCTGCGGTGCGCGAGAACATTGGATACGATATGCCGCTCTCGATGGATCACCTGGGCCACATCGGCGTGAAATCGGTCATTCGGCTTGGCAAGGCATATGAGAAATTCAATCTTGAGTGGATGGAAGATGTGATTCCGTGGTACTACACCGATCTGCTCAAAGAGATTACGCAGGAGAGCCCGACACCGACGCTCACCGGTGAGGACATTTACAGGATTGAGGATTTCGAGACCCTATGCAGAGAGCACGTCGTGGACAAGATTCATCCCGATCTCGCCACCTCCGGCGGAATTCTGCAAACCCACCACATCGGTGATATGGCTTTCAGGTATGGCGTACCCATGGCCATGCACTTTGCAGGAACTCCTGTCAGTTGCATGGCCAGCGTCCACTGCGCTGCGGCCACGCGCAACTTCCTCGCGCTCGAGAACCATTCGCTCGACGTGCCCTTCTGGCAGGACCTCGTCACTGGAGTGGGAAAGCCGATCATCGACAAGGGTTATATCCGCGTCCCCGATACCCCCGGCCTCGGAATTGCGCTGAACGATGACGAGCTCAAGCGTCATCTCAAGCCAGGAACGGGTTACTTTGAACCCACACCGATGTGGGACGAACCGCAGTCGTGGGACGACGCGCTCTTTAGCTGACCGGCCGCGAGTCGCGCTACGTTGTTAACTGCGTCAGAGTCGGGAACTTGAATCTCGCCTTGGCAATCGGTGTGCCCACAACCTCGATACGCGTCAGGTCGCGTGTGCCTACGCCCAGGTGCTCAGCGAGCCGCAGTGTGCTGTCGCAGGTTTCAAAGGGAGGAGCACCGCGATCAGCCATGGGGTCCAGTCCCATTACCGCTGTGGCTACAGCATCAGACGAGACGCAGTTCATTCCTGCAATCAACACCCCGGGGTGAACCGGCCGATGGATCCAGTTGCGCTGCTGATTGGGCAATTCGCCTCCGGTCATCGTGTAGATTCCGTCAATCACCGCGAGGTGAATGGGCCTGGCCGCCACCAGGTCGGCGGTGACGCGCGGCACACGAAAGCCCGGATCTTTCGATTCGGCCACAGGCTGGGGCGCGCTCCTGGGCGGCACGCGCGACCCGGAATGCATAGGCTCACGGAATCCCATCGGAATAATGCTTGGTTCGTTTTCAGGCGCCTCGCGGCTATAGATGGTGCATGGCGTGATGCCAAACCAGTTCTTCATCGACAGCGTAACGCCCGCTGTGCGGTGCTCCTTCAGCTTGCCCAGTGAAACAAAGACGTCCGCATCGAGATAGGAGTGATTCAGATCGTAGCCCGCGTACATCAAACCGCCGCCCGGAACCATGAATCGAGCGTACGTCTTTCCATTGCCGAGGAAGTTCGTGTTTTCAAACTCGACGCGCGCCGCAGCGCTCGAAAAGTCCTTCGGCTGCCAGCCCGCAGAGATCATGAACTCCTCAAGCGGCTTGCCGCTGTTCGGGGAGCTTTCAAGCAGGCGGATTCGCTGTGCTCCGGCACTGCCCAGGAGCGAGATCAATGACCCGATGACTTGTGGATGGACCCAATGGGTCATCTGGTTGGGCATGTAGTTCAGTTTGGCGTCTGGCCCGCCGGTCATGTTCAACTTGATAGCCACCGTCTTGCCCCGGACAAGCTTTTGCAGCCCGCCGAGCTGGTCGAACATGGCGGAAAGTACGTCAGAAACCTGCCGGTCGTATTCAGGACAGATTCCAATGGCTACGCGGCTTGATGGCGCCGGTATGATTGACGCCAGGGCAGGCTGCGC
>JBEKAJ010000132.1:0-9058 GCA_050018295.1 Occallatibacter sp. | reverse complement strand
GGCCCCGGCCACGTGAAGGCTGAGGAGTTTCTCCGTACACACTTCCAGCGGGACCACGACCAGCTCGAAGAGGACACGTTCACCGCCAACACTCCCATCGGCCTCGTGCCCATGTGCAACTTCATCGTGCGTTTTCCCGGCGCCAAGCCCGGCGTCATCGTCCTCGCCACGCACTACGAAACCAACTACCCGCTGCGCACCATCAACTTCGTCGGCGCCAACGACGGTGCATCCACCACCGGCCTGCTCATGTCCATCGCCGATCGCCTCCGCGATCAGGCCGCCCACTCGCCCAGTAAAAAGCTCGACGGCTACTCCGTTTGGCTCGTCTTTTTCGACGGCGAAGAGGCCATCGAGCAATGGTCGGCCTCCGACTCCACCTACGGCAGTCGCCACCTCGCCGCGAAATGGGGCCGCGACGGCACCCTCAACCAGATCAAAGCCTTCCTCCTCGCCGACATGATCGGCGACAAGGAACTCGACATTCAACGCGAGAGCCGTTCCACCGCCTGGCTCGTCTCGATCGTTGCCGATGCAGCCAAGAAGTTCGGCTACCAGCGTTATTTCTTCCAGCAGGAGATGGCGGTCGAGGACGATCATTTGCCTTTTGTCGAGCGCGGTGTGCCGTCGATCGATGTGATTGATCTCGACTACGGGCCCAACAACAGCTATCACCACACGGCGCAGGATACGATGGACAAAATCAGCGCCCATAGCTTGACGGTCGACGGCGACGTGTTTCTGGAGTCGATCCGATTGATCAATCAACGTTGAATTGAAGCTCGGAGCCGGCAGCCAGTAGCCTGTAGCTACGGGCTACTGGCTACCGGCTCAAAAGAAACGACAGAACAGGCACGAGGTAATTGAAATTGTCTCAAGCAGAAATCGGAATCATCGGCGGCAGTGGGCTCTACTCCATGCCCGGCTTCACCAACGTTCACGAGGAGCGCATCGAAACGCCTTTCGGCTCACCCTCTGAAGCCTTTGTCCTCGGCGATCTCGAGGGCCGCAAGGTCGCCTTTCTTGCGCGCCACGGCCGCAGCCACCGCATCCTTCCCTCTGAGCTCAACTTTCGCGCCAACATTTATGCTTTCAAGAAACTCGGCGTCGAGCGCATCGTTTCCGTTTCCGCCGTTGGCTCGCTCAAGGAAGAGCACAAGCCTACCGATTTCGTCATGCCCGATCAGTTCATCGATCGCACCTTCCATCGCATCGCCACTTTTTTCGGCGACGGCATCGTGGGCCATGTCGCCTTCGGCGATCCCGTCTGCGCGACCGTTGCCAAAGCCGCCGCGGATGCCTGCGCCAAGGTTGGTGTGATTGGCAAGCTCGGCGGCACCTACGTCTGCATGGAGGGTCCGCAGTTTTCCACCAAAGCCGAGTCGAACCTCTACCGCAGTTGGGGCGCTGACGTCATCGGCATGACCAACCTGCAGGAGGCCAAACTCGCCCGCGAAGCCGAGATCTGCTACGCCACCATCGCCATGGTCACCGACTACGATTGCTGGCGCGAGGGCCACGACGCCGTCACCATCGAGCAGATTGTCGCAGTGCTGCACCAGAACGCCGACAACGCAGC
Source organism: Occallatibacter sp. (assembly GCA_050018295.1). Lineage (GTDB taxonomy): Bacteria > Acidobacteriota > Terriglobia > Terriglobales > Acidobacteriaceae > Telmatobacter. The sequence goes on along the minus strand of JBEKAJ010000132.1, from coordinate 7,479 downwards.
CAAAGTGGTGAAGGGAGCCGTCGCCGCCATGCCGCGCGAGCGCACTTGCCCGTGCGTTTCGGCCGCAAAATATGCCGTGCTCACGCAACCAGACGCCATTCCCCCAGCCGCCAAAGAGCGCCTCAAGCCGCTCTTCGGTAAATACCTGGGCTGGTAATACGCTTGCTAGCTTGCTGACCCGCTAACTCGCTAACCTACTGGGTTGCTATTCTTACTCACGAAAGAGGAAAGAAGAAATGTCCATCACCGTAGTCGGCAGCGTGGCTTACGATTCCATCGAAACTCCCGCCGGACGCCGCGAGCGCTGCCTCGGCGGCGCTGCCACCTATTTCTCGCTCGCCGCCAGCTTCTTTACCGATGTGCGAGTCATCGCTGTCGTCGGCGAGGACTTCGGCCGGAAGCAGGAAGCTGTCTTTGCCGCCCGCAGCATCGATACGCGCGGCATTGAACACACTGCAGGCAAAAGCTTCTTCTGGGAGGGCTCCTACCTCGAAAACATCAACGAGGCGAAGACCCGCAACACCGAACTCAACGTCTTCGCGTCCTTCGAGCCCAAAATCCCCGACGCCTACCGCGACTCCGAGTTCCTCTTTCTCGCAAACATCGACCCCATCCTCCAGCGGCGCGTGCGCGATGCCATGCCAGGCGTCAAGCTCGTCGCCGGCGACACCATGAATTACTGGATCAAGGACCATCGTCCGGCACTCCTCGAAGTTCTCAAGGGTCTCGACGTTCTGCTCATCAACGACACTGAAGCCCGCATGCTGGCCGGAAACAACAACCTCGTGCAGGCCGCGCGCGGCGTCATGGCCCTCGGCCCCCGGGCGTTGGTCGTCAAGCACGGCGAGTACGGCGCGACGTTGTTCTACAGCTCTCCTTCAAAAAACCGAGGAGAGGAGCTCCGCACCTTCAGGGCTCCGGCCCTGCCGCTCAAAGAGGTCATCGACCCAACCGGAGCGGGCGACAGCTTTGCCGGCGGATTCTTCGGTTATCTCGCTTCGCAGCCCGAGCAGACGCCTGCAGCCTGGCGCCACGCCATGTTTTACGGCAGCGTCATGGGCTCCTTTGCCTGCGAGCGCTTCGGCACGGAGCGCCTGCAGCAGATCTCGCGCCCTGAGATCGACGCGCGCTTCAACGTGTTTCGCGAGCTGACGCACCTTGACTGAGAAGAGCATCTCGAATGCGGAAGGTTGGGCCGTTCTGGCCTTCTGCATGGCCGCCTCAGCGGCCGCCATCCTCTGGAGCTGGCGTCACGGTGCGATGCTCAACTACGGCGATGCCGTCGCTCACCTGCACATCGCGCGCCGCGTCTTCGATTCCCGCACGCCGCGCTTCTCGCAGCTCGGCTCAGTGTGGCTACCGCTCCCGCACATTCTTCTTCTGCCCTTCGTACAGAATTACTTCTGGTGGGCTACCGGACTCGCAGCCATCATTCCATCGTCGCTTTCCTACGTTGCCTCCTGCGTCGGCATCCATCGCCTGGCGCGGTGCTGGCTCGACCCAGCGCCCGCCGCTCTCGCGCTCGTCTTCTTCGCCCTCAACCCGAACCTCCTTTACCTGCAGACCACAGCCATGACCGAGCCGCTCTTTCTGTGCTTGGTGATCTGGATCGTGGTCTGGCTTGTAGAGTGGCGCGCCGCAATCGACGGCGAAACTGCAGTCGCCAGCTTTGAACCGCGGTCGGCTCGTTCCCCGCGTCTTCAGGCCTGCATCGCCGTCGCACTCATCGCAGCCATCTTCACCCGCTACGACGGCTGGATCATCGCCCTCATCGCCTGGAGCGGCATCGCAATCACGCTTCTCCGCCACGCAGCCAAGGGCGAGCGCGGGCGCCTCGCTGCGCCTGCGTTTTGGCTGGCCACCGTTGCTATTGCCGCCGCGCCGCTCCTTTGGTTTCTCTACAACTCCGTCTGCTTCGGCGACTGGCTCTACTTCGCGCGCGGACCCTACTCCGCTCACGCCATCGAACTCCGCACCGCCTCGTCTGGCGGCGGCCCTCCACATCCCGGCTGGCACAGCCCCTGGGTCGCGCTTCTCTACTACCTCAAAGTCTCCGAGCTCGATTCTGTTGCCGCTCCCGGTTGGGGCAATGTCTGGGGAAACATTGTTCTCACCCTCGCCGCGCTTGGCACCGTCGGAGCTTTGATCATTGAGAAATCCGCTGCCCGCCGCCGCGCTCTCGCCTGGACACTCTTGCTCTGGCTGCCCGTTCCTTTCTACGCATGGTCCGTCGCCTACGGTTCGGTTCCCATTTTCTTTCCCGCCTGGTGGCCCTACACCTGGTACAACACACGCTACGGCCTTGAGCTTCTGCCTGCTCTCGCGCTCGGCCTCGGCTTCGCGGCTCAGTTGGCTGCCGGCGCTCTGCGCCGCGGCAAAGTTCCGAGCCTCGCGTCTCCTCTACCCAAACTCGCATTCACGCTCCTTCTTGTTCTTGCTGGCCAGAATGCCCTTGCGCTCATGCGCGCCGATCCTATCGTCTACGTCGAAGGCACCAAAAATGCCGACGCGCGCCAGCCTTACGACGATGCCCTTCCTCCGGCCCTGCAGTCGTTGCTCATCCTCGATCCTCGCGCGTCCATGCTGATGAACACATCCACCTATCCTGAGATCGTCTCCCTCACCGGCATTTCTCTCCGTCAAACCATTAATGAGAGCGATCTCGAGATCTTTCGCTCCGCACTCGCCGCGCCCGCAACCCACGCCGCCATCATCGTCGCCTTCGACGGCGACGAGGTTGACAAGGCCGTCAAAGCAGATCTCCCCGACCTCACGCTGATGGGCCGCTTCACCGCTGAAAACCAGCCATCGGCCGCGATTTATGTCTCCACCAAGTGGCTTGATCGCTCCCACACCTCTTTCTAAGCGCACGCTCTTGCATCAGTCGGCACGTCTCCGCATTCCGGCTCAACAGCCCGCTCGCAGGGGTGTTAGCATCGGGCTGGGAAGCACCGTGATTCTCGCCGCGGCACAGCTCGTTCATTCGTTCGCCGCACCACTCAACGTCCACGATCCGGAGGAAGATTGATCCCTTTCACCAAGGCTCACGCGTGCGGCAACGATTTCCTCATCGTGACCGAAGAAGCCGCCGCTGGCCACGATCCCGCGGCTCTCACGCGCCGCCTATGCAACCGCAACACAGGCATTGGCGCTGACGGCATCGAGTTCTTCACCTGGACGGGCCCCAAAGCCGGCCGGATCCGCCTTCACAACGCCGACGGCTCCATCGCCGAGATCAGTGGCAACGGCACGCGCTGCGTGGCCGCGTGGATGGCCGAAGCGCTCGGCTCGCAGGTTGGTGATGCGTTCGAAATCACCACCGATGCAGGACTCCGAGTCTGCCGCATCGACGCCGTCCGCAACCACGAAGACTTCACCATCGAAATCACTACCGCAATGGGCGTTCCCCGGATCTCCCCACGCGCGGTGGAACTCGCGGGAGGCGCGAAGATCAAGAGCATGGAAGTCTCCATCGGCAATCCGCACTTTGTGGTCGAAGTCGACAATGTGGACTTCTCCGTTGTAGGAAAGACCTGGCAGGAAATCGGCGCCGAGATCTGCGTCCATCCGGACTTCCCCAACCAGACCAATGTCGAATTTCTCCGCATCCTCAGTCCGAGCCAGATCGAAATTCGCATCTTCGAGCGCGGCGTGGGCCCCACGAGTTCGTCGGGCACCGGCACTTCCGCCGCCGCCACGGCAGCTCTTGCCTTCAAGGGCTGCACTTCGCCGCTCAAAGTCATTGCGCCCGGCGGCGCGCAGACTGTTGCCTGGGACGGCCCCGGCACGGAGCTGCACCTCACTGGGCCGGCCGCGCTTATCGCGCGTGGGGAAGCGTGGTGAAAATGACGGCCCTCCTCAAACCGCTGCCCGTCAGGCCGGACGCGGCTATCGGCATCGTCGCCCCGGCCTCCCCAGCCAAACCTGAGCGCGTCGAACGTGGTCTGGCTGCACTCAGCTCACTGGGCTTTGCTCCCAAGCTGGCGCCCAACGCCCTTCTGAGCCAGCCGCTTTACTTTGCCGGAACCGCGGCGCAGCGCCTCGCCGATTTTCACGCAGCGTTCGCCGATCCGAACACTGCTGCCGTCATGGCTCTACGCGGAGGCTACGGTTCCAACTACCTCCTTGAGAGCCTTGACCGCGAGACCTTCGCCGCCCACCCCAAGCCGTTCTTTGCCTACAGTGACCTTACTGGCATCCAGCTCCGCCTGCTCGATGAACTCGGCCTGCCCGTCTTTCACGGCCCCATGCTCGCCGCGGATTTCTATCTCCCCAACGGCGTGCACCTCGAAAGCTTTCGTGCCGCCCTGGCTGGTGAGGCCTACAGTGTCGGCGCCGCTGAAGGCCTGCGTCCTCTAAAGTCCGCCTCGGCCCAAGCCACCGCGCGCGGCACTTTATATGGCGGCTGCCTCAGCATTCTCGTTTCGCTCCTTGGCACGCCATGGGAGCCCAGCACCGAGGGAACGCTGCTGTTTCTTGAAGACACGGGCGTCAAGCCCTACCAGATCGATCGCATGCTCTGGCAACTCCGCAAAGCAAGAAAACTCGAAGGCGTCTGCGGCATCGTTTTTGGCGAGATGCTCGATTGTGTCTCGCCCGGAGCCCCGGAGTCCCTCTTAGAAGAAGCCATTCTCCACGCTCTCGACGGTCTCAACGTGCCCATCGCCATCGGCCTGCGGAGCGGCCACGTCTCGCGCGAGAACGTTACACTCACATTCGGCGTCGAGGCCGAACTCGCCGGCGGCGACAGCGCTCAGCTCCAAATCCTCGAACCGGCGGTGAAGAAGTGACCGCATCGCCGCGCCACATCCACCTCATCGGCATCTGCGGCACTGCCATGGCCTCGCTCGCCGGCCTGCTGCAACTCCAGGGCCACCACATCACCGGCTCCGATAAGGCCGCATATCCGCCCATGAGCGACCTGCTACGCTCGCTCGGCATTCCCATCCTCGAGCCCTACGCCGAATCCAATCTTGATCCCGTGCCCGACCTCGTTGTCGTCGGCAACGCGCTCTCCCGCGGCAACCCAGAAATTGAGCGCGTCCTCGACGACCGCATCCCCTTCACCTCCATGGCTGCGCTCCTGCGCGAAGAATTCCTCTCCGGCCGCGACTCTCTCGTCGTCGCCGGAACCCACGGCAAGACCACCACCACCAGCATGCTTGCCTGGATCTACCAGGTCGCTGCACGCAAAGATCCCTCGCTCGAGCCTTCGTTCCTCATCGGCGGCGTCGCGGAGAACTTCGGCTCCAGCTTCCAGCTCCGCCCCTCGCGCAACTTCATCCTCGAAGGCGATGAATACGACACCGCGTTCTTCGACAAGGGTCCCAAATTCCTCCACTACTTTCCCGCCGCGCTCATCCTCACGCACGTCGAGTTCGATCACGCCGACATCTACGCCGATCTCGAAGCCGTCAAGACCGCTTTCAAGCGTCTCGTCAATCTCGTCCCGCGCCGCGGCCTCATCGTCGCCTACGACGGCAGCCCCAACGTCACCGAATGCGTCAGCGGCGCCTTTTGTGCCGTCGAGCGCTACGGACTTACCGAAGCCGCCAATTGGCGCATCCGCAATCTTCGCTTTGAATCCGGCCGCATGCGCTGGGAAGTTCTTCGCTCCGGCGTCGTCTGGGCCGACTTCAACATGCATCTCGCCGGCGAGCACAACGCCCTCAACGCTACTGCCGCTGCCGCCCTCGCTGCCGCCGCAGGCATTCCCACTGCCGCAATCGCCGAAGCTCTCGCCACCTTCAAAAGCGTCAAGCGCCGCCTCGAGGTCCGTGCAGAAATCAACGGAATCACTCTCATCGAAGACTTTGCCCATCACCCCACCGCCATCCGCGAAACACTGCGGGCACTCCGCGCCGTTTATCCTTTGGGACGCATCTGGGCAGTGTTAGAACCGCGCTCTAACACGCTGCGCCGCAAAGTCCTCGTCGCCGACCTGGTTTCGAGCCTCGGCCTCGCCGATCGCGCCGTCCTCGCCGCCGTCTATCAACAGGAGCGTATTCCCGAGCCTGAGCGCCTGCACCCTGAAGAGGTCGTCCGCGCCCTCAACGCCGCAGGCACATCCGCCGAGCTCCTCGCCGACGCGGACGCCATTGTCGCCGCCATCACTCCGCAGCTCGCGCCCGGCGATGTTGTCGCTATCCTCTCGAATGGCGGATTCGACGGCATCTACGAGAAGCTCACCGCGCGTCTGCGCGATCACTTTGCCGCCGCCAGTGCATAACAGCAAGAGGCACGCATGATCTGGTCGCTCATCTTCATCACCAACATGGTTCTGCTGGGAATTCCCTCGGCGCTTCTCTTCATTCCCTGGTGCTGGATCACCGGCAACGTGCTTCCGCTCTACAAGGCCACGCGCTTCATGCTCTCCTCGAGTTGCCGCCTCGCTGGCGTTTGCTTCAGCGTCGAAGGCCTCGACCGCATCCCCCGCGACCGCGCCTGCATCTTCATGTCCAACCACATCTCCAATCTCGACCCGCCCGCGCTCATCTCACTTATCCCCGGCCGCACCTCCGCCTTCATGAAGCGCTCGCTGATGGAATTGCCCATCCTCGGCACCGGCTTCCGCCAGGGCGAGTTCATCGCGGTCGACCGCACCGGCAATCCCGCCGACGCGCAGCGCAGCGTCGCCGAGGCTCAGCGCGTTCTCGCGAAAGGTGTCCACATCACCACATTTGTTGAAGGCACGCGTTCTCCTGACGGCCGCATGTTGCCCTTTAAGAAAGGTCCGTTCTTTCTCGCTATGGCCGCCGGCGCGCCGTGCGTTCCAGTCTCCATCTACGGCACAGAAACCATCCTGCGCAAAGGAAGCCAGCGCATCCATCCCGGCCAGGCCAACGTCATCTTCCACGATCCCATCGATCCCGCCGCATTCGCCACGCGCGACGAGCTAATGCGCGCCGTCCGCTCCGCCATTGCCTCCGGCCTTCCCGAATGGATGCGCGCGTAGCTTACAAACGCCTCGGCTGCACTCGACCCCGGGCCCAGCACGAAGGAAACTGACCACTGATCACTGACCACTCACCACTCTGAATGCGATACTCAACTTTGCACATCCATCCTGACCACCAATGATCGTCTCTCTTCTCGTCTTCGTCACCATCGTCGTCCTGGCGCTTCCCTCGGCGATCATCTTGATCCCGTTTACGCTTCTCACCGGTAACGTCGGTCCGCTCTACGCTGTTGGTTCCTGGATTGCTCGTGTTGCCATCCGCGTGGCCGGAATTCATCTGCGTATTGAAGGCCGCGAAAACATCCCGCCCGGCCGCGCTTGCATCTTCATGGCCAACCACGTCTCCAACCTCGATGCGCCGGCGCTGATGTCGCATCTTCCCGGGCGCACAGTGGTCTTCCTCAAGCGCCCCCTCATGAAAATCCCCATCCTCGGCTACGCCTTCAAGCTCGCCAACTTCATTCCGGTCGACCGCACCGGCGACGCGACAGAGGCACAACTCGCTGTCGCCGATGCGGAAC
>JBEKAJ010000131.1:0-9296 GCA_050018295.1 Occallatibacter sp. | reverse complement strand
AAAGGGCAGAGCATGGCTAGCGCGAGAGCGACTTCGGTGGCACGATTGGAGAGATGGCGGCGCGCAAAGGCCGCGAGCAAAAGACCAGAGGCGAGATCGGCGATGGTCTGGAAGAGAAAAACGGCATTAAGCCAGCTGTTGGGCCAGAAGCGCGCGAAAAGGAATTCGAACGTGCCGAGAAAAATGGGATAGGCGGGCAAACGATAGGTGGTGGGGGAAAGATCGGCGCCGGAGCCCATGCCGTAGATGCCGTAATGCAGCAGATTGTGGCCCAACTGGAGATAGTCCAGGGTGTCGTCGTCACCGGGACGCGGGAACCAGATGAAGAGGAGGCGCAAGACCAAGCCTGCGGCGATCCAGAGCAGCCAGCGGCGGGGCCAATGGAACGGCCAGCGCGGCAAATGGATGGGGCGGGACATATTGAGGAGAATAAACGGGGAGGCGCCGGCTCCTGGGATCAATAGGCGACGGAAACGGTAATTGTGTCTGTGTACGAGCCGGGCGTCACATACTGTGCCGCCGGAATCTGGCCGTAGACGGTGAGCGGCTGGGCGGACCCGCTGCCCGTTCCGCTCACCCAGTTAGTGGCGGAGGTGTTGCCCCAGTTGGTTGTGTGACCGGAGTTGCTGTAAAGACCGTAGTGCAGCAGTGCCGAGCCATTCTGCATCGACCGGCTGGTCACGGTTGCGCCGGTTGCCAGTCCGGCACTGAGGCTGACGGTGTACGCGGTGCCGCTGGTGCAGTCGACGGAGACCGTGGATGTGGAGTTATTGACCGCGCCGGTGTAATTGCCGAAAGCGAGATTGGTCGCTGAAACCGCACAGCCTTTGACAATTGTCGCGGTCACGCTGAACTGAGCGGTGGCCGTGGTGATGCCGGTGCCCGATATGGAAGCGGTGATCGTATCGGTGTAGGTTTCCAACGCACCACCCTCTCCCGCGGGGATCTGGGCATAGATGGTGTATGTTTGCGCGTTTCCAGTACCCGTGCCGGCAACCCAACCGGTGCTGGAGGAGTTGCCCCAGTTGGCGGTGTAACCGGCATTGCTGAACAGCTGGTAGCCCAACAGAGCCGAGCCATTCTGCATCGACCGGGTGGTCACGGTCGCGCCGCTCGCCATCCCGGCATTGAGGCCGACGTCGTAGGCCTGGCCGCTGGTGCAGGTGACAGTCACCGTGCCGGTAATATCTACGACACTGCCATAGTAACTACCGAAAGCAATGCCAGAGGCATACGCCGAGCAGGAGTTTGTCGCCGCGGCCGGATGGGCGACAAAAGCTAGCAGGAGCGGCACCGCAAAGGCGAATCTTCGCATCATGGCTTTTTCTCCAGGCAGCGAAGTGGTCCAATCAAGGGGATCTCTCCGGCTACTGGTTTGTAATCGAAGGCGACAGCGCAGCGCGTCCCGTCGGGGAATTCGACGGCAAGTTGGTTGTGGGGACTGAGATCCTCAACGTAGGCGTCGCCGTCATAACCGATCGGGACGACGACGCCGGTAGCCCGAAGGGTAGCCGTGCTGCCCAGCGGGACCGCAACCCCCGCCCCATCGACCAATCGCAGCAATGCGCCGTGGCTAAATTTGATCGGGAACTTGAGCACAACACCGGAACGATCCTGAGGGCGCACCTCGCGCGAGGCAACGTCGATCGTGACGTCCGGCGGAATATCGGTCGGCTGGATTGCGATCCGGTTCAAATCGAACGCGCGCATATCAGGCACCAGCAGTCGCCCTGAGGAACTGGTGCTGCCCACGTCGCGGTTTTCCTGCAGAACGTGCACGTGGGCCATGGGCCCGGTGTCCACGATGGCGAAACTATCGTAGACCGTGTTGGAGGGGAACAGGCCCCCGTCAACAAGAGAGAACGCGCCCTGGGATTCGAGGCGCACAGTCGTCACCCCGCTGTTGTTGTCGATGCCGGCCGTAAACAAGCCTACGGGCGACTTGTATTGCCCCTGGGCGAATACATGGGTTGTGCCGCCGGTGGAAATGTATGCCTGGTAGCCCCAATCGCCGATTACGGGCGCCGGTTGTTGCACTTGCACCTGCGCTGCACCATTCGACGTCCCGCTGGCGGTGATCGAGTTGCGCTTGCCGAATGGGATGGTCAGGCCAACCTGCAGCCCGCTGCCGCCTTTGTTTGCCAGGTCGCGAAACTCCGTGGCATAGATATACGCGTGGTGGATCTGGAGCGAGTAGTTGGCGGAGACGACCTGGGAGTGCTGGGCTGGCGCAACGTTTGACTGGAGCGGGGTGGGCGAAGCATCCTGGTCGACCGCCGCGTAGGCCAGGCCACCGGAGCCGAACCGCTTGAGAGACAAGCCGGTAAAGGCGCTGATCTGCTTGCGCGGAACCCCGCCACCATTCACGGACGCCACATCGCGGTAGTTGTGGTCTGCCATGATCGCGGAGGCGCCCAGGCTGAAGACCCGGCCAATGCGCTGAGCCCCGGCGGAAAACTGTGCGCCGGCTTGCCCGGAGCCGAAGCTGGGCGCCACGGCGAAGTTGATCACGCCGAGATTGTCGATTTGCGCCACCCCGCCCACGCCCGCCATGAACGCACCTTGGGTGTCTTCAATGCTGCCTTCGATCGTGAACTTCCGCGTGAGACCGCGGCGATAGACGGCAGCGCCGGCCAGCTTTCCGTAGTCGTTGCTGACTGAGCCCCAGTCGCGCCTCACCAGGCCAGACTGCACGGCGAAGGTCTGGAGACCAGGGGCCAGCATCGCGGAGCTGGCGTAAAAGGGTTGCGTCAAGGTCACTTGTTGACCCAGGGCATCCGTCACCGTCATAGAGATCGTGCCAGCTCCCTCGACCACGGGAAGTTGCGGGATCTCGAAAGGGCCGGCGGCGACCTGACTCGAAGCTGAAAGGTTGCCGTCCGCGAGCACATTAACGGTGGAGGGGACTGCGGCCGAGCCGGTGATCGTGGGCACTGGGAATGTAACAAGATCGGGCCGCATGCTGAAATCTGAATTGATCTGTAATCCCTCGAGGTGAACGGGACGAGTCCAGGAAAGACCACCCGTGATGAAATCGCCCAGGCTATAGCGGCGCAACGTATTAACATCGGCAAACGTATAGGCCGAATCAAGTCGAATCGCCGTTGCGGAGCCTGAGACGCTCGAATTTGCGCCGGCATAACTGAGCCATTCTGAGCTCAAGATGCCCCAGGGCGAGAAGGCTCTCATCTCGAATGACCCGCTGCCTCCATTCTGACCGCCGGAGAATGTGCCTACAGTGTCGTAGTTGAGCGTAGCGCCGGTGCCGCTCTCGATGTTTCGAGTACTTCCAGCAGGTTCTCTTCCAAAAGGCTGCAACAACATTGGCAGCAAGGCACTATTGCTGGCTGTCACTTGCAGCACCTGGTTTTTCTCATCGAGAACAGAGAACAATCCGGGCAAGTCAGACAAGGCAACGAGACCGCCGGTTTCAGAGGCGCGAGATTCGGGAACGCGGAAACCGAGATCGCGCAATTCGTCCGGCCGCGCCATTAACTTGCCGTGCCGCAAGGTGAATTCGCCAACTTTGCCGATGGAATGACCATTGACCCGAACGTCCAGATACAAGGTCTCGTCGCTGGCTGGGCTGGTGGCTGGACCTGTAACTGGGCCGGTAACTGCTGAGCTCTCTGCGGGGGTCGTTGAGGAGACGGCTGGGCCGGTGGCTGCGGCCAGTTGCGGCAGGCCGGCCATCACAAGAAAAACGATCTCAACAGAGCCGAGCCACCTGGCCATTGCACCTCGACGATCATGGGGCGGTGCCAAAGCCGACCTGCTGCTGGATCACGCTGGCGTCCGTGTGGGCGACCATCTGCAGGGTTTCGTTTGGCTGCGGCAGAGGACCCTGCGCGGCGATGGGCCAGCGCCGGGTGGCGCCGGCGAGAATGTAGGGCGATGCACTGGACTCTTCCTTGAGCGTGCGCCCGTCGCTTGTCGACAGCACGATGTCGCGGATCACTTCGTGGCTAAGGCCATCGTTGATTCCAACGAGGACGAGCTTTCCCGCATCGATCTCCAAATGGAACTGCAGATGAGGAACCGCGCGCGTCGGCGGCTGAGCAAATATAGGAATCGACATGCGCAGCACCATATGCACAATCCCCGGTTCAGCCGGAGGTGGAATTTGGTCGACGAGAATGCGGTAGGTTGCCTCACGGCCCTGCGGCAGCTTTCGCAGAATGAGGCGAATCACCTGCGACGCCCCGGGTGCGATCGTGGCAAGCGGAGGACTGAGCACCACTGCATCTGAGTCGGTGAGTTGATCGTCGCCGTCCTGCTGACTCCAGGCGTAGGCGCGAATCTGAATCGAGGTTTCAGTCTTCCCCACGTTGGTCACTGTCAGGGACGAAGCCTTCTGTCCTGGGGAAAAGAAAATGTTGACGGGCAGAACCGACAACGCCTGCGCGCTGGCCGCTGGGCCTGCAAAAAGCAGAATGACGGCTGCGCTGGCGAGCGCCAGGGCCGCCGCCATTCGACGGCATGAGTTTGGCAAGATCATGGGGATCCCAATTTCAAATGTTGCAAACGGTCAATAGGTGACGGTAACAGCAATCGTATCGGCGTATGAACCGGGCGTCACATACTGCGCTGCCGGAATCTGGCCGTAGACAGTGATGTTCTGGGCGGCCCCTGTGCCAGTCTTGCTCACCCAGTTGGTCGCGAGGGTGTTGCCCCAGTTGGTTGTCCACGCGGAGTCCGAGTAGAGCCCATAGTTCAGCAAGGCCGTGCCATTTTGCATCTGCCGGGTGGTCACGGTGGCGCCAGTTGCAAGTCCTGGACCGAGCCCGACGGTGTAGGTCGTGGAGTTGGTGCAGGTGACCGTGATGGTGGAAGTGTTGGTGTTGACCGCTCCCGTGTAGTTTCCGAATCCGAGGGCGGTTGCGGAGACGATGCAGTCTTTGAGTACCGTCGCGGAGACACCAAATGTGGTGGTTGCCGGGTCAGCTTGCGCAACGGCGGATGTGGGGGTCAGACCCAGCACCACGAATCCCAGAATGGCGGTGGGCAGTGCGGACTTCAGAAGGTTTGAGAACTTCATGACACTTACTCCTGGTACAACAACGTTCGAAATTGAGATCTACGGCCGTCCGACAATGAGTCAAACAGGATCAGTTCTTGTCTGAACCCGGCAATGTTGAATCAGAGTGGCCGGCTCATCGGTATGACTCTGAACACAATTGCCGCCGAATGCAGCAAACAGCCTCCTCGCGTTCGTTGCACGCGGGGAGACAAGATCAATGAGTCAGCAGGCGCGGGCAGTTCTTCGGCAACCTCTCGCCTGACAGATTGTCATTGAGCGTTAATCGGACAGTATCGATTACGATGGTTCGCTGCAATAGTACCTTTAGGTCATCCCGCCCTATGGACCAAAGTAATAAACCTGCAGTTGATTCAATGCTGGCGAGGACGATCCGACGCAATGCTGCCACTGTTCGCAGGCAGGTGACTCTTCGAGGTATTGGCAATGATCTTTGTGACGCTCTTGCCGCGGGCGTGATCAGGCACCACTGATCAATACGTGACGACCACCATCATCGTATCGGCGTATGCGTCGGCGGTAGCATACTGCCCCGCCGAAAACTGGCCAAGGATGGCAAGTTCCGGGGCAGAGCCGCTGCCAAAGCCGGCCGCCGCATCGGTGCCCAAGGCTTGACGCCAGTTGGCGGTGCCTCGGGGGTTTGAATTGAGCGCATAGCCCAGCAGAACGAAGCCGGAACCGGTCATCGGCCGAATGGTCCCGGTGGCGCCGGGCGCCGATGTTGCACTGAGGTTGACATTGTACGGAGTGGAGTTGCTGCAGGCGACGGAGACGGAGGACGCCGCGTCCGCCGGCGCAGCGTAGGCTCTGAAGGCCGTGGCGGTGGTGGAGACCTGGCAGGAGGCCTGAACCGTTGCGGTGACGCTGATCGAGGCGCTGGCAGTCGCCGCAGCGAGGGGTCTGGCTGCCAGTGCTGACGCCAGAACGCCCAAAGCGAGGACCAGCAATGTGGTTTTCATGGTCACTGCGCTTCCCCCTGCGCGGACCAAATCATGATAGGTCTCTAATCGGCAGTTTTTAAGGTATCCTTAGTGCCTTTTGGAAGGAACCTTGGTGCCTCCTGTTGGTAACCTCATGTTGACCTCAGACTGCAGATTCAGGGGGAGAACAGCGAGTCGGCAAGCCGGCGTGTAGCGGACTCCAGCCGATGGGGCGACGGGAACGGAAATGCAGGACGAAGGGACAGAAATGCAGATCCTTCCACTTCGCTCAGGACGCGACGAGGGTAGGCCGGCGGCGGCGAGTGAGCAGAGGGAGAACCTGGGCAACGGCCGCTTCAGCTGTGAGGCCGTAGCGTGCGCGAAGCTCGTCAACCTTGCCGTGTTCGATGAACTGGTCGGGCCAGCCGATGCGGACGACGGGAATGGAGAGGCCCATTTCGTCGAGAGCTTCAACAATCGCGGTGCCAAAGCCGCCCATTTTAGCGTGATCCTCAAAGGTGACGAAAGCGGCCACACGCGAGGCGTAGCGCGCGAGGACCTCGCGGTCGATCGGCTTGATGAAGCGAGGATTGATGACAGCGGCGGAGTAGCCATCGCGCTCAAGAGACGCGGCGAGCCCGAGCGCCAGAGCGACCATTGGACCGAGACCGAGAATGGCCACATCGGAGCCGTCGGAGAGGACTTCGGCCTTGCCGATGGGGAGGGATTGCGGCTCGGACTTGCGGGCCACGCCGGCGACGGCACCGCGCGGATAGCGGATTGCGCTGGGGCCGGGCAAGTCGATCGCAGTCTTGATCATATCGGCCAGCTCGTCTTCGTCTTTGGGCGCCATCAGGACGATCTCGGGAATTCCGCGCAGATAAGCGATGTCGAAGAGGCCGTGATGCGTGGGGCCGTCATCGCCGGATAGTCCGGCGCGATCCATGCAGAAGAGGACGGGCAGCTTCTGCAGGCACACGTCGTGGACGATGGGATCGAAGGCGCGCTGAAGGAAGGTGGAGTAGATAGCGCAGACGGGGCGATAGCCGCGCGTGGCCATGCCCGCGGCAAAGACGACGGCGTGCTCCTCGGCGATGCCGACGTCGAAATAGCGCTTGGGGTGGCGGAGCCGAAAGTGATCGAGGCCGGTGCCGTTGGGCATGGCGGCGGTAATGGCGACGATGCGGGGGTCTTTTGCGGCGAGATCGGCAAGGGTGTTGGCGAAGACCTCTGCGTATGTAGTCGAGCCATCGGGGGTCTTGCCGGTCTCGGGATCGTAAGGGCCAAGGCCGTGAAACTTCTTCTGGCCGTCGAGGGCGGGCTGAAAGCCGCGGCCTTTTTGCGTGAGGATGTGGAGCAGGACGGGGTGTTCGAGAGACTTGAGGAATTTGAAGGTCTCGACCAGCAGCGGGAGGTTGTGGCCGTCGATGGGGCCGAAATACTCGAGGCCGAATTCCTCAAAGAGGATGGAAGGCCACAACATGCTTTTGGCGGCTTCCTCGGCGCGGCGAACAACTTTGATCGCGGTCTTACCGCCGAAGCGCTCAATGAGACGCGTGGCGCGGTCGTGCATATGCTGATAGTGCTCGTTGGTCACGATGCGGTGGAAGTAGCGGGCCACGGCGCCGACGTTGCGGTCGATGGACCACTCGTTGTCGTTTAGGACGACAATCATGCGCTTGGTTTGGGCGGCAATGTTGTTGAGCGCCTCAAAGGTGATGCCGTTCGTGAAAGCAGCGTCGCCTGCGACGGCGATCACGTGCTCGTGACCACCGGCGAGGTCGCGAGCCACGGCCATGCCCAGAGCGGCGGAAAGCGCGGTTCCGGCGTGGCCTGCGCCGTAGCAGTCGTGCTCGCTTTCGGTGCGCAGCATGAAGCCGTTGAGGCCGCCTGGCTGGCGGATGGTCTCAAAGCGGTCGAGACGGCCGGTAAGGATCTTGTGAATATAGGCCTGGTGGCTGACGTCGAAGAGGATCTTGTCATCAGGCGTAGAGAAGACGGCGTGCAGAGCAAGGGTAAGCTCGACGACGCCGAGATTGGGGCCGAGATGGCCGCCGGTTTTGGAAAGTGTCTGGATGAGGAAGGTTCGAATCTCCTCGGCAAGCGAGGCCATTTGCGCGTAATCGAGGCGTTTGAGGTCGGCGGGAGAATGGATGGATTCCAGCAGTGGTCCCATGTACTTCCTTCCCCCGGGGAATCGGCGTTTTAGGAAAAAGTGTGGTGCTCTTTGCAACCTACAAGGTCGCCGCTTCCTGAGGGTCGCGTCGACTTTAAGGCATCAGCTTCGTCGAACGGTATTTCCTAAAACGCTGGCACCGGGAATCCAGGGAAAAGTACCAAACTGCAAAGCGCCCCCTGAGACGAAGGTCTGTGGCTCCGGACGAGTGCCAGGAGTCTGCCAACCCCTAGTATAACTGCGCGGCAGAGCGCGGCTTTGTTGGATTAGACGCTGAGAAGGCGCCGGGGTTTGGGGCGAGAGCGCCGCGGAAGTAATTCGAAAGCGTCTATACTTGTGCCTCGGTGGAAGGGACAAGAACTGGATGCGAAAATGCGCAGTATTGCTGCTTCTTTGGGGAATTGCTTTCCCTGCGATGGCAGCTAAGATCATGTCCGTCGATCAGATGGAGCAGTTCCTTGTCAAACTCCATGGAAAGCCGGGTGGGAAGGTGGCTGGGGAGCTCGAGGACGCACAGCTGACGGAACGGGTGAGCCTGGCGAGGCTAACGCGCTGGGAGGCGGATTTTCCCGGCAAGCGCACTCAGGAAGAGCTGATGAAGCTGGCCGACACGTCGGCTTTTCTGAATCCTCCCGCAAGCGATGTGCTTCGCGATCCGCCGCCGGACATCGAAACACAGCAGCGCATGGTTTCGCTGGCCCTGGACTACGTGAGGACGACGATCACGCATCTGCCGAACTTCTACGCCACTCGCGAAACGACGCACTTTGAAGACACGCCCTCGCAACAGATGGCTCCCGCGACCGGTCCTAACTTTCTGGGGGCAGGGGCGACAGGGGTTCGAGCACCTGGAGTAACCGTAAGCAGAACCGACTACAAGTCACTGCACTCGACGGGCGCAACCAGCACGACGGTTACCTACCGCGACGGCCATGAGGTGCGCGACACGAGCGCGGCAAAGGGCGAGAGGGAGGATCAACCGGCGTTAGGGTTGACTACCAGCGGCGAGTTTGGCCCGATTCTCGGCGTGGTGATGGGCGATGTGTTGCAAAGCCAGGTGACGTGGCTGCGATGGGAGCCCGGCGTGAGCGAGCCGGCAGGCGTCTTTCGCTACACCGTGCCCCAGGATCACTCAGATTATGCCGTGCGGATACCGAATGGG
>JBEKAJ010000130.1:0-9309 GCA_050018295.1 Occallatibacter sp. | reverse complement strand
CGGCGTAAGCATGAGCTACTTCTTTTCCGAGCCCGCGCGCCACACGCTCTCCATCACGCGCAAGGCACACTTGCAGGGCGACGGACGCGGCATGGACTCCATGAAAGTGACGCCATTGAACGCCGAAGGCGAAGGATTTCGCTTGGTTGCGCAGGTGGTTGAGTTTCCGCCTGGCGGCGCTAACGTCGCCATCAACGCCTTTCAGGAAACCGGCGCGGTGGTCTACGTGCTTGAAGGGCGCCTTCGGCTGGATGCGGGCGGCATGCACGAAACTCTCGAACCCGGCGATTGTGCTTGCATGGAGAGCGAGATGGCCTTGGCGTGGAGCGCAGCCGACAAGCACCGTTGCCGCGTTCTGGCCGTGATGCCTCGCGGGGACGTTCCCGGGAAGTCATCCGCTTAAAACATTCTTTGCAGCGCTGACTTCGAAAACTGCATACCCAAAGTGGATGCGGGCTCTGTCGCGAACTCCTGTTTGCCGCCCTCGCCTTCACTCTGTAGCATGATTTGGAACGCGAAGGACGTATAACCATGCAACTCAATTCCAGGCTGCTCCGGGCAACGCTCTCGGGAGCTTTGGGCGGTCTGCTCTTTGGTTTCGACACCGTCGTGATCTCCGGCGCGATCGACGCGTTGGTTCGCCTGTACGGACTAAACCCGCAGGACAAGGGATTCACGGTAGCTATCGGGTTGGTCGGCACCGTGATCGGCGCGCTGGGCGCGGGTCAGGTGGGACAAAGGCTTGGTAGTCGCGAGACGCTGCGCATCACCGCTCTACTCTACGTCGCCTCGGCGCTCGGGTGCGGGCTCGCATGGAACTGGCCGGCGTTCATGGCGTTTCGCTTTGTCGGCGGGCTGGGCATTGGCGCATCGTCGGTGCTGGGTCCTGTGTATATTGCAGAGCTTGCCCCGGCCAAATGGCGTGGCCGCCTCGTTGCGGCCTTCCAGTTCAACGTCGTCTTTGGCATCATGCTTGCCTACATTTCCAATTACGTTATTCGCACCATGCACCTGGGCGCGGCGGAATGGCGATGGCAAGTGGGCATCGCCGCGGCTCCGGCCGTGGTCTTCCTTGCGTTGCTCTTCGGAATTCCGCGCAGCCCCCGCTGGTCGGTCTCCAAGAATCGGATAGATGAGGCGCTGTCGGTGCTGAAAATGATGGGAGATCCAGATCCGGAGGCAGAACTGGCCGATATTCAGGCGGCGCTGGCGCAGGAACACGCGACGGCTCACGAGCGGGTCTTCCAATGGAAGTATCGCTATCCGTTGTTCCTCGCAATCTCCATCGGCGCATTCAACCAGCTTGCCGGCATCAACGCAATCTTGTATTACCTGAACAACATCTTCGCAGCCGCCGGCTTCAGCCAGATTTCGAGCGACCAGCAGGCAATCGCCATTGGTACAACCAACTTTCTGTTTACCATCGTCGGCATGTCGCTTATCGACAAGCTGGGCCGCAAAACATTGCTGTTGATCGGGGCAGCGGGCTGCGCCAGTTGCCTGGCAGGCGTGGCTTGGGTGTTTGCTACGCAATCTCATCGCGGCGACTTGCTGTGGCTGCTGGTCGCCTTCATCGGGTTCTTCAGCGTTTCGCAGGGCGCTGTTATCTGGGTTTATATCGGCGAAGTCTTTCCTACCGCGGTCCGCTCCAAGGGCCAGGGCGTTGGCAGCGCCAGTCACTGGTTCATGAACGCACTGATCGCGCAGATGTTCCCGGTTGTGGTCAATAGGATGAGCACGGCCACGCCATTCGTGTTCTTTGCCCTGATGACGGCAGTGCAATTCCTGGTGGTGTTGTTTGTGTATCCCGAGACCAAGGGCCAAACCCTTGAGCAGTTACAGCGTAAGCTGATGCGGGCGTGAGAAGTTCACCCTCGGTCAGCTATCCAGGTGCGTACGGAAAAAGGCGGCGATGCGCCGCCGCGCGTCGAGCGTCGCCGGCTCATTGTAGCCGATGGCTTTGTAGCGAAGCAGCTTGAACAGGAACGTTCCATGCTGGTTCATAAAGGAGTGGCCCGCATCCGGGTACTCCTTCACGTCGTGAGGGATAAGGGCACGCTCCAGCGCAATCTGAAGCTGATCGGCAACGCCTTGTTCCCACTTCGCCAGCCCTCCGTAGCTGCCCACAACCGGACACGCTGTCTTGAGGAAGGCGTCGAAATCCGGAGGCAGCTTTCCGCCATAGTTCACGCTGGCGGCTGAGAAGCCGTGGCCTGAGATGAGCAGGAGAACAAATCCTCCGCCCATGCAGAAACCGATCACGCCGATCTTTCCGGTGCAGTTTGGTTGTGCCGCGAGCCAGCTTCGCGCAGCTTCGATGTCATCGAATGCGGGGCCCGAGCGTTCTGTAAAGTCGCGGATGATCGAGCGGAGGCAGAGAAGCATTCCACCCCGATAGTAGAGATCGATCGCGAGCGCCAAGAAGCCGGCCCCAGCCAGCCAGTCAGCCTGATTGCGATGATCGCGGGTCATGCCAAGAACGTCGTGAATGACAACCACGCCCGGCGCCGGGCTCGCGTTGGATGGGATAGCGAGCCACGCGGGCATCTTGCCTCGCGGCGTTGGCACAAGGACGTTGGGCATAGCCGTTCCCCCAAGTCTGGCTGAAGGTTTTGCGGTAACAGGAAGATTATAGTTCCGCCCCAACGCTCGTTCGATGGATTTTCGGGGCAAATTGCGAGTTAGCTTTGGCTGCACCAATCCAAGTGACGCAAACGCATTGCTCTTCATCCTTACGAATGACTGGGGAGCCGCGCGGAGTCCTCGGGTGTAACAAAAAACGCGCCGGGCCGCGGGCCTAATGCGTCCCGGCGCAATCGTTGCAAGGTGAAACTTCAAGCGCAAACCGACTCGATCGAGTGGATGCTCTTGGCAACGTCGCTTCTGAGCGTCTCCGCGTCGGAATAAAACAGTGTTCGTTCCCGCGCCGGAAGCTCATCGAGCAGTTCGGTGTAGTTCGCTGTCACGCATCCCGGAAATGCGGCAAAGCCCAATACCGAAGCCATGGCGCAGCTTACCTTCACCACTTCGCCCAGATCCCACGCGCCGTCCGTGCGCCGCTCCGAATGATGATCGGCGACCACGGCTTCGAAGTTTTCCGGCAGCTTCCAGTCGCCGATGAGTTGCCGTCCAACCTCGCAGTGATCCCAGCCGAACAACTCACGCTCTGCCTCCAGCATCGAGGCTGGGGCACCGCGATGCTTCTCCAGCAGCGCTGCGTACGCTTTGGGCTGAATCGCTGCCAGCGCCATGCGTCCGACGTCGTGCAGGATGCCCGCGGTGTATGCGATTTCCTTGTCGAGCGATCCCGCCTCCGCGATTCTTCCCGCGATGATGGCGCAGGCCAGGTTGTGCCGCCACAAGTCGCGCATGGCCGGGTAGCTCATCGCCTTGCCCAGATACGCCCTCACGCCCACCGTCATGCACATTCCCTGCAGCGTGTTTGCTCCCAGCACTGCCACAGCCTGCAGAATCGTTGTCGAGGGATAGCGTGGAGCGTAGAGCAGGGAATTGGATACCGTCAGAACCTCGCTGGCGAACGCCGGGTCAGTGGAGATCAGATCGCACAATTGGTGCAACTGCACGTTCTCGTTGTTGGCCAGTTGCAGCACCCTGACGGCAACTTGCGGAAACGGCGGAAGGCGCAGATACGCCCAGGGCACTGTGGTGGCGCAACCGTTTCGCTGATCCAACCCGTTCGCCCCCACTTGCGCAGTCCCCCATTTCCGCAAACTTCCCGCAAAGTGGAAAGGCCGCGGACAATTCAGACGCCTGGCGCTGCACTGAGCGCCGCCGCTGTCACGCACGTTCCTGTAACTGATTTTCGGCAGGCAAGAGTGTTTTCAACAGGGGAATTCGATCGCTGTGGGTCGAAGTGCGTGGCTCGAACTCATCTCGCAGCCCAAACTCTTCCGTCTGCGCTCGACCACACTTGATCTTGGTCATTAATTAGTTCAAAGACTGTATCGGGATGGGACACAGTGCCCGCGCCGGAGGTGCCTCCCGCAGGTTCGGCCGCAGGTGGCGCTGCTGCCGCGGTACTCGCCGCTGCCTTCCTCCGCACCACTATGGCGCGCCCGGTCCACTGCGTCGTCACCGGCTCCCAAGTCGCGCCGGAATCCTCGCTGAGGAACAGCGCGCCTGTCTTATCGATGGCGAGCATTCGCGGGCCCGCATGCGTGATCGAAACCGCCGGCAGCCCGCTGGGAAGGTGGATCGGTCTCGCCATGAGCGCAGCGGAAACCCCGCCCGATCTCAGCCTCATGAGTGCCCCGGCGCTGGTCGAAGGAGCCGGCTGCGCCTCAAGCTGTTGGTCAGTCACCGCAACCTGCTCGTTGTTCCCTACATTGCCGCTTCCCGCCGTGCCGCTCCCTGAACGGTGATCGTCCGCTGACGTTGTTGCCTTGGCGGCAAACAAGTACCCGCCCCTCGCCTCCATCTCCGCCTCGGCCTGTTTCTTCCGCTCCTCGTCATGCAACGCAACTTCGGATTCCTTTCTTTCGTCGGGCGATGTTCCCGGCGGAGTGGAACCCTCCCCCGTCGATCTGTGGGCTTCAGCGGCGGGAGGCGCTGGCTCCTCCAGCGCACGGTCAAGCTCTTGCTCCTCTTTGGCTGTCTGTATTGGCCCGCCCTCATCGTTGTACGGATCGATGAATTCAATCTGAGCCTTCCGTTTTGCTGTGACCACCCGCGATGGCCCGCCCGGCGCTCGGCCCGCCCCCGCCGTCTTTTCGGCAGGGCTGGCCGGAGACGGCGCTGTCGGCGCTTGTGCCTGCGGAGGCATCGGCGCTTTCTCGGTCGCTTGCTGCTGCTCAACTTGGGCGAATTCCGCGTTCCGCTCCACATCCC
The DNA here is from genome assembly GCA_050018295.1 of Occallatibacter sp. Lineage (GTDB taxonomy): Bacteria > Acidobacteriota > Terriglobia > Terriglobales > Acidobacteriaceae > Telmatobacter. The sequence goes on along the minus strand of JBEKAJ010000130.1, from coordinate 4,461 downwards.
GCTCGTGCACATAAATCGCAATCACAGCCGACGCAGCGATCGCCGCCACGGGAGCCAGGGCAAGCCCCCAGCTTCTGAACCAAACGCGCGGCCGGACAGGCGCGTGCCGCCGTGCCGCAACCTCGGCACCCGCGGCCTCGCGCGCCAGCGCTACCACCTGCCGGCAACGGCCGCACGCCGCCAGATGTTCGAGCACCTCGCCGCGCTCCCGCTCGCCCAGTGCCTGCTCGGCAAATGCGCTCAGCATCTCCGCGTCGGGATGAAACTCGTGTTGGCCGTTACCATTCATTGCCATACTCGTGGCGCCGCCTGTTCCTGGAACGCTTCCGTCTGCGAATTTTGCAGAAGTTTTTTCAGGTTCACATTCAGATCGCGCGGATCGGCGCCCAGCGCCTCTTCCGCCGCGCGCCTGCTTAGTCCGCTGCGTTGCAGATTCCTCAGCACCTGCTTCCGCGTGCCCTCGATCGCGCGCCTCAGTTTTCGGCTCACCGTGGCCTCGTGGACCCCCAGCACACGCGCAATCTCGAGCAGCGTCTGCCCGTCAAGATAATAAGCCGCCAGAAGAAAGCGCTCCTCAGCGTCGCGCTCGCGAAGCGCATCTTTAATGGCCAGCTCCAATTGCGAAATCTCGCCGACGGGAATCTCGGGCGTAATCTCGGTCGCTGGCGCATCCACGTCTTTCAGCGGCTCCTCGCGCCCGCTGCGACGATAGTGATCCACGTGCCGCTGGGCCAGAGTGGTCCTCAGCCAGCCCATCAGCGAGCCCCTCCCGCGATACGAGAGCAGCGGACAGCGCCGCTCGCCCTCGCGCGTGTTCAATCCGTAGAGCTCAGCGTAAAGCTGATCGGCCAGATCGCGGCCCAGCGTTTCGCTGCCAGTGATGGCAATGGCCGCACGGATCAGCGGCTGGCGGTGCTGAGCGATGAAGTGCTCCCACGCGCGCTCGTTCCCGGCCGCGCAGGCCCGCGCGAGAACCAGATCGCCGAGGCACAGCCCGCGAAAGAAGGATGCCTGCTGTCGCTGTGTCGGTGCGGGGCCTTCCGCCAGGCCAAAGTTCCACGCCGTTCCTGCCTCACGCAGGATCCGGTCGAACTCGTCGCGCTCCAGGCCCCAGCCGGCCGCATCGCTCGCGCGCCAAAGCTCGTCGAGCAGACGGCCGTCGATCGCTCCCCGCAGTGCGGGGAGCTCGGCCTCTGCCACGCTGGCCACGGACTCCGCTGGCGCCATTCTCACTGCCTCACGATTCGCCTATTTATTTGGACGTTTTGATCCGCTCTTTGGCCCCCGAACAGTATGCCCGCAGCCAGCCTGAGCCCGCAAAAAAACTCTGCAAGATCCCGCCGGCCCGGCGTTCCCCTTTTGAAGGCCGGTGCGCCAAACCATAGACCGGCGGAGGAGACTTATGAAGAATTGGGGCAGATTTGGGGTAGCGGCGGCGCTGCTCATCGCGCTCGCGGCAGTTTTGCAATGGAACGGCGTCAAAGCGGCCGGCGGCCCGGCGCAGGGCGAAGGCGGTCCTTACCGCGTGCTCGCTCCCATCGTGAGCGGCAATCTTCTGCTGTTCCCGGTTGTGCGCGCCGACGGTAAGTTCACGGGCGAAACCCCGTTCATCACCCTCGATGAGGGCCTGAAGAGCGGAGAGGTGGAAGTGACCGAAGCCGGCCGCGCTCGAGGTCTGGTGCGTCCCCGGGGATCCGCGAATCCACCGGCTCCCAGCGAGACCTATCGTGGCGACGAGGTGAACACGCTGGTTCTCGTCAACCACTCCAAACACCCGCTGTTGCTGCTTGCGGGCGAAATTGTCACCGGCGGCAAACAGGACCGCATCGTCGCCAAGGATCGCATTGTTCCCCCTGACGCCGATCCCATCGACCTCGGGGTATTCTGCATCGAGCCGGGCCGCTGGACCGAGAGTTCGGCCACCTTTGGCGTTGCCGGCAAATCGGCTGCGAGGAGCTTCATGGTCCAGCCCGAAGTGCGCGAGCGCGCCATGGTCGATCAGGACCAGCAGCAAGTGTGGAACTCGGTGAACGGCGCCATCTCGCAAATGGAAGTCGCGGCAGCGCCGCCGGTGGGTTCCGGTGGATCGGCCCCCGGAGGCTTGTATCGCCGCTCTCTCGGCACAAGCAGCTACGCCAAGGCGATGCAGGACTCGGGTGTTAGCGAGAAAGTCGATGAGGCAGCCGCTCCTGTGATGAATGCCCGCGAGCAGGTGCTCGCTCAATTGCGCGACGAGCATGCCGTCGGCGTGGTGGTTGCGGTTCGCGGCGAGATCATATGGGCCGACCTCTTCGCCAACACCGATCTGCTCTCCCGTTATTGGACCAAGCTGGTCCGCTCCTATGCGGCTGAAAGCCTGACGGAAGGCGACGACCATCCCGCGGCCACCGTGGCCGACGCACAGCATTTTCTCGACGCGCCCTCTGGCGGCACAGAAAACAGCGAAGGCGAAGTCGGCATTTATCGCTATCGCGAGCTCAAGAGCAGCGGCACGGAGACTTTTGTTCTCGAATCGCTGCTCCCCGGCACTGGCTATGACGTGCACCTGAGCAAGATGAAGCTCCGCGGCGAGGAGAGCCGCACCGTAAAGCCGTATCCGACCAACCAGCCGCCGAGGTACCGCCCCGACGTCTACAGTCCGGAGATCGTCCGCTGACTCGTGCCGCGCCCATTCTTTCCGTGTCCGCCGCAGTGCGCTGCGGCGGACACGAAGAGAGCATTCAAGTCGCGTTTGCTATTTGCCGAGCGCCGTCTGCCTGGCTCGCGCCATGCGCGGCGCCGCAATCAGCGTAAGAGCCACGAGAAAGATTGACGCGGCAATGTATGCCAGGTGGCCGTGACGCAGGTCTTCGGTAACAAGCTTGATTGCGACCAGAGCCATTGCTGCGTACCCCAGCCGCGTCAATTCGACTCGCCGCCAATGCGCTCCGCTAAACACCAGACCGAGCGCCGCCGCGCACAGCGTCAACGTTCGGATGAATGCCAGGTGATGCGCGCCTGGCTGAATGCGGAGCGCGGCCAGACCCGTGAGCCCCTCCACCAGCAGCGCAGTTACGGCGGCGGCCGCGAGCGCGGCAAAGCCAAGATGAAGTGTTTGCGGCAACCAGGATTCGCCCTCGCGCGGCTGCGCAGCCGCATAGCAGAGGATCGCGGAACACGCGATCAACCAAACGCCTGCCGCCGGCGTGACTTGCGGAGTCCCCACGAATGCGCTGATAAGAAAGCTCGGCAATCCTGATTCCGCGGCTCCAGCCAGCAGGAACACCATCCCGTAAAACTCAAAGGCCAACCGGTTCCTTCGGCTTCCCACAAGCGTCGCCGCGATCGCGGCCGCGCCCAACAGCGCAATTGTGGCTAGCGGCGGCAGGCACAAAAAGCTCCCGGCCAGAAGCAGCGCCGCACCCCACGCAGCAAAGACCGCGACGTTGCGCGGTTCCTTCGCGCGCTCAAAGACCGTAAAGACCGCCGCATAGACAGCGCCAGACAGAACCAGGCAAATCGCCCCGAGAATCAAGACGCTGCCTTGCGGACCGAAGTCTGCCACGCTCACCGCAGCCAGCAGAAACGCAATCGTCGTCTGGATCGTCGCAAGGATTAAGATCTTTCGCCTGCGCGCCAGCGTCTGCCAACCCACGCTCGACGCAAACAGCAGGAAGATCGCCACGCCGGGTGCGACCAATGTCGCTCTCCCCAGCGACGGATATTCTTCGCCCGCAGCTTGAGGCGCAAAGTAGATATAGATCAGGATCCAGATCGCCGCATCGGCAGCCAGCGCCACCAGCGCGCGAACCTCGGGAACGCTTTCCAATCGCGGAGCAAACTCGCAGATTGCCGCCATGATGATCAGTACAGCGACGAAGGGCATCAGCGTGTGCGAGGCAACGGCCAGTGCCAGCGCCAGCCCGGCCGCCGCCACGCAGCCGGCTCGCAGCACCGGTTTGAGGTTTTGTCTCCAGGTCAGGCCAACTGCCGCAACTGCAAAGGCGCAAACCACGCCGGCAGCCATCGCCGGTGAAATCACATGGAAGCGCAAGGTGAGCTCCCAGACCATCGGAGCCAGGATCAGTGCCGAAGTTCCGGCGTAGATCGCGCTTGCGAACCGCAACCCTCCGCGCGTCCGTGCCGCCCACACCAGCCACGCGAAGGCGTAAGCGATGCCGGCGGCAGCAACGGCCGGCCGGGGAAGCGAGCTGGACTCCTCAACCGCGCGCAGCACATACGCGCCTGCGATGCCCAGCATCGCCCTGCCCAGTACAGAGAAGATGCTTCCGGCCGGCGCGAGGGGCGCGGTCGCAGCAGTTAGCGCAGCCGACTCAGCTTCCGGTTCAGGCGAGGGATGCGGCCAGCGCGCTTCGAGCGGATGCTCCAGCGCGTGCACGCGCTGCTCTAGCGTTTGCAGGCGTTTCTCAAGCCGCGCGATTTCGTCGGGAAGATCGTTCATGGCTCCCCCGATCTTTCTCT
>JBEKAJ010000129.1:0-9322 GCA_050018295.1 Occallatibacter sp. | reverse complement strand
AGCCGCATCGCGCGTACCCTGGAAATTCCCGGGACCAGCGGCCTTCGCAAGCAGGATCTCATTTTCAAGATCCTCCAGGCGCAGAGCGAAAAAGAAGGCCACATCTTCGCCGAGGGAGTTCTCGAGATTCTCCCTGACGGCTACGGCTTCCTCCGCTCCCCCGACTATAACTATCTGCCCGGCCCCGACGACATCTACGTCTCGCCCTCGCAGATTCGCAAATTCGATCTCAAAACCGGTGACTCCATCAGCGGCAACGTCCGCCCGCCCCACGAAGGCGAGAAGTACTTCGCCCTGGTCAAGATCGAGGCCATCAACTTCGAGTCGCCTGAAGAGACGCGCAACAAGATTCTGTTCGACAACCTCACCCCTCTCTATCCCCAGGAGCGCATCAAGATGGAGACGGTGCGCGAAGGCGTCAGCGGCCGCGTCATGGATCTCCTGACGCCCGTGGGCAAGGGCCAGCGCGGCCTCATCGTCGCTCCGCCGCGCACAGGCAAAACCATGCTGCTGCAGTCCATCGCCAACTCCGTCACTACCAATCACCCCGAAGTCGTCCTGATCGTCCTGCTCATCGACGAGCGCCCCGAAGAAGTCACCGACATGCAGCGCTCGGTCAAGGGCGAAGTCATCAGCTCCACCTTCGACGAGCCCGCCGCCCGCCACGTGCAGGTGGCAGAAATGGTCATCGAGAAGGCCAAGCGCCTCGTCGAGCACAAGCGCGACGTCGTCATTCTCCTCGACTCCATCACCCGTCTCGCGCGCGCCTACAACACCATCGTTCCGCCCTCGGGCAAAGTCCTCTCCGGCGGCGTCGATTCCAATGCCTTGCAACGCCCCAAGCGGTTCTTCGGCGCGGCCCGCAACATTGAGGAAGGCGGCTCGCTCACCATCATCGCGACAGCGCTCGTCGATACCGGCTCCCGCATGGACGAAGTCATCTTCGAAGAGTTCAAGGGCACCGGCAACATGGAAATCATTCTCGACCGCAAGCTGGTCGACAAGCGCGTCTTCCCGGCCATCGACATTCAGCGCAGCGGCACCCGCAAGGAAGAGCTGCTCATTCCCAAGGAAGACCTGCAACGCGTCTTCATCCTGCGCCGAGTGCTCAACCCGCTCTCGCCGGTCGAGGCCATGGAGCTGCTGATCAGCCGCTTGGAAAAGGTCCGCAATAACGCCGAGTTCCTGGCCAACATGAACCAGCTGTAGGATGTTGGCCGACGGATTCGCCGCAGGCGCGCCGTGAAGCTCGTCCAAAAGGGGAAAGGCGCGGAACGCCCCGCCTTTCAGGATTTTCAGGACGCTGGTAAACTAGTAATGTCGTGGGGCTGTAGCTCAGCTGGGAGAGCGCCTCGTTCGCAACGAGGAGGCCAGCGGTTCGATCCCGCTCAGCTCCACCAATCCCTTCCAAGCCCGTTTGCGCCCCCCCAGCAGTAGAAGTCTGCGCCTCTGCAGGCCTCGCGCGTTCGGTCTCCGCCGGGAATCGCTGAAAGCTACGAGCTAACAACTAAGAGCTGGTCTTTCAGCTGAACAAATCCTTCATCTTCTCCATCAGGCCCGGCGAAGTCGGCTTATTGTCCACGGCCATCGACTCGGCCAGCTTCGAAACCAACTCGCGCTGCGCGCGGTTCAGCTTGCGCGGAATCTGTACCAGCACCTTCACAATCAGGTCGCCCTTTCCTCTTTCGTTCAGGTAGGGAACGCCGCGCCCTCGGATGCGCAGCTCTTTGCCGCTTTGCGTGCCCTCGGGAATCTTGATGTTCACTGGCCCATCGATTCCGGGAATCTCGAACTCCGCGCCCATGGCCGCCTGCGGAAAGCTGATGGGAAGCACGCAATGCAAATCGTATCCGTGGCGCTCAAAATAATCGTGCGGCCGGATCGAAAGAATCACGTACAGATCGCCCTTAAGACCGCCCACGCGGCCCACATCGCCCTCACCGGCGTAACGAATGCGCGTTCCCTCTTCCACGCCCGGCGGCACCTTCACGCTTAGCTTGACCTCGGCGGCTTTTCGCCCCTCGCCGCGGCACGCGGAGCACGGATCGCTGATCACCGTGCCGGTCCCACTGCAAGCCACGCACGTCCGCGCCACTGAGAAGAACCCCTGTTGATAGCGCAGCTGGCCCCGCCCCTGGCAGTGGCTGCAAACGCTCGGTCCCCGTCCTGACGCGCTCCCTTTGCCGTTGCACACCCCGCACGTTTCCAGTCGCCGGATCTTCACTTCCTTCTCGGTGCCGAAGATCGCATTCTCAAAATCGATGGTCAGGTCGAAACGCAAATCGTCGCCGCGCTGCGTCCGCGAGCCGCGCGATGCCCCGCCCGGCGCGCCGCCCATCGTGAACATCTCGCCGAACAGATCGCCGAAGATGTCGCCCAGGTCCACGCCGCCCGCAAACGGACCGGCGCCAAATCCCTGCGCGCCCAGTCCCGCATGACCATAACGGTCGTAGGCCGCGCGCTTGTCCGCGTCGCTCAGCACCTGATAGGCCTCGCTGGCCTCTTTGAACTTTTCCTCGGCTATATGGTCGCCGGGATTGCGGTCAGGATGATACTTCAGCGCCTGTTTCCGGTACGCGCTCTTCAATTCCTGATCGCTGGCGTCGCGCGAGACGCCCAGAACCTCGTAATAATCTGCTTTGCCCACTCTTGTATTAGAACCCATTCTTCCCCTTGTCAGCTTTCAGGCGTCGGCCTTCAGCTTTCAGCTCCTCAACCTCAGTGCTTGTGCCTTGTTCGCCTTTTTCTTATCGGCAAACTTCGTTGCACGCATCTTCGCGCCGCCTCAGCCGCCCGCTCTCCCCCCAATGCAGCTAAGAGCTAATGGCTAATAGCTAACGGCAGCTTCTCTCACTCATTCACTTGCTTCGGATTGTGCGCCACGCGCACCAGCGCAGGCCGCAATAGCCGCTCGCGAATCTTGTAGCCGCGGCGAACCTCCTCGGCCACGTGCTGATCCGGCAAATCGTCCCGCTCCACCGTCCCCAGGGCTTCATGGAAGCGCGGATCGAAAGCCTCGCCCACCGTAGGAACCGCCTTCACCTTCATCTTCTCCAGAATCTCTTCCATTTGCTTCACGATCAGGCTCACTCCCGACCGCAACTGCTCCTCCGAGCCCGTCGATTTCAACGCCAGCTCGAGATTATCCAGCACCGGCAGAAACTGTTCCGCCACGCTGCCCGTCGCAAACTCGCGGTATTCGGCCCGCTCGCGCTCCGCGCGTTTGCGTGCATTCTCAAACTCCGCCTGCAGCCGTGCCAGCCGATCCAGCAGCCGATCGCGCTCGGCCTTCAACTGGTCCAGTTCAGTCTGCTCAGGCGCTTCTGCCGCGGCTCCAGCCCCTGCCTGCTCCACCGTCTCGGCGGCGAGCTCCTCCTCAGCCGTCGGCGCCGGCAGCTCCGTCGCGGGATCGAGGGTCACTTCCTTTCTTTCGCGCGCGGCCTCTTCAAACTCCGGGGCGTCCACTTCTGTCAATTCTGTCTTCTGCTTCCACATGATTCAGCACATTCTCCGAGAATCTCTTGAACGTCTTCTTATTGGATGATGTCTTTCCCGTCCGGCTGCAGCCTTCTGTGCCGGCGCCTGATGAGCGCCAACTTGATGTGCGCCGACCTTATCCAGATGCGGTCTGGCCGCCGCCGAAACGCCGGCGCCTACGTCGTAGGAACGTCCAGAATACGCTCGGAAAGGCGCGCGATGTAGCTCACCGCCTGGATCATCTCCTGATATTGAATCCGCGTGGGCGCAATCACGGCCACCGTGCCCAAATTGCCGCCGCCCAGCCGCGCCGGCGCGCCGATCAGCACCAGGTCCTGCATGGCAGGTGATGCCTCGTCCAGGCCCACCACCACGCGCACCTCCTGCTGGCGGCCGTCCACATATGCATTCAGCAGCTCGACCAGCCGCTGCTTTGCCTCCACGGCCAGCAGCATCTGCCGCAGCCGCTCGCGGTCCTGTTCGGCGCTGATCAGGTTCGCAATCCCGTCCACAAAAATCGTTGCGCCGCCATCGTCGCCTGCCAGCGCGCCCTTGCGGCACAGCTCTTCAACCGACGTCAGCAACTCCCGGTAAGCTTCGCGCTCCATCTCCACTCGGCGAGCCACCTCGGCCCGGATCCGCTCGATCTGCCAGCCGCGGAAATTCTCGTTCAAATACGTGCCCGCCGTCTCCAGTTCCACCGGCGTCATTTGATGATCCACCGCCAGCACGCGATCCTGAACCGTGCCGGCCTGCGTCACCAGCACCGCCAGCACGCGTCCCGTCGACAGCCGCGAAAAATGAATGTGCTCCAGCACCTGACCCGCGGTCGAGCTCGCCAGCGCCACACCCAGCCCGCTCGAAATCAGCGCCAGCACGTGCGATGTTCGCTCCAGGTAATCATTGGAGCTGGCCACGCCGGTATAGCTTTCCTCAATCTGTCCGCGGCGAGCTTCGCTCAATGGCGTTTCCACGCGTCCTGGCACGGTTCCGCCGCCGAGGCCCGCCTGCGCACGCCCGGGTTGCGTAATCTGCTCCACGTAATACCGGAATGCCACCGCCGTGGGAACGCGTCCGGCTGATGTGTGAGGCTGCTCCAGCAGTCCTGCCTCGCCTAGTGCTGCCATCACGTTGCGCAGTGTCGCTGAGCTCAGCCCTTCCCGGTCGGCGAAGAAGTGCGCAACCGCCTGCGATGCCACCGGTTCGCCGGTCGCGATATACAACTCGATGATGGCCGTTAACACCAGCCGCTCGCGCGGGCTCAGGCGCGCTTCAGGCATCTTGGCTGCTCTCCGTCCTCTTCGGCACGCGGCCAAGGCCGCGCGACGGACTGGGTGCCATTCATTAACTGCTTATATTTCTTGCACTTGCAAAGGGAATTCTTCGCGCCCCTTCCCCTTGATCTTACGGATTGCAAGCGTTTACTGTCAAGACACCGTCGGGTTGCCCTTGGGTGCCTGGGCCATGATTTCCTTCTGGACTGCCCCTCCGAGAAACTCCGCCCCAAACTGGCCCGATCGAGAAAAGATTCGAATTCCACGGCCGTTCCCAAGCCTTTGATTCTCATCGCCTTCCGGACTTTCCACATTACCAAAGGCACCGCTGTGGGTGACTCAAGAACCCAATTTGGTGGTAAGTTGTTACGCACCGGCACTTGTCGTGGGCGCAGCCCAGCAAGCGACAAGGCTTCGGTGTTGCGGTCTTTCTCGGGAGGCCCCCTATGAACAGCGTATTGACCAGCTTTCTCGACAGCATTCCCAGCTTTCGTCGTCGCAAGTCGTTCATCCACATCTTTGCCGCCCTCGCGCTCGGCTCTTTGACGCTGCTCGCGGCGGCACAGCTCGCCCAGGCGCAGTCTTCCGCGCCTCTCGACAAACACGCGCGAAGAATCGAAAAGCGCCTCACCAAGTTTCGCCAAGGCACCTTTCTTGACTTCGAATTCCGCGACAGCTCTCAGACCTTTGGTTCTTTGGGCACGCTTTCCGCTGCGTCGTTCCAATTCACCGATGCGGACAACAACAAGACCCAGACGCACCTTTACGCCGACTTGGTGCAGGTGAAGAAAGCCAAGGAATACATTGGCGAGGGCTCAGAGCCAAGGCATCACGTTCGCCTCCTGGTGCCGGTGTTGATTGGCGCGGGAGCCGCGGCTGCTGGCATTGCAACCTACGAAGCCGTGCGCTGATCCCGCCGCGCATCGCGGGCAACGCCGGTCTCCAGACCGGCTGTAGCGAGGGCCTCCGACCCTCGCAATTCAATCGCAAAGCACGAAGCTGCCCGCCGGAGATTCCGCCGGCGCAGGTCCTTTCTTGTCTTCGGGCTGATAGATTCGTTAGAGGGCCGCGCCTGTGCGCCGCCCCTGATCGCTCCGCGCCAGAAGAGAGCCCATGTTCCATCCCACTGAAGATCTCCGTATCCAATGGACCAAGGTCGTTCTCCCTCCGGTTTTCCTTGAGGAAGAGCTTCCTGTTACCGAAGCTGCGTCGTCCACCATATTCAACGCGCGCAACGAGATCATTTCCATCCTCAAGGGGCAGGACGATCGCCTGCTCGTTCTCGTCGGCCCATGCTCCATTCACGACCCCAAAGCCGCCCGCGAATACGCCGGCCTGCTTAAGGGCGCTATTGGCGAATTTGCTGCCGACCTGCGCATAGTCATGCGCGTCTACTTTGAGAAACCCCGCACCACCATCGGCTGGAAAGGCCTCATCAACGATCCGCATCTCGACGGCTCCTACAAAATCAACGACGGCCTGCGCCTCGCGCGCCATCTCTTGATCGACCTTGCCGAGATGGGAGTGCCCGCGGGAACCGAGTTTCTCGACATGATCTCACCGCAGTACATCGCAGGCCTCGTCTGCTGGGGAGCCATCGGCGCGCGTACCTCCGAAAGCCAGGTGCATCGCCAACTCGTCTCCGGCGTGTCGTGTCCCGTTGGATTTAAAAACGCCACCTCGGGCGACATTCAGGTGGCCGTTGACGCAGTGCTCTCCGCCGCCTGCTCGCACACCTTTCTTGGCCACACGCATCACGGCCAGTCGGCCATCTTTGTCACCACCGGCAACCCCGACTGCCACATCATCTTGCGCGGCGGCCGCAAAACCGTGAACTACACCGCCAATTGCGTCGCTGAAACCACCGCGCTCATGGAGCAAGCCGGCATCGCGCCCCGCATCATGATCGACTTCAGCCACGCCAACAGCGGCAAGGATTATCGTCGCCAGGCCATCGTCTGCCACGACGTGGCCGGGCAGATCGCCACCGGCAATCGCAACATCATCGGCGCGATGATTGAAAGTAATCTCGTTGCAGGCGCGCAGAAGCTCGTCCCCGGCCAGCCGCTCGTCTACGGCCAAAGCATTACCGACGCTTGTATCGATTGGGAAGAAACGCGCACCCTTCTCGCCGAGCTCGCCGCCGCCGTCCGTTCCCGCCGGGGATGAGCCACAGCCAATCTGCCGCTTATTCCCTTACGCACTCCCCATCACAATCGTGTGCGGGCTCTGCGGGATCGGATGCGGGGTCACACCCTTGAACCCGGCCTCGGTATACATGGCCGAAAGCTCCGCGAACGTATACGCATCCCCTTCAGCAGTCGTGGTGAGCATCGTCATGGCGAAGGCCGCCGGCATCGGCGGCGAGACGCGGTCTTCATTGGGCACAAACTCGAGCGTCGCGGCGCGTCCGCCCGGCTTCAGCGCCGCGCGAACCTTTTTCAGCAGCCCGACATTCGCGGGCTTGTCGAAGTGGTGCAGGAAATTCGTCAGCAGCACTGCGTCGTACGGGCCGCCGAACTCCACCTCAAACGCGCTGCCCGGCAGCATGTTGTAGCGGTCCTTCACGCCGGCCTTCTCCGCGTTCTTCAGCGCCACGCGCAACACCGGAGCCCAATCCAGCCCTGTCACATGGGCCTGCGGGTTCTGCTTGGCGATCTCGATGCCGAACAGTCCGTGACCGGCCGCGATATCGAGCACGCGCATCGGCCCGTTGTGCCCATCCAGCACCACTGCGCCCAACGGCCCCGCCATCGGTCCCATCATCGGTGCCATCTTCTCGGCGAACTCGACCCATATGGGATTCTCCAGTTCAACCGTGCCCTGCCCGGGAAGATTCGTGCGACCCGAGCGAACAATCTCAGCCAGTTGCGCATCGGCCTGCATGATCGCCGACTCGCTCAGGAAGTGGGCGACCGATGCCATGCAGGCGGGCGAGGCCGGGTCAAGAAACGCTGCGCTCGACGGTGTGTGCTTATAGCGCCCATTCTCTTTGGCAAGCACGCCGTTGATCACCAGAAAATCGCACAAGATGCGGATGCCGCGCTCCGATGCCTTCGCGTGGCGCGCGATGGAAGCAGCATCTCCGGGCCCTTTGCCGACCGCGCTGAAGATGTCGAGATCGATGGCCGCCTTCAGGGCCGCCGTGCGTTGATGGGCCTGGACCATCTCGAAAACGATGCCCGGGTTGAGCGGAGCTTCAGCGGAATTGCCTGGGTGCATAGTTGACCTCCTTGTGAGCCCAGCGAGATCGATGGATTTTTGGGGAACCCTCAGGCCGGGCTCACAGAGTGTATCATTCGCCGCGCCAAATCGGTCTGCCTTCATCAGCTCCGCGCAATGCTGGCAATTCCGCCCGTTTGCGAGGCGCAGCCGGTATGCGCGCTGTTCTCGTTACCTGCTTAATCGCTGCAGCCCAGGATGCCCCAAAAGAACCCGCGTGCGTTGACGGGTGATGCGAATCCGGCAGGCATATCCGCGCGAGCCGCAGGTTCGGTCGCGAACTTCGAGCCACGCGATTTGATCCGGGCCGAGCATCCAGGCTGTCGCGTTGGCGGCGTTTCCCGTTTCCTGCATAAAGTAGGCGGCGTTCATGTCGTCATCTGCGGCGTCTGCGTTCATCTGCTGGCAGTCGTCAGGGTCGGGCTCGGAGCTGCCGGGAGGGTGCCAACAATAGTCTTCGTCATGCTCCAGCACATACTTCTTGCCGTTTTCAGGAATAAAGTAGCGCGGCGTTACCTCGGCGATGCGCGTATCTGCCATCCATTGCTCCAGGTCATCTTCGAAAGGCTCCGGAAGCTGGCCCATCGTTAGCTCGCGATCGGTCAGCTGCCGCGAAAAGACGGTGACTGTAGGCGTGGGTTCGCCGTTGGTGGGATGGAAATAAAATGCGCCCATCGCGACGCCAGTTTGCATATCGAACCAGAGCATGCCACGGCCGCCGAGGTAGGGGCCATTGCTGCCTTCGACGGTCACGAACCGGCCATCGCGGACCCGGACGGGCTGCATTGAGCCGTCGAGAACGGTATCAACCGCATCGGAGAGAGACATGTCGCGGCCATAGTGGTATTCGGTGCTCGAAATGGCCTGATTCCGCAGGCTACGGAAGCGTTTGTCTTTGAGCAGGCTTCTTGCCGGCTGGTTGGCGTAATCGTTGAGGAAAGAGAGCTGATCGGCGGGGATAAGTTTCTGGAAGTTGGCCGACGGCGGAGGTCCAGGAGGTGGCAGAGTGGGCTGGGATTCGGGCGCCGGCGTAGCCGTTGGCGCGGGTGCCTGTGTTGGCGCTGGTGCCTGTGCGGCTGGCGAAGCGTCCGGCTGCGGCGGGGCATTCGGATCTGGGACTAACTGGGTGAATGCGAGAGCGGGCCAGCAGAGGAACAGCGCCGCACAGACGAATAGCGATGTGGATTTAACCCTCATTTTTCGAGATTCCCCAAGGTCTTCGCAGGCAGTCTAGCTAAGCATGGGAGGCCCCCCGGCTCTGCCGGGGTGGCAGTAGAAGTTTGACATTTACGGGAGTCCACCCAAGAAACTCCAGAACGTGAGCCGCCAAGCACACGAGGAGGAGTTTC
>JBEKAJ010000128.1:0-9355 GCA_050018295.1 Occallatibacter sp. | reverse complement strand
AATACGGTTCACACCGTGTTTGCGGCGCAGATGTTTCTCGTCCTCGCCTATTTCTGCCTGGTTCTGTTCCGCAAGAGCGCGCCTGGGAAAAGCCGCACTCGACGCAAGCAGCACAGAAACGCTGTCTACGCGGTGTGCGGCGCGGTGATCCTGGTCTGCGACGGGTTGATGGTCAGCCTGAACCTGGAAAGAGCGGAGCAATGGTTAAGGCCGATCAACCCGCTGCTGACCTGCGAATCGCTGGCGCTGATCGCCTTCGGCATTGCCTGGCTCACCAAGGGCAACGGCATCCTTCGAGACAGGCCGCACAACCACGTCCAGTCCGCCTGACGGGGCGCGGAAAATCTGTTGCGCGAGTTCCTCAGTGACCCTTTCCAGTATGGGTTTGATCCGCGGATGCCGGGCCGGAGAGCGGAATCTGGCGGCGGAAGGGCACGCGGGCATCGCGGGCGAAATACCAGCGCGCAGCAATCGAGAATGAATTCTCCTCGAGACTGTTGCTGCTCAATTGCGGTTTGTAGTAGAAGCCGGAGTAAGTTGGGGCGAAGGTGAGATTGCCCCAGGAAGGAAGGACCAGCGCCAAGCTCAAGGGAATGTCATATTCCGTTTGCGTGGTCAATTCAGCGGAGGGAGAACGCCCGAAGAAATAGTCACCGGTACTGTCGCTGACCAGGCTGATTTGCTTCCCCGGAGTACTGCCAAACAGACGGTTCTGGAAATGGAAATTCCAGTAGAGGCCGGGAGTGTGGAGTGTTTTTACTGCTGGCGAACCAACGACCGTTGTTGTGCTGTTGATGGTGAGCGGCTTCGACGGCGTGCCGTAGGTTGAGGAGCTGAAACAGGATTGCAGCGTGACGTTGGCGAGAACCGGGCAGTACTTTTGCGCGGACCCAGTTTGGAGGGTGAGCGAAGACAGGACTCCATTCTGCTGGCTAAACTCCATGCCCGCCTCGTAGTAGCTTCCCGCCGAGAAACGGGATTTGGGGCGATTGTTGCCAAACTCACGCCTGAAGCCAGCGCGGTCAGTCCAACCTGAGACGCGCGGGAGCTGGACTGTGAGTTCGCCGGACCCGGCGGAAGCGGCCCAAGGAAAGAACAGGTAGGGAGTGTTGATTTCAATCTGGTATTGACGCGGCGTGAGCACAAGCAAGCTTCGCGGCAGGGAACGCACGCTGCGTACGGAATTGTCACTTTTTAAAGCGTGAAGGCGAACCTGGAGGAAGGCGCCCTCAGTCAGATTGTTCAACGAATAGGAGGGGTTGATCGGCCTGCCGGTAAGATTGCCGATAACCGCGCGGTCGTAGGCGAAGGCAGTTTGCTCGCCGACAGAGAGGGACGCGAGCGCGTTGGCGCTGCCGCCCGGTTTGAAGAAAGTTCCCGTAATTCTGTTGGCCAATTCCAGATCCAATTCCTGCGAGGTGGGGGCAGAGGCGCGAGCGTCGGAGACTCCCTGGAACTGCTGAACGTTGGCATTTCCGCCGACCGGCGCCCGCGAAGTGAAGCTGGCGATCACCTTGGCAAATTCGATTTGCCAAAGCGGCATTTGCTGGAATTGCTGGTTTTGGGCGGTGATTACCTTTTCCGCGGGACCTGCGGCGGGCGCCAGGGCAGCGACTTGTGGGGCAGCGCCATGCAAGGAATTGAGAAGGTAGTGCGAGAGGGGGGCGGTAATGTAGACATCCGTTCTTTGGTGGTTAGCGGGGGGAAGGCTCTCGAGCGTACCGTAGACAGCCTTATCCTGGGCCAACTGATCGCTGGTAACCAACCAATAATAGCCATCGTCGGTGACAGGCGTTCCTCCTATGCAGTAGGTGGTCTTGCCCGCAGCGTCGCCATTGCACGATGGATCGACTGGAATCCACAAAGGCTCGTTGTTCTGGTTGATTTCAGTGACGTTGGCGAGGGTGGACTGCACAATGCCGTAGGAGATGAGCCACTCCTGAGTAACGCCGGTATCGGCCAGTTGAGCCTGCTGAGCCATCTGCTCCTCTGACACTGCGAGCATACTTTTCAGGCTCTTGCCGGTGACGGCGACATACTCCAGGTAGTCGCCCTTCCAGAAGATGCGATCAAGGGCGACGCGCAACTTGCACAGATCAGGATGCTCGGTCTCATTGGCGCACACTTCATAGCCGGAGTAGCCCGGGCCAATTGCATCCAGCTCCACATCGCGGCTTTGCAACAGGACAACGTCGGCGTTGGGGCGGGACGCTTTCTCCAGGTCATTGAGGAGCGCAAACTCAGCTTTGCTTTTTGGATCAGAGCCGACGATGGAAATCGGCGTGGTGGAGTGTTGTAACTGCGCCATCAATTGAGAAAGCAGTTCGATAGTTGTGGGATTGGAACCCTGGACTGGAGGCGGCGCAAAGATGCCATCGGGCTCGTTGACGATGGAGAAGCTCATATCGGCCGGGGAGTCAAGGGTGAGGCGCGAGATTTTCCCGGGGTAATCGCCAGTTTGAGAATTGTAGCTGGGAATAGGCGCCACGACGGGAGCGGGGTAGTCGCGCTTCGCGGACGCTGGAAAACTGAGCGAGAGCTGCGGAGTGCCATATCCGGACTCGGCCTCACTGAGTACGACGTCGACGTGGAAGTGGGCGCCATCATTCTTTAACAGGGCTGAGACGCGTTCGGAGAGAACCTCCGCCTCAGTGCGAGGCATCTGGGCCATGACGACAATCTTGTCGAAGGGGCGCTGTTTGTGGTCGGCGGCCAAAAGCTCGGCGCCGCGCACGATGGCCTCGGTTATCGGAACCGGATCGGTGGCAACCGCGGTGCCACTGCCGGGAGTTTCACGGTCGCCGCAAACCCCAAAGGCGCTCGTAGGATCTTTATGAGTGCCCAGGCACAAACGAATGTTTGTTTGCGATACCGCATTCATGGTGTTCTGGCCGGTAAGACCGACAATGAGGACATTGCTACCGTCCGCAGTCTGTGCGACTGTGTAACCGATGTCCTTTTCTTCGATCGCGACGGTGCGGAGCAAGCCATCGATTGCGGCGTCGCGCTCAGTATCGGTCAATATCAAGGAAGCACCAACACCTTTGCGGCCGGCGGCGGTCTGCTGCGCCGCACCTGCGCCCGGATTGTTTACCGGAGGCGCCAGGATGGTCTTCATGCTATTCAGGATGTCCTGGAGACGGCTCACGTATGCGCACATCTCGGCCTGATCGCCCGTATTGGCTGGAGCGGGGCAATCGCTCATGGCTTTTAACTTATCGACGAGATCGCTTACCTGCTCCGAAGTCAATACCTGGCTGCCGGCCTGCGCCTGTTTTGATTTTTCGCCAGACGAAAGAGCCGGAATGTGGAAGCGCTGGCCCCAAGCCGATTGCAGAATGGAGATTTCGTCGCGCACAAGCTCGCTGAGCTCAATTGGCCGGCCTTGCGCCTGGGCGGCGCTTTCTGACGCGAGCACCTGAAGAGCCGCAACGGTGGGATTGCTTCCGCCGTTGCGGGCGAGACGGTCGAGGCGGCCGAGCCAGTCGAGAGGTTCTGGTTCGGGCGCGGAGGCATCGCCCACACAACGGAACGTGTTCCGGTCCAATGGATTTTGGCTGAAGAGCAAGGGACAGCGCGTGCCACCTCCACCTTTCAAGGCGATGCGCAGATTCGCGCCGAGAAGTTGAGTCTTGTGGTCGAAATTGCCGATCGCCTCTTTCTGGATCGAGTCCTGGCCAGCATCCGACAGGAGCAGCGCCGACACGCGCAGCCATTGCGCGGTATACATAAAGTCCTGGCTTCCGGGCACAACGGCGCGAAATCCAGCATGCATCAAGAAATTGAGCACGTTGTCGCAATCGGCTCTGGGAGCGACTCGACCGTCGTCCTTGTAAAGGCTTTCTGGTCGGGTTTCCTTTGTACCTGGGTCTATGGTTTGAGGCAGATTGCAGCCGCCCTTGGAAGGATCGGGGGTATTGAGGTTTTCAAGCTGAATGGAGGCGCCAAACTCGGGGCCAAAGTTGTCGCCCATGCTCAGCAGCAATCTGCTCGAATCGGCGTTGCGGTAGTCAAGAAAACTCTTCACGGGCGGCAGATGATTCTGATCCGCCTCGTTATATTCCATTCGGTAATAGCCGTAAAGACTGCCGGTGTAGTCGATCTGGGTCTTCGTTGTCTGTCCCCAAAGGCCGCATGGAAGCAGGAGGGGAAGGACCATGGTAACGAATAGCGGGGAAAGGCAACGGACAAACGACACGGATGTACGCAAAGCGTCCTCCAGAAATCATGCGGCGTAAAAAGCCCGGCAGTTGTGCAACCATGATCCAAGAATGGATTCGGCACGTCAATCGAATTCAGCGAAGCGCATGCCGCTTGAGATTGGTTTTCCGCATGGCATGAGCAGAACCGGCGGATGGGGCGGATCACGGTCCGCAATCCTGTCTTGTTGCGTTATAGTGTGCCTAAGGCAACTCTCCCCCCAGAAGCAGCCACAGTCCGAGCCCACATACCATGAACGCAATTGATGGTTCCGAATCGCGCGAAAAGACCGTGCATGTCTTTGTGAGTTATGCCCGCGAAGACAAGCGGTGGTTGGATCCGGAGTACCGGTGCAATCTGATTCCCTTCCTGATGGAATCGTTGCGGCGATACGACGTGGTGTTTTGGTACGACACGGAACTCAAGCCGGGGGACGTATTCAAGCGGCAGATTGAAGCGGAGATCGATCAGGCACAGATCGCGATCCTGATCGTGAGCCAGAGTTTTCTGAACTCAGAATTCATTGAGCAGGTTGAGATGCCGCGCATTGCAGAGCGAGCGCGGCAGGGCGAGACGATCGTCATCCCGGTACTCGTGGAACCGTGCGACTGGAGCGACTATCCGTTTCTTGCCGATCGGCAGATGGTTCCCAGCGCTAATCCGTTGATCGATTTCACGGAGAGCGAGGCGAAATGGGCGAAGGTCAAATTCCAGATTTTGGATGGGCTGAAGGCGCAGTTGAAGAGGATACGGGAGGGACCGCAATCTGCGACGCCAGCGAGACACGGTACTGGAGAACACAGCCCTGCCTATGCAGGGGTAGCAAGACCGAGCGTGACGAAGAGCGGCGAAGGAGGAAAAGGCGGACGGGGACTTGGCGAAGGGGCGCCTGGGGATGAGAGTGTTGCTCCGTCACGCCGCATGCGGATTCCCGTATGGGCCTGGGGCGTGGGAGTGGTATCGGCTCTCGTGTTCCTTGCGGTCTTGGTTGGGTTGCATTTCAATTCGCATCCAGGACCGGTGGGTTCACCTCAGGCCGCCCCGGCGCCTGTGCAGAGTGAGCCCGGCGCTGGCGCGCCCATTGGGATGGCTCCAGTTTCACCTGCAACTTCACCCCCGGCTATCCCGGGAGCGACTGCGAGCAGGGCGCCATCGCTCGGGGAAACGATGAAGACCATCCGCGGCGAGCTGAGCAGCATCGGGACCGTAAGCTTTACCATCTTCGGCCAGAACAAGACCGACGGCAGCGCCACGCAAAACGCCGCGATTAACCAAATCAGCGACGTCGTGGCCAACGCTTCCGAATGCCGCGTCTCTTACCACTGGAAGGTGTGGCGCAACGGCGCGGCCCAGCCCGTTATCGACAAGGATTCCTGGTTTCTATTGCATGACGTCACGAGCGTTGTCGTTGAGCCGTTAAGCCAGTACACGACCGACCAGAACGCTGCAGGCGGCCATTCCAACCTTGTCGCCACGTCGACCGCTCCGTCGCTGACGGCGCTCGTCATACACATGCCGAAGTGGGTCAACGAGCTTCCCTTCACGAACAGGGCTTCCGCTGACCGCACCGCCAAATCCGTCACCGAGGCCGTCAGACTCTGTGGCGGTCACCTCGCGGACTGATCGTCAGCATCGTCCGATTCGCACAAGGCTCCCCGGGCTTTCGGGTGCTGCCTTCAACGCTCCGTGGAAGAACGGAACTCAGACGTCGAGAGCTACGCGATCGCGAAGCGACCAGCCGTTGGCGCGCTGAATGAGGAGAGCGCGGTCCGCCGGCTGAGCTTGCGGTTTGCGCAGCGAGAACTCGCGCGGCTCTTCGCTTGAGAAGAGCCAGAGGCTGAGCGACGGCAGGGACAGCGCGCGGGCGGCGGTGCGCACGGCATCTGGCTCGTCGAGATCGACGATCAAACTGCAATGCACGGTGGCTGAGGCGGCGAGCAACTGGTCGAGTTCAGCAGGGGCGCTCGCCAGCCACCTGCCATAGAGGCGCACGGGGCGAATGGGATGGAGTTCGATACCGAGCCCGGCCATGATCCCGGGCAAGCGGACAATCTCTTTCCGTTCCCAATTCTTTTGTTCGTCGCTGAGATCGCTCCACTGCGGCAAGCGTGCACCCTGGCGTTGTGCCGAGCCGAAGCGGATATCGACGAGGCGACGCTCAATGCTGTAACGGCGATGCTCGAGCTGAGCAAGTAGCTCGACCTGTTCCTCGCTTAATGCGAAGATGACGGGCGAGCGCACGTCGCGCGCCAGGTATATACCGGCAAGTTCCAAGAGGAGGGGCGTGTGGTCCGCGCGCCAGCGATTCGACATCTTCATGAACTCAGGCAGCTCGCGGAAGGGAACGTTGGCCTGGGGATTGAGCGTGTCCTGGGCGCGCTGCCGGTAGTCTTCGTGAAGAGCCTGCGCGAATGCATCCAATTGAGATCCGAACAAGACCTCCGGGCTGAGCGTTTCCTCGAGGGTTCCGAAGATCTGCAGGCGATCACGAAAGGAGGAGATATTTTCGATGCTGCGCACCAGCTCGCCAAGGCGGCGATAGTACTCGAGGCGGACGTAGATGGGGACGTGGAGATGGCCAATTCGGTCGAGCAGGGAGCGCATTTCGAGGGCGGCGCAGAGGCTCACCTCGTCATCGCCCAAGGCAAGCGCGACGCCGAGCAAAGGCCCGGCTGATTCGAGCTTGGCTTCGATCGTGCGAGCCAAATCTGGAGATCCCGGCGTGACGGAGGCGGTGACGAATTCGAGCGTGGCCATCTCCGTTGCGGTGGGGTTGGTAACGGAAAACTTCTCCCTTGCCGCATCGGCGTCCTGGTCGAAGATGACGATTTTGAGCGTTTGGCCCAAAGCGACCGGTGAGGAACGGATTAGGTGCAGCGCGATCTCGCGGCCGTAGGCGCCGAATCCAACGAGTACAAAGGTGCGCGCCTCAAACTCGGGGCTGGGCGGCAGATGGAGGTGCTTGGTAAGCATACGCGCCGCGGCGTTGAAGGAGTTGAAGAGGCGCAGATCAACATGGCCGGAGCCGAGAGACCGCTTGTCGGTGGCGATGAGGCGCTTGTGCATCCAGTCGTTGCGCAGCTCGGCCAGCACTTGAATTCGGCCCGATTTGAGGTAGCGGGGCTGGGCATGAATGGCGTCGATCTGGAGCGCGATGTCCATGTTCTCGCTGTCTGATCCGGTGCAGACGATGGCCGTTTGTGCGCGGCGGATACCAGCGGCGAGCAGCACGTGAGGATTCTTTGCGTCGCCCTGAAGGAGCGGCACTCCGGCCTTCTCACAAGTTGCAGCATTGGGCGAATCACCCAGCAGATCGACGGCGACAATGCTGTAATGCGCGGCACGCAGGTTCTGAATGATCTGCATGCCTACGTCGCCAATGCCGCAAACGATGGAGTGGTCGGTTTTGCGTCGCGCCATCGCCGTGCGGAAGTTCTTTCTAACTCCGCTGAGGAATAGTTGCGCGGCGGACAACAGCGCGATTCCGGGCACCGCGATCTGGGCGACGACAAGCTGCCAAGGATCAATACCGGGCTGGAAGAGATCATAGAGGCGGAGGAGGCCGATGGACGCTATCAGGCAGTGCAAAGCCTCCAAAAAAGTGAACGGACGAACTGGATTAGGACAGGGGGGCGGAGAAATATGATGAAGACAAGCGCCGCCAGTGTAATCGCTGCCAACGATCGCGTAACCCCAGAAGCCGAGCCCGACGGCAAGAATAGCGAAGGCGACGAGAACGGCTTTTTCGAAGCGCTTTTCCATACTCTTCACTGCAAGCCGCGGCAACGATCAGCCGGGAAGGTTCAAGGTGCGGTAACGGAAGACGAAGCTCCAATCCATGGTTTCAGCAATCATAACGCTTGCCAGTTTTTCGGCGGTCTGGCGTAGCGCCGCGAAAGTCTCGTGGGGCGAAGCGAGCGCCTTGTCCAGCCCGGCCGACCGAATCGCCTCGAGCTCGCGCGCCATGGCAAGCGAGCGGTCGGCGCTGCGCGAAAACTCGCCGTGATTGGCGATGCCGTAGAACGCGGCACCAAAGGCGGGAGGCACAGTGGCCAGCAAAAGCAGCCAAGGCGATTCTCCGAAGATCACGTGCCAGACGCAGGCAAGCAGCGTTCCGATGAACAAAGCCGTGCCGATGAGATGGAGGTGATGGCTTAACTTGTGCATCGTCTCGTGGTTGTCTTCGTGGTACTTTACCTGGCCCTCGAGGATGTCCGCGATCAGTTTGGCGACAGAGGAGACATAGGCCTGGTTGATGACGGCGTTTACCAGGCCGAGGTCGCGCGCGATGTTGCGAAACATGCCATCTACCCAGGAGCGGTCGAAACCGGATCGGAAGTGAGCTGGTGGCGGCGGCGCGGCCAGCGCGCAGCCGAGCAGGGCCAGGTAACAGTATTGGCGCAAGAGCTCGGCCAGTTGACGCAGGTTGAGCCAGCGCTCATGCCAGCGTCTCCGGCGGCCGTGCCAGGTAATGGCGAGAATGATGACGATCAGAGAGAATTCAGTAAGCGCGGGAATTCTGCCCAGGTCGATGCCGTGTCGTCCGCAGACGTAATCCGCCATGGGAACCAGGACAGAGAAAGCAGCCATGAGGCTGGTCGCCAGCGAGCTCGAGCGAAGGACTCCGGCATAGTAAGTAGACAGTCCGTCGGCCCAGCCATAGTGGGGGCAGAGCCGGTCGAGCAGGTAGCGGTGCGTGTCTTCGGGCAATCCGGGGGAGCTGGCAATCATCTTCTCCCATTCTTCCCGCGACGACTTCTCGAAATTCGGAACGCGCCACGATCGAATGCGAAGGCGGCCGCGGGCGACAAGATCGCGAAAGATACGGAAGATCCGGCCTGGATCGAAGTTCGGCTGCTTCTCGGCAAAATAGGCATGGCTGAAGTTGAAGGAGTTCTCGCTGTCTCCGCGATCGGCAAAGCGCCCGGCAAAGATCAACTTTAGCTCATCCAATGCGCGGGTTTGGCGCTTGCCCGACTTATCGGCTCGGAGAATGCAGGGATCCTTCGGTTCGGACGCATTGAGCCAGACGACCGGCGTATGCTGCGCCAGGGCTTCTTCCACGATCTGCGTGGTGCCGCCCCTGCCCGCTGCCGGTTCACCATCCCAGATGGCGATCAGCAGATCGGACTGCTCCACGACCATGCGCCCGACG
>JBEKAJ010000127.1:0-9365 GCA_050018295.1 Occallatibacter sp. | reverse complement strand
TGGTCCAGACCTGGCTGAGGGCGGAGCCACGCGTACGGATGGTGGAGGGCGAGGCAGCGAAGCGCTTTTCGACCTGAATCTGCTTGAGGCGGAGCTTGTGGCCGAGGATGGTGAGGGTGCTCTGGAGGCTGTCGTGGACGTCGAGCTCCTTGTCGGGAGTGCGCTCATCGTAGGCGAACTTTTTGACGGCCATGACCAGCTCGGAGATGCGGGAGATGCTTTCTTCGATGGCGCAGACGAGCGAGACACTGGAGACGAGCGCGCCGAACCAGTTGAGAGCGTCAGAGAACGATGCGGGATCGAAGTGCTCCTGTGTGCAGGCGATCTGGGCCTCGTCGAAGCCCATGGAGACGAGGACAGGGCCAATGGTGAAGGCATTTTCAACACCGGCGCCGGCGAGCCACTGGCTCATGGCCTCTTCCGCGTCGGCCTGCTCGATGCTGCTCATGGCGGGCTGATTGCAGCCGGCAACGGCGTGCTCGAGGAGATCCTTCATGCACTGAAGCTGGGCCGGCGTTTTGGCCTTGCCGCTGGAACGCAGGCTGAGCTCCTGAAGGCGGAGGAGATTTTCGCGAAGTTGCGAAGCGGCGCGCTTGGCGGCCGAGCCGGGATTGTGGAGCTCGTGCATGAGGCCAGCGGCGAGAGTACCGAGGGAGACAAGCTTCTCGCGATGCAGCGCTTCAACCTGGTGGGACTGCAACCGCTGCGCGCTGTCGGCGATGATGTTCTTGCGGATATCCGGGCAGCAGGCGAGCATCGACCAGAAGTCCTGCTCGGAGAAGCGGACGAGGACAGAGTCCTGAACAGCGGTGACGCGAAAAACGGAGGGGCTGCGGCCGGTGAGCAGGGGAACTTCGCCGAATCCGTCGCCAGGGCGGGCGGTTCTGACGAAAGTCCACGATCCATCGCCTTCGGGGCGTTCGGCGAGCACTTCGCCTTCGAGCAAGAGCCAGTAGTAAAGGGAGAGTTCGCCGGGCTCGACAAGGACCACACCGGCTTTGGCGGTGATGCGCTGGACTTGATCAACACCAGCAATGGAATCAAACGAAGTGGAGGCGAAGATGCGCGTGTGCGGCAGAGTCGCGGCAAGATCCTTGAGATGGATCGGTTCGACGTGAATCGCCTGTGTGCTCTCGCTCATCTTGCCTATCGCACTCAACCCGGGAACCGTTAAGAGACCCTAAAACCCAGCCAGATACTGGTGCATAAACTGCACCGCAATGGAGCCCTCGCCCACCGCGGAAGCAACGCGCTTAACCGAGCCGGCACGAACATCGCCGGCGACAAAGACACCGGGAACGCTGCTTTCGAGCAGGAATGGTTCGCGCTTTTCGTTCCAGACCTCGGGCAGCTTACCGTCGTTGCGCAAATCGGGCCCAGCCAAGATAAATCCTTTCTCGTCACGCATGATGCATCGCGGCAGCCACGCAGTGACCGGCGCTGCGCCGATAAAGACAAACAGCGAGGACGCGGGCACTCGAACTTCACCTGCAGGGCCGCGGAGCCTGAGCTCGGTGAGCTGCTCGTCGCCCATGGCTTCGAGCACCTGGGTGCGCGCCTCTACCACAATATTGGATGTGCGAACGATCTCATCGATCAAGTATTTCGACATGGTGGCAGAAAGACCTTCTCCGCGCACCAGCATGGTTACTTTGGTGGCATATTTGGCGAAATGCAGCGCGGCCTGGCCTGCGGAGTTGGCGCCGCCAACGATAAAGACCTCTTCGCCCTTGCAGGCCAGCGCCTCGACGAGCGCGGCGCCATAGTAGATGCCGCGGCCGGTGAGGCGGTCGGCCCCGGGAATATCGAGCTTGCGGTATTGGACGCCGGGGGAAAGGAGCACGCAATGGCTGGAGACTTCGCGGCCGTCAGCGAGCTGGACGAAACGGTACTGGCCGTCGATACGCATGCCGGTGGCGCGCTGAGTAACAAACTCGGCACCGAAGCGCGAGGCCTGGGCGTAGGCGCGGCGGCCGAGGTCCGCGCCGGTGACACCAGAGGGAAAGCCGAGATAGTTTTCGATGCGGGAGCTGGAGCCAGCCTGCCCGCCGGGTGCTTCGGGCTCAATGACGACGGTGCGGAGGCCTTCACTGGCGCCATAGACCGCGGCGGCGAGGCCGGCTGGACCGGCGCCGACGACCACGATGTCGTAGAAATCCTGCGCGGCCTGAACACGAAGGCCGACGCGGCCGGCGAGAGTCTCGAGATCCGGATCGACAAGGACAGCGCCGTCGGATAAGAGGACCACCGGGAGTTTTTCGGGATCGAGCTCCCGTTCCTTGAGGAGGGTGAGTGCTTCATCGCCGACGGAAACATCGATCCAGCGGTAGGGAACGTGGTTGCGAGAGAGGAAATTGCGCAGGCGGTGATCGTTGAGCGACCAGCGGTGGCCGATCACGCGCAGTCCCTCAAACGGCGGCCGGAAGCCAGCCTGCCAGTCTTCAAGAAGGTCGGTGACGACGGGGTAGAGCTTCTCCTCCGGCGGGTCCCAAGGCTTGTTCAGGTAGTAGTGAATGCGGGCGGAGTTAATGGCGCGGATGGCGGCCTCGGTATCGGCGTACGCGGTAAGGAGGATGCGGCGCGCGTCAGGATAGATTGTGCGCGCCCGCTCGAGCATCTCGACGCCGCTCATTCCCGGCATACGCTGGTCGCTAATCAATAGAGCCACGGGCTCGTCGCGCGATTTGAGCTGGGCAAGGGTGTCGAGCGCGGCTGGCCCGCTGGCGGCACGCATGACCCGATAGGTGGCGCCATATTGGCGGCGCAGGTCCTGGACTACGGCCTCAAGGACACTTACGTCGTCGTCAACTGCCAGCAGGATAGGCCTCGCCATAAGGAGAGTTTAGAGCCTCCCGGTCCCAATGTAGTTAATGGTCTCCGCGGGCCCGCCCGAAGGTTTTTTTGTACCCTATTTTGGTCCATAGGCTGTAATCTCAGACATAGACCCACGAGGGGCCGCAGATCTCAATGGGGCCGGGGTATTGCAAATTGGACCGGCGAGGGCCAAAAATGTAACAAATGCAGACATTGCCAAGACTTTGGTCATACTGCCGATAGGGACGAGTGGGGGAGAATGACTGGCGCGGTGGGTCCACGCACTGGATTTGGCGGCGATCGGCGTAGAGGGCTGAGTTTCTCCCAAGAGGGACGAGGGTAGGCGGGGAGCACAATGAACAAGATCATCCTAGCCGATTCACAGGCAATCTTCCGGGCCGGCACCGCCAAGGTTCTGGCCATGGACGAGGACTTGCGCATCATTGCGCAATGCACCGATCTTGAGCGAATGTACCACGCTGTTACCACGTTCCCCAACTCCATTGTTCTGTTTGCGGCCTCGTTGCAACCGGATTTCACGCGGCTGGGCATGCTGCTGGAGACGACGAATAGCCGTGGCATCGTGATCGCGGAGAACAACGACAACGCGGCTTCGTATATGCAGCAGGGTTTTCGCGGAGTGGTATTCCGTAGCGTCACGGGGCCGGCTTTGGTGGAATGCGTGCGCCGGGTCGCGGCCGGAGATTCATGGCTGCCGACGCAGGCGGCTCCGCCGGAGGCGATCGAAGAGGACCTGGTGGGAGCGCGCGTGCGCGATCGGCTGACGCCGAAAGAGATGCGCATCGTGGCGCTCATCGTGCAGGGCTGCAAGAACCGCGAGATCGCTATCCGATTGAAGACGACGGAACAGGTGATCAAAAATTATCTGCGGTCGATTTACGACAAGACCGGCGTGGGCGACCGCCTGGAGTTGGCGCTGTTCACAATCCATCACCGGGTGCTGGCGAAGGCGGCAGCCGAAGTGGGAAGCAAACTGGAAGCCGAGACGCAGGCGGCAAACCAAGCCGCGAACCAAACCGCTCCCGGGGCCGTGGCGTAAAGCCAGCCACGATCCGCGAGCCGCGGATCCAATCCAACGAAAAGACTCAAAAGAATCTTGATCCGGCAGGGCGCGAGGCCTTCGCGGGCATTCGTTTGTCAGGTGGCGTGAATCAGGCTGAAGGCGAGAATCAGCAAGACGATGAGGCTGACGACTGTGTACAATCGGTCGCGTTCGAGAGCGAATCCCACGACGGCCAGCGCGACCCGCGCGACGGGCGTGGCGATGAGAAGCAGCAGGCCGAGTTGAATGAGACCCTGGCTTTGGAGGTGCGCGGCGGAGAGGACGATGCCTGAAAGCGTGCGGAAACTGGGGCCGCCTGGCACGAAGCTGCGATAGTCGACGCGACCAGAGTGACTTTGAACGAGGTAGAGAACGCCACCCGTCAAGACGGTTGCGGCGGAGACGAGAACTCCGGTTTGCAGAAGGCGGCCAATGACGGTCTCGAGACGGCGGTCATCCATACGTGCTACACCCTCCCCGTGATGCCGTTGACGATCATTTCGATGGCGAGAGCCAGAATCACGATGGCGAAAACGGCCCGCAACGTGCGCACTCGAGCGCGTACGAGAACTTTGGCGCCGAGCAGTGCGCCGGCGAGGACGCCGAGCATCACGGGCATGGCCACTCGCGGGTCAATGAATCCGCGGCTGAGGTAGATGCCGGCGCTGGCGGCCGCAGTAACGCCGATCATGAAGTTGCTGGTGGTGGTGGAGACTTTGAAGGGAATGCGCATGACGCGATCCATGGCGATGACTTTGACGGCACCGGAGCCAATGCCGAGCAGGCCGGAGAGCGCGCCAGCGCCAAACATGAGGCCGAAGCCGGCGGGGACGTTGCGCACGCCGTATTCCTCGCGCTTGCCGTCGACGGGGTAGGAGCTGGGGAGCCGCAAGCGGCTGGCGAGGGCATCTGAAGCGGCGGGCTGTTCGCTGCTTTTGTTTCCCAGGAATGATTGGAATGCGGCCTGAATAAGGACCAAGCCGAAGATGATGGCGAGAGCGTGCGTGCCGACGCGGCCGGCAAGATAAGCGCCAAGAATCGCGCCCAGCGTAGTGGCGATCTCAAGGAACATGCCGATGCGAATGTTGGAGAAGCCCTCCCGGACATAGGCTGCCGCAGCGCCGGAAGAGGTGGCGATGACGGAGACCAGCGATGCGCCGATGACGTACTTAATGTTGACGCCGAGCGCGAGGGTGAGCGCGGGGACGACGACCACGCCGCCGCCAAGGCCTGTGAGCGCGCCGAGGAAGCCCGCAAGAAAGGAGAGGACCCAGACCACGGCTGTAAAGTCAAACGCTGTCATCGGGACTCCCTATGTGATTAAAGCGGCGCGGACGACGGTTATTGCGACGATGAACTGCGGCTAGAGCTTTTCGGCGACGCTCTTAGCCTGGGTGAAGAGGTAGAGGTAATCGGGGCCGCCGGCCTTGGAGTCGGTTCCACTCATATTGAAGCCACCGAAGGGATGCGCGCCGACCATGGCGCCGGTGCACTTGCGGTTGAAGTAGAGATTACCGACGTGGAAGGCACTGCGTGCGGCAGCCTTTCTTGCGGGATCGCTTGTGTAAACAGAGCCGGTAAGGCCGTACTCGGTATTGTTGGCGACGCGCAAGCCTTCTTCGAAACTTTCGACCTTGATTGCGGCCAGCGCCGGGCCGAAGATTTCCTCTTGCGCGATGACGGCCGTAGGAGCGACGTCGGCGAAGACGGTGGGCTCCAGGTAAAAGCCGCCATCGGCTGTAACTGGAGCGTTTCCGCCCGCGATCAGCTTGCCTTCTTTCTTGCCGATCTCGATGAACCGCAACACAGAGTCGAGCGACGCCTGGTTGATCACGGGGCCCATGTTAGGATTGGCGGCCGGATCGCCGACTGTAAGCGCGGCGACGCGTTCGCGGAGGCGTTCGACGAAGATGTCGTAGAGAGGAGCTTCAATGATGGCGCGGGAACACGCGGAACATTTCTGGCCGCTGAAGCCGAAGGCCGAAGCGACTACTCCATCGATGGTGGCGTCGAGATCGGCATCGGCGCAGACAAGGATCGTGTCCTTGCCGCCCATCTCGAGGATGGTGCGCTTGATCCAGATCTGGCCGGGTTGCGCATGGGCTGCGCGCTCGTGAATCTCGAGGCCGACGGCTTTAGAGCCGGTGAAGGCGATGAAGCGGGTTTTCGGGTGTTCGACAATGGCGTTGCCGAAAGAGGAGCCGGAGCCAGGGCAGAAATTGACCACGCCATCGGGGAGGCCGGCTTCTTCGAGGACCTCGACAAAACGGGCGGCGATGGTGGGCGCATCGCTCGAAGGCTTGAGGATGATGGTGTTGCCGGCGACGATGGCGGCGGCGGTCATTCCGGCCATGATGGCGAAGGGAAAATTCCAGGGCGAGATGACGGCGCCGACGCCGAGCGGGATGTAGAGCAGCTCGTTGCGCTCGCCGGGATACTGGATGGGCGTGGTTGCGGCGGCGAGGCGCAACGCCTCGCGGGCGTAGAACTCGAGGAAGTCGATGGTTTCGCCCACGTCGGCGTCGGCCTCGGCCCAGTTCTTGCCGACTTCATAGGTGAGCCAGGCCATGAACTCGAACCTGCGCCTGCGGATGATTTCGCCAGCGCCGAGGAGCAGCGAGACGCGTTCTTCAGTTGTGGTCCGGCTCCAGGATTCGTAGGCGCGGAGCGCGGCGGACATGGCGGTCTCAACCTGCGCGGCGCCGGCCTTTTGATGAATACCGACGATTTGCGCCGGGCGCGCAGGATTGATAGAGCGAATTCTCTCCGCGGTTTTGAGACGCTTGCCGCCGATTATGAGGGGGTACTCCACGCCGAGGTGCGAGGCCACATGGTCGAGCGCACGGCGCATGGAGCGCGCATTCTCAGGATTACTGAAGTCGGTAAACGGCTCGTTCGAAAACACGCCCTGCGGCGTACGAGGCTGAATGGTGGGAGAGACGCCTGCGATTGCCATAACGAATTCAGTTTAGACCACCTGACGGCAGACAGGAATGAAGGCGTTTGGGAGGCGAGTGATGGGGACCGTGGGGTTAGGTGCAGACGCTTTGCAAGGGAGAAGGGGTCGGGGCTAAGATAGCTGCACGAGCTGCGATTCTTCCTTAGAAAGCGCGCTAGCGCAGTCCCAGAAAGCGCAGAAGCACGATTCCCGCAAGACGAAAATAATCTCCAGAACGACCCTTAAGCCGGAGAAACTGCCATGCCGGAGATGGAAGATTCCAAGACGAACAGCAAAGCACAGCAGATCACGAGACGCCGGTTCATTCTGGGCGTGATTGCCGGCGGCGCCGTGGTGGGGGCGGCGAGCTACAGGATTTTGTCGCCGGGCGGATGCGCGCACAGCGCAGGAGAGAGGCTGATCACGCTGAATGTGAACGGCACGATGCGGCGCGTGGAAGTAATGAAGCAGGAGACGCTGGCATGGACACTGCGCTACAAGCTTGGGCTGACGGGGACGAAGCTGGGCTGCGATCGCGCGGAGTGCGGAGCGTGCACGGTGCTGATCGACGACGTTCCGCACTATAGCTGTTCGGTGCTGACGAATACCGTGCGCGGGAAGAGTGTGACGACGATTGAGGGATTGGCGGCTGCCGATGGGACGCTGCACCCGGTGCAGAAGGCGGTGGTGGACGAGCAGGGATTCCAGTGCGCATTTTGCATGTCGGGGTTCATCATGTCGGCGGTGGGATTTTTGAAGACGCATCCCGCTCCGACACGGACAGAGCTGGCGCACGGGATCAGCGGGAACCTGTGCCGGTGCCAGGATTACAACAAAATTCTGGATGCAATGATGCGCGGGGCAGAGTATATGCGCGACGGCGTGCCGACGGCATCGCAGAGGAGGGCCTGAGCTATGGCGGACACAGCGCAGGCAAATGCAAAGAAGGCTGAGAGCGAACAGCCGCTACCGTTTGGCACGGGATACAAGCTGATCGGCAAGAACTACGAGACGCCCGACATGCTGGCGAAGGTGACGGGACGGTCGAAGTATGCGGAGGATTTTCGCGCAGAGGGAATGCTGTTTTGCCGGCTGGTGCTGAGTCAGATGCCGCACGGCCGGATCAAGAACATCGACGCCTCAGAAGCACTGGCGATGCCGGGAGTGAAGGCAGTGCTGACGGCTGACGATATTCCGAGGCAAGCCGACTACCTGGACGATAACGGGCGGACGGTCAAAGCGAGCAGGTGGGGTGAGCGGGCGCTGACAAATGAGCCCGTGTACCACGGTGAACCGATCATGGCGGTGGCGGCGGTGGACGAGCTGACCTGCGCCGAGGCGATTGAGAAGATCAAGATCGATATGGAGCCCCTGCCGTTCGTGATCGACCCGCTGGACAGCCTGCGGCCGGGCGGGCCCAATCCGCGCGAGGATGGGAACGTTTGGGAACGGGGCAAACCGCCTGCTCCGCCGGCTCCGACGTTGACTTCGCTGAAATGGACGGACGCGGACTTTGCCGATTACGACCAGGGCAAGCTGCCCATGGGGTATGCGCCGGATACATGGTCGTATGGCAATGTGGATGCGGGGTTCAAGAATGCCGCGCTGGTGCTGGATGAATCGTTTATCACGCCGGACGTGAGCCACCAGTGCCTGGAACCGCGCACGGCGATGGCGTACTGGCAAAACGGCAAGCTGTACCTGCACAGCGGAACGCAAAGCACGTTTCAAACGGTGCCGGCAATCGCACGCTGGATGAATCTGGATCCCGACAAGATCGTGTTTATCAGCGAATACACGGGAGGCGGATTCGGGAGCAAGATTACTGGCGGCGTGACGATGATCATTCCGGCGTTGCTCTCGAGGAAATTGAACGCTCCGGTGATGATGCGGATCAGCCGGGAGGAAGAGCATTTTATAGGGCGGGCGCGGCCCAGCGTGATCGCCCGGGTAAAGGTTGGATTCGCGAGGGACGGGCGGATCACGGCGCTGGACATGTACACGGTAACGAATGCAGGGTCGTACGACGCGTCGGGAGATGGCGGGTCGGCGGCGCGGATTGTTTCGCTGCTGTATCAGCCGCAGACGATGCGCTGGCGGGGCGTGACGGTGATGACGAATACTCCGCCGCGCAGCGCGCAAAGCGCACCAGGAGGGATGCAGGGGATCGCGATCATCGAGCCGGTGCTGGCGAAGGCGGCACGGCAACTGGGCGTGGACCAGGTGGCGCTGCGGAGCGTGAATTGCCCGGAGGGCAAGGCGGAGTACGGAGCGCCGAATCATGGCAAGCGGGCCTACACGACGAGCTGCTTTATGAGGCTCGCGCTCGAGCGGGGCGCGGAGCAGTTCAGGTGGCAGGAGCGCGTGGCGCGGCCGAAGCGGATGGGATCGAAGGCGCGAGGCGTGGGCGTTTCGCTGAGCTGCTATGTGGGCGGGACGATCGGGTTCGACGGTCTGATCGTGATTACGCCGGAGGGGCGGGTGCGTTTCCACTCGGGGATCGGCAACCTGGGGACGGAGTCGGTGATGGACGTACACCGCGCCGGAGCC
>JBEKAJ010000126.1:0-9396 GCA_050018295.1 Occallatibacter sp. | reverse complement strand
GGTGGGCATCTGGGGCATCTCGTATCCGGGGTTCTACACTTCGGCGTCGATCATCGACTCGCATCCGGCCATTGCCGCGGCCAGCCCGCAGGCGCCAATGACTGATCTTTTTCTGGGCGACGACTCCTATCACGGAGGAGCATTCATGCTCGCGGCGGGTTTTGGATTCTATGCGCCGTTTTTCCATCCACAACAGAATCCCGCGCTGCCCAAGCCCGAAGTACCCTTCGATTTTGGCACTCCGGACACCTACAAATTCTTTCTTCAAGCCGGGAATGTGGCCAGCCTGGATAAGTATTTCGATGGCGCGGCGTGGATGTGGGACGATCAATACAAACACGACACCTACGACAACTACTGGCAATCGCGCGACTTGTCGCGGCATATGAAGAACATCAAGTGCGCGGTTCTGGTGGTGGGCGGATGGTACGACGCTGAAGACCTTGAAGGGCCGTACCGCACCTTTTACGCGGTGCGCAAGTTTAATCCCGAGACGCCGACCACGCTTGTGGAAGGCCCATGGGTCCACGGAGGCTGGGCGCGCAACGACGGCGACCATCTCGGCGACGTGCAATTCAACGCGAAAACGTCACTGTACTTCCGCGGCGACATCCAGTTCCCCTTTTTTGAGCATTATTTGAAGGGCGCGGGCAAAACGCTTCCGGTGGCGATTGTGTTTGAAACCGGAACAAACGTTTGGCGCCGCTACGACGAATGGCCGCCGAAGAACGCGGTAGCGAAGACACTCTACTTTCACGCGGGCGGCAAGCTGAGTTTCGATCGGCCGGTTGAGACCGAGAGTTCGGACGAGTACCTGAGCGATCCCGACCATCCCGTGCCGTTTGTAGGCAGCACGACAGACACGGTCCCACAGCGCTACATGGTGGACGACCAGCGATTCGCCAGCTACCGGCCTGACGTGCTGGTGTACGAGACCGAATCGCTTGCGGAGGATGTGACGATTGCCGGCCCGATCTCGCCGCATCTGAAAGTCGCAAGCTCGGGAACAGACTCCGACTTCGACGTGAAACTCATCGATGTTTATCCTGATGAAGACCCCGGCAACGTCTCGCTCCCGAACAAGCGCGTGATTGACGCGCTGCCGCTGCACATGGGCGGCTACCAGCAGTTACTGCGCGGCGAGCCGTTCCGCGCGAAGTTCCGCTTAAGCTGGGAGAAGCCGGAGCCGCTCGTGCCGGGCAAGGAAACCGACCTCGACTTCACCATGCCCGACCTCGATCATACTTTCCGCCGCGGTCATCGCATCATGATTCAGGTGCAGAGCTCGTGGTTCCCGCTCACCGACCGCAATCCACAAACCTTCACCGACATTCCTTACGCCAAGCCGGAAGAGTTCAAGAAGGCCACTGAACAGGTCTTCCACCAGAAAGACGCAGCATCAGGGGTGGAAGTGCTGGTGCTGCCGCAACCATAACCGCGGCGCCAAATGGCGCCATTGAACCGATGAGGATGCTATGACAGTTCGTAATCTTCGCTCCATATTTCTGATTCCCGCGCTGATATTCGTGCTCGTGACGCCGATGTGCGCCGAAGAGGGCATGTGGACGTTTGACAATCCGCCGCTGAAGCAGTTGGCGGACAAATACAACTTTCATCCCACACAGGAATGGCTGGATCATCTGCGGCTCTCCAGCGTGCGATTGAACGACGGCGGATCGGGTTCGTTTGTGAGCCCCGACGGACTGCTGCTGACGAACCATCACGTGGCGCGCGGGCAACTGCAGAAGAACTCGACGCCTGAACACGATTACGTGCGCGATGGTTTCTATGCCTCCACGCAGGATCAGGAGATGAAGACTCCCGATCTGGAAGTGAATGTGCTGGTGGGCATGCGGGATGTGACGGCGCGAGTGCAGGGCGCGGCCAAGGGAGCGAAGGACGATGCCGGGGCGCTGAAAGCCCGCGACGCAGAGATCGCGGCCATCGAGAAGGAGAGTAAAGACAAGACCGGCCTGCGCTCCGACGTCGTGGCTCTCTATAACGGCAGTGAGTATTGGCTGTATCAATATAAGGCGTACACCGATGTGCGCCTGGTGTTCGCACCCGAGGAGCAGGCTGCCTTTTTCGGCGGCGATCCGGATAACTTCACCTATCCGCGGTACGACTTCGATATGGCGCTCTATCGCGTATATGACAACGGCAAGCCGTTGCACACGGACAACTATTTGAAGTGGAGCGCCAAGGGCGCCGCGCCGGGCGAACTGGTGTTCGTCTCCGGCCATCCGGGCTCGACGGCGCGGCAAGATACTGTGGCCGAGCTGCTGTTGGAGCGAGATACGACCGAGCCGGCCGTTATCCAGTATCTGCAGCGGCGTGTAGATGCGGAGCAGGCGTTTGCAAAGCAGGGTCCGGAACAAGCGCGGCTTGTGGGAACGAATGTGTTTCTGCTGCAGAACAGCCTGAAGGTCTACGCGGGCCGCGAAGAGGCGCTTTCTGACAAGGCCATTCTGGCCAAGAAACAGGCCGAAGAGAAAGACCTGCGCGATAAAGTGGCCGCTGATCCAGAGTTGCAGAAAAAATACGGCGGCGCGTGGGACGATGTTGCGCACGCAGTGGACCTAGCCAGACCAGAAATCCCGAGGATGAGATTCAGGCGCACGGACAGCCAGTTATTCACTTTCGCACTGCAAATCGTGCAATACGTCGCGGAAGTGAAGAAGCCCGACAGCGATCGCCTGCCGCAATATCACGAAGCAGGGCTGGATTCCCTGCGCTTCCAACTGTTGTCACCAGCCCCCGTTCATCCCTCGGTGGAGAGGCTTTACATGAAGACTGCGCTGAATCTCGCGAAGGAAAAACTGGGCGCCGACGACGAGTACCTGCAGGCAATCGTGCAGGGCGGCGATATCGATAAGACTGTTGACGCGCTTGTGGACGGAACAAAACTCGGCGATCCCGCCTTTCGCAAGAGCCTGATCGATGGCGGCGAGGCTGCCGTGGCCGCTTCCACCGATCCGATGATCGTGGCCGCGCGCCGCGTAGATCCGGTGTGGCGTGCGAGTTACGTGAAATATCGCGATAACATTGCGAGCGTCTTTGACGCGGCGGGCGAGAAGCTGGGCAAGGCGCGCTTTGCCGTTTACGGCAAGAATGCCTACCCTGACGCCACGTTCACGCTGCGGCTCACTTATGGCACGGTCGACGGCTATCCCTATAACGGAACCACTGCTCCGCCGTTCACCACGTTCTATGGACTCTACGATCGCGCAGCGAGCTTCAGCAACCAGCCGCCGTGGAATCTGACGCCGAAGGAGGCGGCTGCCCGCGACAAACTCGACCTGGCGACGCCGATGGATTTCGTGAACACCTGCGATGTGACCGGAGGCAACTCCGGCTCGCCGGTAGTGAACCGAGACGGTGAGCTGGTAGGGCTCATCTTCGACGGAGACATCGAGTCGCTGGCCGGAGATTTCGTTTACGACGGCACGAAAAACCGCGCTGTCGCCGTGCACTCTGCCGGAATCATCGAGGGACTGCGCAAGATTTATGGAGTGGACACGTTGGCCGACGAGCTCGAAGGCAAGCAGTAGTGGCTGGGCAAGAGCTAGAAGCGGGAGCCGCGTGCTCCCGCTTTTTGTTTGTGCAGCAGCGGACGCGCGCGGCCGTCTGCGGCGCCAGCTTGCCATGAATCGGCTCGATTCGACGTACAATCAAAGATGGCCGGCAGACCGCGGAGAGGTGGCCGAGCGGTTGATGGCTCCGGTCTTGAAAACCGGCATACCCGAAAGGGTATCGGGGGTTCGAATCCCTCCCTCTCCGCCATAGAGTATTTATAATCAACAGCTTACAGAGAATCTTCCCGTCTTCGCCCGATTTCCGGCCAAATTCCCGGATCTGGCCGCTACAAAAGGGACCGGAGAGCATTCTCCGCTTGGGAACGCAGCTCGGAAACTCGATGGTTTCTCCGTCGAGGTATATCGTAGTCCCCTTTCGTACTGCTCCGGAACGGCGCTAGGCGGATTAAGACCGGGCCAGTTACCTTCGACATTGTTGAGAAATATCGTCAGCTCGGAATGGAAGAGACGAAGAGCGATTATGGATATGTTTCGGGGAATATGAAATACGGGCTTACTGGTCTACTCGAATTCCGGGTGGGGGCCTGGAGCTTTGAAGTTCAAAAGAATGGCGCAGGAATTTGTTTGTTGTGCCCATAGGCAGGGAGCCAACGCCAAGATGGGCCAGATCATCGTTTGCGAAAAATACACATTCATTTTGCCTCGCTTTCATTACTGCTCTAACAATTGCACTACCGCCTGCGTTAAGTGCCATTACGGAGGTGCTCGAATTGGCGGGTCACATTTCCCGTTATTCCAGCTGATGGTGAGGAGCGGGTCTTGAATGACAAATCCGATCGCTCATTCTGAAATCACTGCCCGGTCCTCATGTTGAGCGTCTCGAAAGAGACGGCAATGGTGAAGGTGGCGTCGCCGGCAAGGTCGCGGGCCACGGCCAGTATGCCTGCGCGGCAAATCGCTATGAGTTAGACGGTTGAGTACCGGCCGGGTTCCTTGGCCGCCTAGGGGCAGTGCGAAAGGGCGCTATACTTTTGCCGCGGTCATTAAGGCGGGTGCGGGATGGTCAAATGGGCAGCGCTGCTTCTTTTTGCGGGGACGGCATTGCCGGCAATGGCAGCCAAGAGCCTTTCGGTGGCAGAGCTGGAGCAGTTGCTGGCCGCGAATAAGGGCAAATCCGATGGCCATATTGCGCAGCAGCTTTCAGAATTGGAACTGACGGAGCGCGTAAGCCTTGCGCGGCTCGCCCGATGGGAGAAGGACTTCAATGGAAGGAAGACAGCCGAGGAACTAATGAAGCTGGCCGATAGCGCTGCCTTTCTCAAACCTCCCGCGGAGGACGTGATCCGCGACCCCGCTCCCGATGGCGAAACACAGACAAGAATGTTTGATCTGGCCATGGAGTATGTGAGGAAGATGTTTTCGGAGCTGCCGAATTTCTTTGCGACGCGCGCGACGACACACTTTGAAGATATGCCGTCGGCGGAACAAGCCGTGACAAACGCGCAAAGCCTGCCAGGCCATAACATGCGGCCGTTTGGTTTGTCGATGGGCGGGCCCGAAGCCAAGCCTCTGCATGTCGCGGGCACGTACAGCGTGACGGTGACCTTTCGAGACGGCTCGGAGGTGCGGGATGCTGCGGGCAGAGACTCAAAGAACGAAGCGTCACCGGCCGGCTTAACTACCTACGGCGAATTTGGCCCGATGTTAGGAGCAGTGCTAGAGGATGCGAGTCGCGGACAGGTGACCTGGAGCCATTGGGAACAGGGCGAAAACGATCCAGTGGCGGTCTTCCATTATTCGGTACCTGAAGATCGTTCGAACTGGATGGTGGGGATCCCGAATGGGACAAAACTGGAAATGGTTTATCCCGGATACCATGGCGAGATTGCAATCGAGCCGGCTACAGGGAGCATTCTGCGCCTGAGCGCGGTGGCGGACATGGCGCAACCGCACCAGACGATCGAGGACGCGATCCTGGTGGAGTACGCATCGGTGACGATCGGAGATCGCACCTATATTTGTCCAGTTCATGGAGTGGCTTACTCAAAGGTTCCGGTTGTGGGCGCCGGGGAGGCTGTGCAGAACTCGGCTGCAATGGTGCAGACGCAATTGAACGATGTGAGGTTTAAGCAGTATCACCTGTTCAGATCGGATGCGCGGATTGTGCCGAATGAGAGGGCCAGCAACGGAACTAATGCCGCCCAAAGCGGTGGAACGCAAGCGGCTGAGACGACAGCCGCAGCGGCACCGGCGAGTGCGAATGCCTCGGCGGCCGTGGCGGCGGGAGCGCCGACCCCTGCCACTGTGGCGGAAGCACCACAATTGCCCAACTCGGGCTCTGCTCCCTCCGCAGAAACGGCCGCGACCCCGCCCCCGAATTCGACTCATGCTCCGCCTGCGGAGGCGGCCGCTAGCGGTGCGGCAGAATTGGCCTCCACGCAAAATGTGAAGACCGCCGAGGCATCATTGGGACCAGCTGCGCCAAGCAGCCCAACGCCAAGCGCGATGGCGACAGGGGAGGTTCTTCACGCCAAATCCAACCTAGTGCTCGTCGATGTAGTGGTCACCGACCACGACCGGCCAGCGCAAGGGCTGGATCGCAGCCGGTTCCACGTTTTTGAGGATGGGCACGAGCAGCCGATTGCGTCGTTTGAAGAAAATGGGCCGCCGGCAAGCGTGGAGATTGCGAAGCCTCCTGCATTGCCGCCCAATACCTACTCGAATATTCCGGTGCATCCCGAGTCCACCGCCGCGAATGTTCTGCTGCTTGACTCACTAAACACACCGGCGGGCGACCAGGAGCAGGTAAGGAAGCGGATGATCGCATTTCTGGGAACGATCAAGCCGGGCACGCCGTTGGCGATTTTCTCGCTTTCATCGCGGTTGCGGATGATAGCGGGTTTTACGACCGATGTTGCGCATCTGAGCAAAGCCCTGGAAGACCAGAAGACCAACTCGCAAGCCTCGGCAGGTCTTGGACTGGGCAGCGACGCCAGTATGTCCACGAGACAGTTTCATGATGCCTTGACGTTATCCGCCAATACCAGGGCGGGAAATGACGCCGACATGAAGTCCCAGCTCGAAGACCGTTTGGGAACTTCCAATTCGGACCAGCGCGTGATGATGACGCTGGATGCGCTGAGCCAATTAGCGCAGTACCTGGCGGCAATTCCCGGAAGGAAGAACCTGATCTGGATTTCGGGATCGTTCCCGATCGGGCTCTTGCCCGATCCGCGTGAGCCTCTCAAGAATCTGAGAGACTACCGCGAAGTAGTGCAACGGACGGACGGGTTGCTCGCCGCGGCTCGCGTTGCCGTGTATCCGGTGGATGTGCGCGGACTGATGAGGGCGCCCACTGCGGATGCGTCGGACATGGGATCGGACCTGCCGAACATTTTCGGCGAGGAGACGTCGCAGGAACAGGAAAAGATAAACACGATTGCTAAGGAGACGGGCGGGCGCGGATACACGAACAGCAACGGCCTCGAGGAGGTCGTGGAGAGGATCGTCGCGAATGGATCGAGCTATTACACGCTGAGCTATGTTCCGCCGCCACAGACGGGCGGCAGGAAAGGCGGTGAATTCCACAAGATCGAAGTGAAGGTGGGTGGCGGCAAATATCAGCTTGCCTACCGGGGCGGCTATTACGCGGATGATGGAAGCAAGCCTGAGAGCGGCTCCGATGGAGCAAACAGCGCCATGGCCGCGGCAGCGGTGCTCGGCACGCCGCCGTCGACGCAGATTCTTTTTCAGGAGCGGGTGCTGCCGGAGGGTGATCCGCAAATCCAGGGTCCGGTGCCCGATGAGGGCTCTGGAACCGAGAAACCTGCAAGTCTTCCGGCGGGAACGCACAGCTTTGTCGTGGACCTGAATGTGGACCTACAGGATCTGACATTTGCAGAGGATGCCGGCGGGGCAAGACGCGCACAGTTGGAGTGTGCATTCTTAGCTTACGACAGCGAGGGCAAAGCCGTGAAATCTCTTGGCCGCAGATTTGATTTGAAGCTTGAGACCGAACAGTATGAGCGAATGCGCGCGGCCAGAAACAGCGTCCCAATGCGGCTTGTGGTGGAATTGCCTGCGAGCGCGGTTGTGCTGCGCACCGTTGTGTACGATCCGGCGAGCGTCAAGACCGGATCGCTTGAGATACCGATACAGGCGACGAGCAAGTAATCGGACCCGCAGCTTAGCTTTTCTCTGAAGGGACGGCGGAGAATGCCTAGACCAACTGCTCGACGCGCCTGCTGCGACAGTGCGGAGACGCCACTTGGCTCTTCTCGCGGTTGGCCTTGTGGGGAAGCTGGGAAGACTCTTGGTTGCAATCGCGACATTTGCTCTGCATACTCACAAGCAACACCGTTCCATCAATCTTCCAGACACTCATTCGGTCGCATGCGGCTCTCTATTTACCTGGAGTGCCACACGCGGTACAGAGTTCGCCAGTGATCCCCTTGCCTTCCTCGATGGTGAAGATGCGGTCAATGGCGGGCAGCTTGACACTTTCTTTAGCACCTGACGGCCAGTGAATCTCCGCCGTTCCTGCATCCGTGGCGTCTCCCAGGCCGAAGTGGACACGCATGTCGTTCGAAGAAAGATAGCTGCCGCCACTCAGAACATCCTCGCGCTGGCGGAGTCCGTCAGCGTTGAGGTATACAGTCGCTCCAACAGCATCGCGTGGGCTCTTGGGTCCCCCGATCAGCTTCAGCTCGACCCAGTGGTGATGATCGGGGTTTACGTTGCGCAGCAGCACCGGGACTCCGTCCATATTGTTGACGATTACGCCGATCTTGCCATCATTGAAGATATCGCCGAACGCCGCACCGCGGCCCACCATCAACTCCGCGAGTCCGGTGCCCTCCACCGCCGGGACCAGTTCGAACTTGCCGTTCTTCAGGTTGTGATAGAGCAGGGGGCGCTGGGCATAGCTTTGACCCCAATCCGGGTGCTGATCCGCCTGCGGATAAACGTGGCCATTGATGATGAGCAGATCCTTCCAGCCGTCGTTGTCGTAATCGAGGAATCCGTCTCCGAATCCGACAAACGGAATGCTTGGTTGTGCAATTCCGGCCTGATAGCTGACATCGTCGAAATGACCGGTTCCATCATTCTGGAAGAGCACGTCGAAGTCGTCGGCAAAGGTCGTATTCACCACCGACAGGTGCCCGTTGTTTTCATAGTCTCCAACCGCGATACCCATATTGGCGACTTCCCGTCCGTCCCCATTCAGCGCATAGCCGTTCATGTAACCGTCTTCTTCGAATATTCCATTGCCCTTGTTGATGTAGAGATAGTTTGGCGTGGAGTCATTGGCTACTAGCAAGTCCGGCTTGCCGTCGTTGTTGACGTCTGCGAACAGGGCGCCCAGCCCGTAATAGCCATTGCGATCGTCGACGCCCAGCTTCTTGCTCACGTCGGTAAAGGTGCCGTCGCCATTGTTGCGAAACAAATGGTCATGCTCGCCTTGCAGCCCGCGTGGGCCGCACATCACAGGCACTCCACGAAATTGGCAGACCAAAGAGCCTGCCTTCCCTCCTGATTCGGATAGATTGGCAAGATCGAGCTGCAGGTAGCCGGCGACAAACAGGTCAAGACGGCCGTCGCCGTCGTAGTCGCCGAAGGTTGCACCTGTTGACCAGTTTCCGAGCGCCACGCCCGCCTGCTCGGCAACATCAGTAAAAGTTCCGTCGTGATTGTTGTGATAAAGCCGGTTCTTTCCGTAGTTGGTCACGTAGAGATCGGGCCAGCCATCGTTGTCGTAGTCTGCAACCGCGCATCCGTATCCCCAGCGGTCATTGGCCACACCCGCCTTTTGCGTCACATCGGTGAAAGTTCCGTCGTGATTGTTGTGAAAGAGAGCCGC
>JBEKAJ010000125.1:0-13005 GCA_050018295.1 Occallatibacter sp. | reverse complement strand
AATGTAGTCGATGGCGTCTTTCACCGTCTTGATCTTCTCGGCGTCCTCGTCGGGAATCTCCATGTCAAACGCCTCTTCGAACTGCATCACCAGTTCGACCACGTCCAGCGAATCGGCGCCCAGATCTTCCTGGAAGCTCGCGCCGGGGGTGACTTCGGCTTCGTCCACCTGCAACTGCTCGACGATGATCTGTTTTACCTTTTCTTCAACGGCCATGCGTACCTCTCCTCGTGATATTGGGAACTTAAGAAAACGTCGGGGTTTCAGAAGACCGCCCGCCCCGCGAACCTACCATACCGGCCCGCGGCGGGGAATGACAACCACCGCGCAAAAAAATCCTGCGCATGGCCCCGAACTTTCAAGTCTACTGGGAGGGCCTTGGGGTGTAAAGGCTTCCGGCTGTGGGGAAACGATTGAAGAAACAGGGAATAGGGATTCGGCCACCGCGAATTCGTTGAACGGCAGGAAATGCACAAGCTGCGGGCGTATATTTGGCGAAGAGGGATCGAAATGGAAGGCCCAATTGTTGTTCTTGCAATCGTCGCCGTCTGCCTCCTTCTCCTGGGGCTATTCATTGGCCAGCGTCAAGGCCGCGCGGGAGCACAATCGCTGCTGGATGAGGCCAGGAATGAGCTCAGGGATCTTCGTCCCAAGGCCGAAGAACTCGCCGCCGCCAAAGCTCGCGAGCAGGCGCAAGAGGAAAAGTACATCCAAATGAAGGCTGACGTCGACAAGGCCTTCGCGGACCTTGCTTCGAAGGCACTCCGGGACAACAACGCGAGTTTCCTTCACCTTGCCGAGCAAAAGCTCGGCGCTCAAAGCAACGAAGCTAAACAAACGCTGGAGGCCAAAGAGAAGGCGATCCAGGCGCTCTTGCTGCCGCTCGAAGCAACGCTCAAGCAGTTGGACGAGCAGACGCGCGCCATGGAAAAGGAACGCTCCGGCGCGTACGGCGAAATCAAAACACTTGTCCAGGGAATCGGTAAGGAGATCCCGGAATCTCTGCGTTCACTTCGTAGCGAGACCTCGCAACTGATCACGGCGTTGCGCGCCCCCAAAACGCGAGGCAATTGGGGCGAACTGCAACTCAAGCGCTGCGTGGAATACGCAGGAATGGTCGAATACTGCTCGTTTTCCGAGCAGGCTTCCACGCGAGCGGAGGACGATCGCCTGCTCCGTCCCGACATGACCATTCAGCTGCCGAATGGCCGCACCATCATTGTCGATGCCAAGACGCCGCTCGACGCGTTTCTCGACGCAGGTGAGGGCGGCGACCCATCGGCGCAGGCGTTGCGTTTTGTCGCGCACGCTGAGCGTGTGAAGGCGCACCTGCGCGAGCTATCGAGCAAGGCATATTGGAAGCAGTTCGACCACACGCCTGAGTTTGTCGTCTGTTTCTTGCCTAGCGAGGCATTATTCAGCGCGGCTCTT
This sequence comes from Occallatibacter sp., assembly GCA_050018295.1. Lineage (GTDB taxonomy): Bacteria > Acidobacteriota > Terriglobia > Terriglobales > Acidobacteriaceae > Telmatobacter. The sequence continues at coordinate 11,574 of JBEKAJ010000125.1, read as the reverse complement.
GAAGCCGATCCATCGCTCATTGAATTCAGCTCGCAGGCCAATGTGGTGATGGCGACGCCAACGACGCTGATCGCATTGTTGAAGGCGGTCGCTTATGGATGGCAGCAGTCGCAAGTGACCCGGAATGCGAAAGCGATTCAAGAAGCGGGGCACGATCTCTACAACAAGCTTGTGAACGCGCACGAATACTTCGCCAAGCTGGGCGCTGCCCTCGAGAATGCCGTCGGTAATTACAACCGATTTGTCGGTGCGGTCGAGGGCCGCGGAGGCGCTTTCTTCCACGCGCGCAAACTTGGCAGCCTGGTTCACGGCGCCGACGAAATCGAGCAACTCGAACCGCTTCCCGCCGAGCCACGGTTGCTCACCGCTGAAGATTGGGTGCCGGTTCCGGAACTCGCTCTCAATAGCGAATCAGACAAAACAACTGAGTAGCGCCGGTCTCCACGCCGGGGTCGCGCAGCGGGGGGCAAGCCCGTCCTTGGCTTGCTGGGGTGGGAGACCGGGGTCCCCAACGACAGGTCTTCGTCGCTGGGGTGGGAGACCGGCTGTCGTGTGGGCGTCCACGCCAGCACTAGCATTGGAAGCGGCGCCTACTAATTCGGCGTTGTCGGCGTTGCCGGAGCCGCAGGCTGTGCTGGCGTCGCCTTCACTCGCGTCAGCGTCAATTCCATCCCCGGAAAATCTGGCGAATCGGACTTCGCCGTCATCTTGATCGTGTCTCCGTCCACCGTACAGTCGTGGTGAATCGTGATGCTGTTGAATGAATCGTCGAAGGAAAACTTGTCCCCATCCACCTTGCCATTACTGATCGGGAGTGGGTCACCTTGCGGTGCCTGGACCGTCCCGGTCAGCGTGGCGCCATCCACCTTGAATGTGAAAGTCAGCTGAAAGCTGCTGCCGTCCGGCGTCGTTGTCTCAGCCGTCCAGGTTCCCGTCACATCGGCGGCCATTGCGGTCGCAGCACCGAGCGTCATCGCCACTGCAGCGCAAACACAAAGCCATTTCCTCATACTCCCTCGCAGTCGCCTTCCCGGCCCACTCGTCATACAGAGGACAGCGAACAGAGAACAGTGAACTGATCTGCTCCCAGCAATCCATCGAGCATTTCTGTTCTCTGTTCTCTGTTCTCTGTTCTCTGTTCTCTGTTCTCTGTTCTCTGTTCTCTGTTCTCTGTTCTCTATTCCCCTATCTCCGCAAACGCCTCGCGCAGCCGCTTCCACGTCGTCTCCAGATCCTCCGGCAGAATGCGTGTCTCGCTCACAGTGGTCATGAAGCTCGTGTCTCCAATCCAGCGCGGCATGGCATGCAGATGCAGGTGTCCCGCCACTCCCGCCCCCGCGGCCTGGCCGATGTTCATGCCGAAGTTGAAGCCGTGCGGCGTGTAGAGCCGGTCCAGCACGCGCTCGGTTCGTTGCGTCAGGTCCATCAGCTCGTGTGCGGTCTCGGGCGTCAGCGCGGCCAGCCGGTCCAGATGCGCGTAGGGCATCACCATCACGTGTCCTGACGTGTACGGAAAGGCGTTCAGACAAATAAAACAATTCCTTGCCCGCAGAACCAGCCCGCCGGCGGCCTCGGCCTTGTCGCGCCCCATCCCGTTCGCAATGGCGTAGTCAATTGAGGCCATCAGGTTGCAGAACACGCATCCCAGGTCGCCGGGCCACGCATCCAGCGCCGCAGGCACGCCGGGGCGCACCGCGCTCTCCGCCGAGGTGACGTAAGCAAAGCGCCAAGGAGTCCAAAGGTGATTCATCGCAATTCGATCCAGTACTGTTCGATCCAGTATAGAAGGGTTTCTGCGCCCGGTTTTGCCGTGATCAGCGCAATCGATCTTGCAGCCGCCCTGGGAACGTCCGCATCGGTCGCGCCCTCACTTCAGCGCATCGCGCCGCGCCTAACCCGTTTGCTTTGATGAACTCAATTGACGCTGGATTGCGGAGATTGCTACACTCAAGGGCGTAGCTTCCTGCGCGGATTCCAGCAGTGAGTTGCGGCCGCCCTCCCAGCAAGCCGTTGCCTGCCGGCGTTTCCCAAGGAAACCCGCCGTGATTTACCCCAGTGCAACAGGATGGGGACGGCGTTTCCTGCGGAACACTGAAACCGGCGCGTCACGTGGCGCGAGGGCAAGTCAATGTAATGGCAAACGTCCTCAATCCCGAAACCGAGAGCATAACCCTGAACACCGAATTGGAAACCCCAACGCTTGACCCTGCGACGGAGCTGGAACCTCTACCGAGCATTGACCAGCCGTCGCGTGAATCCACGTCCAACCCTGAGAACACAGCTGTTGTCGATACACCCCCGCTGGACGCCGATGCCCTAACCGAGCCTGTCGCTCAGGCCGCAACACTCGAACTCCCAACCCCCACGGAAACTCCGGCCGCACCCGAGCCTGAAACGGTTACCGCCGCTGCGCCCGTCCCTGCTGTTGCGCCCCCGGCCACCGCCGAGTCAGTGTCGGCAGCCGAGCCCACGCCGACTCACGCCGCTGCGCCCGCCGCCGTGCCCGCGCCGGCCCCTGCCGTTGCAGCTCGTACCGCTACGACCGCCGAGCCAGCCGACGATTTCTCGTCCGCCCTGGCCGCCTTTGAGCGCGAGCAGGCCGCTGAAGCCGCCGCCGTCGAGGCTTATGGAGACAAGATCGTCTCAGGCAAGGTCGAAAAGCAGACTGAAAAGTATCTGGTCATCGATGTCGGCCTCAAGTCCGAAGGCCTCGTGCCTCTGGAGCAGGTCGTCGACCACGCCGGCGCCGTCAAGTTCCAGCCCGGCGACATCATTGACGTCGTCATCGAGCGCGAGGAGGCAGAAGGCGGCTACCTCGTCAGCTACGAGCGCGCCCAGCGCCTCCGCGCGTGGGACACGATCGAGAAGGCCGCCAACGACAAGACGCCCATCACCGGAACAGTCGTCAGCCGCGTCAAGGGCGGGCTCACTGTCGACATCGGTATGAAGGCCTTCTTGCCTGGCTCGCAGCTTGAGATTCGCCCTGTGCGCAATCTCGACACTTACCTCGGCCAGCAGATCGAGGTCCGCGTCATCAAGCTCAACAAAAAGCGCGGCAACGTCGTGGTCAGCCGCAAGGAAATCCTGGAAGAAGAGCAGAACTCCAAGCGCTCGGCCACCATGGAGCACCTCGAGGAAGGCGCGGTCCTCACCGGCACCGTCAAGAACCTCACCGACTACGGCGCGTTTGTCGACCTCGGCGGCATTGACGGCCTTCTTCACATCACCGACATGAGCTGGGGACGCCTCACTCATCCCCGCGACCTGGTCAACGTCGCCGACGAGATTCAGGTCAAGGTTCTCAAATTCGACAAAGAGAAGCAGCGCGTTTCGCTCGGCTTTAAGCAGTTGACGCCCGACCCCTGGCTCGACGCCACGGAGCGTTATCCCGTTGGCGCCAAGGTGCACGGCCGCGTCCTTTCGGTCACCGACTACGGCGCGTTCGTTGAGCTCGAGCAGGGCATCGAAGGCCTGGTTCACCTCTCTGAGATGACCTGGTCCAAGCGCCTCAAGCATCCCTCCAAGCTCGTCAAGCCCGGCGACGAGGTCGACACAGTCGTCCTCAGCGTCAATCCCGCCGACCGCCGCATCTCCCTGGGCATGAAACAGCTCCTCGAAAATCCCTGGGAAAGCCTGACCGATAAGTACCCCGTCGGCGCCATCGTCGAGGGCCGCGTCCGCAACCTCACTGACTTCGGCGCTTTCATCGAAATCGAGGATGGCATCGACGGCCTCGTCCACGTCTCCAACCTGAGCTGGACCAAGCGCGTCAAGCACCCCTCTGAAATCGTCAAGAAGGGCGAAAAGGTCAAGGCCGTCGTTCTTGGCGTTGAGCCGCAGAACCGCCGCCTCTCGCTGGGCATCAAGCAGTTGCAGCCCGACGTCTGGGAAAGCTTCTTCGCCACGCACCGTGTTGGCGACGTCGTTCACGGCAAGATTCTGCGCACCGCTCAGTTCGGCGCCTTTGTCGAAATTGCCGAGGGCGTTGAGGGCCTCTGCCACATCTCCGAGGCCGGCGATCCTGTCGACGGCCACTCCAAGCTCGAGCAGGGCCTGGAGCACGACTTCAAGATCATCAAAATTAACGTCGAAGAAAAGAAGGTCGGCCTCAGCCTGCGCATGTCCGGCAGTCACGAAGCCGCTCGTCCCGCCACGGAGAGCTCCAGGCCGGAAAGCCACAAGCACCCGGTCTCCAGCTCCACCACTACACTCGGCGATCTGGTCAACTGGCGCAAAGGCGAGCGCTAAACAGGTTGGGAACGCTAAACCGGTTGGTTTTGTATCAGGGCATGACTTCAGTCGTGCCGCAATGATCCTCAGGAAAAACAACGAGGCTTTAGCCCCTGCTTCAAAAAACGGCCACCCCCGGGGTGGCCGTTCTGCATTATGGCAGCGCCTCCTGTCTCTCGCGCCGTAGGTGCAATGGTTGTTAGCCCCGCGCTTCAGCGCGGGGGAAGCTATCCCAAAAATCCTCCGGAGTCCCGTAGGGACGGCGCTCGCAACCTTCATTTCACCGAGTCTAAGTGCCAAATCTCCGCTTGACCCTGACCCTGCGTCAGACCCGACTATGGTCTCCAGAGCGATGAGCAGCGGCTGTCAGCGCCTCTCCGGCGTACACTTTTCTCATCCCTCCGAGGCACGTATGTCCCACCCGCCCATGTCTCATCCAAACCGTTCCATCCTCCCCGCCGTCACGCTCTTTTTCCTCGCGCCCTTCGTCGCCGAGTACCTGCTCGGCGATTTTCCTGTTACGTTTTTCTGGCCGTACATCGTCCTCGCGCCCATGTACGGCGGCGGCGCGCTCCTCATCCGCGAGCTCACCCGCCGTTCCGGCCGCGGCTGGCCCACCATCCTTCTCCTCGGCGTCGCCTACGCAATCATCGAGGAGGCCTTCACCACGCAATCGCTTTTCAACCCCGACATCTTCGGCCTGCACGCGCACCTCCTCTCCCACGCTTGGATTCCCGCTCTCGGCATCGGTGCCTGGTGGACCCTCTTCATGCTCAACGTCCACGCCTTCTGGAGCATCGGTGTCTCCATCGCGCTAGCCGAAGGCCTCTTCCCTTCGCCAGAAGGCCTCTATCCTTCGCGCGCCCGCACGCCCTGGCTGGGCAAAGTCGGCCTCTCTGTCGCCGCCGCCCTCTTCGCTTTCGGCGTCTACTGGAGCACCCACTACTCGCTCCGTCACGACCCGTTCCGCGCCTCGCCCGCGCAGTTCATCGTGTCCGCTCTGCTCGTCGTCGTCTTCGCCGCCGCTGCATTCCTCGTCCCGCCCGCTTTGCGAGACAAGTCCGCCACGCCTGCGGCGTCCGACTCGACTCGCGATCTCTTGCCCGCGCCCCCAGCTTTCATCACCGGCGTCGCCGCATTCCTTCTCGGCGCAGCCGTCTTCCTCTCGCCGATTCTATGGATATGGAACTGGGGCGCCGTCGCCTTCATCCTCGCCATCGATCTGGTTTTCCTCGTTGGGCTGCGGCTGTTCTCTCATCGCACCGCATGGACGCCTCTGCACACCCTCAGCGTCGGAGCTGGCGGAGCACTCCTGTACGGCGTGCACGCCTTCATGCAGCCTCCGGTCGTTCCCTGCCCCAAGTCGATCGCCCTCGCCAGCCACGTGCTCTTTCTGGTCCTCGCGCTCGCCGTCGTCGCAATCGCCGTCCACCGCACCCGGCGCATATGTCGTCCGGCCCTGCTGGTCGGTCCGCAGGAACAATCTCCCGCCGTGTCATCCTGAGCGAAGCGCGTTCGGGGCCCCGTGATCGCAGCGCGATCATGGGACGAGCAGAGCCGAAGGACCTGCTTCTTGGAATTCTGGCTAGGGCGGGATCGCGCCCACTTGCTCTTGCCTTGATCGGAGGGAGCAGGAGCCTTCAGGCTCCTGAATCCCCGCGCAAAAATCCTCCGGCCTTCAGGCTCGGAGGCGCACGCGGCCCGGGCGCCTCACCGAACTGTCGTCCTGAGCGCGCTTGACCGGCATGCTTCTCATCCGAAATAGCTGCTCGCCCGCCGCCAGGATGCGAAATCCCCGTGCGCACGGCAACTTACTGAAGCCCCCAACACCCCTCACACCTAAGTTTCCGCGCGCGGGTACCCACGTAATGACGCATTCACAGTAGGGGTCTTCCCAGTCCCGTCCGTGCCGCCTATAGTCCGAATACTGCGTGCCTGAGAGTGAAAGCGGAAGGTGAACGTGCATTCCCCAGCCCCTGAACGCAATGAGCATTCATAGATTAGGAAGGGATAAACTTTGATCTCTGATTACACGGTTCTTCCAATGGGAACAAAAGTCGAGGGCGGAGAGGTGAAGGTTTGCCCGAAGTGCCGAAGACCCGGCCTCAATGTGGAAATGGATGGTCACAGCTTCTATACCCATTTCCAGATTCTCAATAAAGACGATCCGGGCAACGTCTTTATCCGGCGAGTCGAGTGTCATTTGCTTGCCGGAGAAATCGCAGATCGAAACCCGCTTCAGGCGCTGCCCCGGCGCGCCTCGCCATCGACGTAGACCGATGGCGCAGCCAGACGCCCCAAAAAGTGAGTAGGCTTCTGCCCCCGCCGGCGCGCTTACCTTGCCCTAGCGCGCCGAACGGAGACCAAGGCCCGCCCCGACCTGCTCACGAGATCGCGGGACCCTTGCCGACTTATGAGGACCTATCTGAGGAGCAGCGTGGAATCGGGGGTGCTTCGTGATTGTCGACGTCCAGCAGCTATCGCGCAAATTGGGATTACTGGTGGTATTCACACCAATTAGCGAACTGCGCGACTTCATCGTTCCGCGTTTGTCCAAAGAGAACAGACAAATGGAAGAGGAGCCACGGCAGCTTCCGATTCGCAGTAGCTGCTAACGCGTTTGCGGAACATCCGCGTGTTTGCCGGAGTTTTCCAGGCGCACGATCTGCTAGTTTTCAGGGCAACCGGTCGTACATTCCCTTGGCATGCGATGACACGTTTTAGAGGGCGGTGAGCGCGGATGCACCGGCCAGCAGTTCGAGAATCCCACGCCTGGAAATTGTTATCACTGGCCTGTCGGGGCCGCCTTCTTGTGCTCCACGAAGGTGTGTGCTTGATGACAGCTCACACACGTCTTGCCGTTCATGAATGGATCAGACTTCAGTTGTGCCACCTGATCGGTGTGACAGGTGTCACATGTGCTTAACGCCGGCGTGCCCGCGAAGTCCTTTGCTGTTGTCTCGCCATGGCATATGGTGCATTCCACACCGTTGGCGCCATGCGGGCTGGCTTTCCATTGGTCATAAATCACCTTGTGGCAGGTGGCACAGGTATCCCCGGCTGGAATCAGCCGATGCATCACATGCTTGGCTTGATCCTGCTGAGCAATGGCAGGTTGGACGGCAATCGCCACAACGAGAAAAACGAATAGGGTGAGACCGAACATGCGCGCACAGAAACGATTCACGGGCAGATCTCCTGAGTACGGTCTCCAAGTATCGAACCGGCGACGGCTGCCATCAGTGATACACATCACATCTCACCGGAATGCGATCTGCGCACTGGCTGCGAGGCCCTTTGCCAAAGGAATGTTCACAAACCTCGCTCTATGCCGCTGTCTGTCACTACGGTTGTGCAAATTCACGCGCTATGATGCTCCTCCCCGCTACCACCTCGGCTGAGGCGTTGCTGTCACCAGAGTCGGCCCAATTGCACATCCGGCAGCGGACCGAGCCCTTGAGGAACCCTGTCCGACCTGTTTTAACATGCGGGCGAACACCCAAAGCCCAATCGAGCAAATGTGGTGTGGCTCTTGGCGAGTCACGCGCAAGCCGGAACTTATCCGTCCATTCGTCAGATCAGTCCCCGCAAACGCCCCTCCGGCCATCAACCCCATCCTCATCCGAAAACATCGCCGGGAGCGCACCCGGTCCCGGAGCCTGTCCCGTGTCAAGCCAGAAAATCTCTAAGTGCCTGATTCTCCGGAGCTTCCATTTGCCGATAATTAACCCCGTTTGGCGCATAATCGGTCCATGATCCGCTTCTACTCAAAAACTGATCAAACCAGAGTCTCTCCCTCGGGCCCTCGTTCGCTTGGTCCCTTGGTCCCTGCTTTTCTGACCACTGATCACTGATCACTGACGACTGGCACAGCCCCACCCCCCCATGCCGTTTTGTGAAACTGTGAAACTGTGAAACTGTGAAGCCTTTGGAATCAATGCCTTACAAACACCAACTCCACAGTTTCACAGAAACTGTGAAACTGTGGAGCAAAGAAGAAAAGACCGTGAATTGAAGCCCAAATCGCTCAAAATAAGATGGATAGCGCTAAACCGATCGCCAAAAAACCGATCGCTGAAAATCGTTGAAAACGGCTCGCTGAGAGCTGAAGGCTGAAAGCCGGTTTTATGATCTCTGATCTCTGATCTCTGTTCTCTGGCTCTGCATCTCTTTCAGCACAATCACGATCCCCAGCGCCATCAGCACGCTGATGAGCGCAAACAGGAACACGCTCGCGTAGCCGAATAATCCGATAATGGCGCCGGCGATCGGGCCCACGAGGAAGAACGACACATCGGAGAACGCGGTGTAAACGCCCAGAGCGGTCCCGCGGCTGAACTCGGGAACACGTTTCACCGCCTCGACGCCGATGGCCGGGAAGATGAGCGAAAGGCCTAATCCGCCCACTGCCGCGCCCGCCATTGCCATCCATGGCGCCACGGCCTGCCAAAGCAAAATCATGCCAACTGCTTCGGTCACAAGCGAGGCAATCGCCACCGGGAAGCCGCCGAAATGGCTGATGGTTCTGATGAACAGAACGCGCACAGCGATGAAGCCGACGCCGAAGGCGGTGAGGCAGAGAGCCGCTCCGCTCCAGTGACGGCTAACATAAAACAGCGTGACGAACGTGGCAAGCACGCTATAGCTCACGCCGCCCAGCGCCAGTCCCATGCCGTGCGGGGCCACGCGGCCGAGCACGTGCGTGAACGGCATGTGCTCGCCCGGCGCCACCATCACCGGCTCCTTGCGCCAGGCGATGACAAAGCTCACGGCGCCAATCAGAATCGTCAATAACCCGATCGACTTGAGGCCCCACTGCTGATCCAGGATCACCCCCAGCGGCGCGGCCAGCGCCATGCCGCCATACGTGCTGATCCCGTTCAGCCCGATCACCTTCGCCGTGTGCTCCTGGCCCGCGCTGGTAATCCCCCACAGCGTTGCTCCAGTCGAGCCCAGGCTCTCGCCCACTCCCAGCGCCAAGCGGCTCAGGATCAGAACCGTAAAGCTGAGCCAGTGCACCTCGTGCAATGCCGCCGCGCCCACCAGCAACGCGCCGCTCGCGGTGCAGCCAGCCATGCCCCACAGCACCGAGACCTTGGCTCCCATGTGATCGGAGATGCGCCCCGCCCATGGGCGGCTGAGCAGAGTAGCAATGTACTGGATGCTGATGGCCAGCCCGGCAAGCACCGCGCTGTAGCCCATGCGCAGATGCACGAACGGCGGCAAAACAGCCAGCGGCAAGCCTATGGAAACATAGCAGATGAATGTGAAGTAAACGTATCCGGCAATATGCCACGTCCGGCTCCGCGCGGCAGACCGGACAGAAACCGGAACATAGGCAGTCGAGGAGTACGACATAGGGTCAAACGAATGCGCGGAGTAATTGTTCCTTTCCAGTATACCGGAGAATCACTTCACCGCGCCTCAAGCCGCGCTCGCGAACGACGCAAACGGCATCCCGTAAGAGGCGAGGCCGCCGTCCACATTGGCGAGCTGTTGAGTTGTCGCCTCCGGCGTAACCCCTACTGGCCGGGCTTCATCGCCCACAGAATTCCGTTCTTGATGATCCCGTAGAGAAGGGGATTTTCGTAGTCTTCCTTGTTGTGGCCAAGCGCCAAGTAGAACTCGCGGCCACCGTCGAAGTGCTGGTACCAGGCCAGCGGCAAGTCGACGGGGAACTTGGTTGGATCGATCGTCATTGGTTCAAGAGTGGCAAGCTTTGTCCGGTCTGTCACCAGAATTGGATGGATATCCGGGTTCAGGTGGTCGAGGAAGTAGCACTCGTCGGTCCATGTAAACTGCGCGGGCACTCCTTTGACGGCGGCGAAGTCTGGATCGGTAACCCGAACTGTGAACGGCTGCTGGTGCGGATGGGCCGCGAATTTGCCGCCCAGTACCGACCAGAAATAAGGCCAATCCCGCTCGGAGCCCGAGGCCGAGTGGATGCCGACGAATCCGCCGCCGGCTTCGATGTAGTGCTTGAAGGCGTCGCGCTGCGCATCGTCGCTGAAGGCCTGATTGTTACTGTTCGCAAACACCAGCGCGGCGTACTGGCGCAGGTTGCCGTCCGTGAAGACGTCTGGGTTGTCTGAGGCGTCAACGATGAATCCGGCCTCTTCGCCCATCTTGCGGATCGCGGCCACGCTGGCGGCGATATTGTCGTGTACATAGCCTTTGCCGTCTGGCGTGTAATTGCGCGTATACACCAGAATGCGGAGCTGGGGCGCGGTCTGCGCCGCGAGGGACGAGAGCAGGCACGATGCCCCGGAGAGGCAGACAACGAGACCGGCGATTCGCGAGAATTGGAGAGAGAGGCGCATTCGTTCTCCTCAGAAAAATCCGTTCCAAGCCTAAATCGTCAGCCTTGCTCTGGGCGAGTCGCTCCTCGACCAGAAATTCAATAGACTGAGATTATGGCGGGGTTTTTCATCGAGCACTTCGGCTGCAGGGCGGCGCGCGCCGACGGCGAGGCCATTGCCGGCCACCTGCGTGCATTTGCCGAACGCCAGCCCTTCGCCGCCGACGTTGTGGTGGTGAATACGTGCAGTGTGACGGCCGAAGCCGATCGCGCGGCTCGCGCCTTCATCCGCCGCACGCATCGCAGGAATCCCGCGGCCAGAATCGTCGTCACCGGCTGCTACGCGCAGCGCGCGCCGCAGGAACTCGCGGCCATGTCCGGGGTCGCCGCCGTCGTCGGCAACAGCCACAAGGCCTTTGCTCCTGAGATTGCCTTCCATTTGGCGCAAGGTGCAAACCAACCCGCAACCCTCCCGCCGTCCCTTGTCCCCGTTGCCTCGCTTCTCTCTGCGAGCGCGCCGCAAGCTACTCCCATCTGGGCTGACGACCGCTTCGCCCACTCGTTTCTTGAGGAGGCACAGCTCGCGCCGGGCGTGCAGACTCGTCCCAATCTGAAAATTCAGGAAGGGTGCGGGAATCGCTGCACTTTTTGCGTGATCCCGCAGACGCGTGGCCCGTCCAAAAGTCTGCCCCACGCAGTGGTCCTTCGCCGGGTTGATGACTTCGTCGCTTCTGGCGGCAACGAACTAGTGCTTTCGGGAATCAACCTCGGCCGCTGGGGTCGCGATCTTTGTTCTGGCCTCGGACGAGAGTCGCTTGCAGGCCCCAGACGAGAGTCGCTGTCAGACTTGATCCGCGCCATCCTCACGCGAACCGCTCTGCCCCGCCTGCGCCTCAGCTCCATCGAGCCCATGGATTGGGACGACGAGTTGATCGGGCTCCTGCGCGAATTCGGAGGCCAGCACCAAGCGGGGTCCCCATCGGCGGGCCCTTGCCGATGGGGTGGTCGTCTCGCTCGCCACGCCCACCTTCCTCTGCAGTCTGGCT
>JBEKAJ010000124.1:0-9447 GCA_050018295.1 Occallatibacter sp. | reverse complement strand
CGCCGCCCGAAGAAAGAACGGAAAACACCATCAGCGCCATGCAGACCGCAAAGAAAGCGGCGATGATGCTGCAGATCAGAGTCACTCCAATAAGGAAACGGCTATTGTGCAACACCATCGGAATGGCGCGATTGTTTTCGATCTGGGAAGTGATGCCTGCACCCGGCCCTGAAACCGGATACCCTGGTGTGCCCATCGAGCAATCTCCTCGGTTGATTGATGTTGGACGGCGAGCCACAAGCTAGTGCGACGAAGGTCCCCTATTCCCGTAGCCGACGGATCGTACTCGTGGATCTTGCCTGTCTGGTCAGTATCGTACGCACTCTCTTTCACAGCCTCCGCCTCGGACGCCCGGAGTGGCAATTGTACGCGAGGCACCAGCCCTTGGGATGCCACATCCATGTCATTGGAGCGGGCTTCTTCCTCTGCGGATTTGAAGAGCGCAGCTTGATCAACTCATAATGAGAAAACAAACATAGGATCAGATATGGCTGCAAACTCATATGACTTGCATGGCGTACGAATCTTCGAATGTCCATCGAACGGACCAGCCGTTCAGTCCGAACAAGATGCCCTCGGAATTCTGGGAGAAGCCATGGCACAGCAGGCTGAAATGGTCATGCTTCCAGTCGACAGGCTCTCTCCGTCCTTTTTCGAGCTGCGAACTGGACTCGCGGGCGCGATTGCTCAAAAGTTTGTGACATACGGGATGAGGCTTGCAATCATTGGCGCCATCTCCCCAGTGGCTCTTGAAAGCCCCGCCCTGCAAGCATTTATCAATGAATCGAACCGTGGAGAAAGGATTTGGTTCCTGGACCACGCTGGAGACCTGGGAAGGAGGCTGCAGGCGCCAATTAAGCCTGCATGACGGGCATCTTCAACGAGTGGCACTGACACGCGCGACCTGCAAGTTTCGAGTTGCCGGCGAGTGACCGCCTAACGGTTGCTACCATTGAATCGTCCTTCCAATGGCTCCGGAGCTGATGCCCTCTTGAAATCCGATCAGGATTGAGTGCAGAACCTTTTGCGCTCTCCCCCGCTCCGCTCGCACATAATAAAAGCAGCAAGAGTTGCGGCGGGGCGCAAGCCGGAAAGGATTCAAACCTCTGACCTCCCAGGAAACGATCCTCGATCAATTCAGCCTGAGAGGGAAAACCGCCCTCGTCACGGGCTCATCCCGCGGATTGGGCGCAACCATTGCAGTCGCCTTCGCCGAGGCAGGCGCGAGCGTCGCCGTGCACGGCTCAAGCGCGCCTCCCAAAGATACGCAGTTCAAGCTCCTCTCTCTCGGGGCGCCGGCTATCGCGCTTACCGGTGACGTCGGCGACGGTGCCGTTTGCGCTCGCCTTGTCGAAGAAACTGTTCAGCACTTCGGGGTTATCGACATTTTGGTCAACAACGCCGGCATCATCCGCCGCTCGCCCGCGGCCGATCACTCCGAAGAAGACTGGAAGGCGGTCATTGACGTCGATCTCACCAGCGTCTTTCGCCTCACCCAGCAAGCCGGCCGCCACATGCTCGCCCGTGGCTCGGGCAAAATCATTAACATCGCCTCGCTGCTCACCTTTCAGGGAGGAATTCTGGTGCCCTCCTACGCCGCAGCCAAAGGCGGCGTCGGCCAGCTCACCAAGGCCTTCGCCAATGAGTGGGCCTCGAAAGGCGTCAACGTAAACGCCATCGCCCCCGGCTACATGGACACCGACAATACCGCGGCGCTGCGCAATAATCCCGAGCGCGCCCGGCAAATCCTGGAGCGCATTCCCGCCGGCCGTTGGGGCAAGCCTGGAGACCTGGCCGGCGCTGCCGTCTTTCTTGCCTCCGCAGCCAGCAACTACGTCCATGGCCACATTCTGGTAGTGGACGGCGGCTGGCTCAACCGGTGATCCTATCCTTTGACACTGCTTCGCTTGATTGCCTGGTCCCGCCCCCTCGGGCTTTGGAGGTCTTTTCAGAATGATGACGAAACTTCGATGGCTCTCATACCTGGCGCTCGCCTGCGCCTGCTCGGCAACTTTGATCGCCCAGCCGCCGCCGCCCGCTTCCGGGATCACCGGTATTGCGCACATCGCCTTCCGCGTCAGCGACCTCGATCGAGAAATCGCCTTCTTGGGCAAGCTCGGCTATCAGGTGTCCTTCGCCATGACCAACGCCGGCAAAACCACGGAGGCCTTCATCAAGGTCAACGATCGTGAGTTCATCGAGCTATACCCCCAGACCGATCCCTCGCAGCCCATCGGCTGGATGCATGTTTGCTTCGAGGCCGGCGATCTGAACGTGCTGCAGCACTACTACGCCACCGAGGGCCTCAACCCCTCGCCCGTCCGCAAGGGCGCGGCCGGCAATCTCATCGTCTCCTTCAACGATCCCGAGGGTCGCGTCACCGAGTTCACCCAGTACATGCCCGGTTCGCGCCACACTCTCGACATAGGCCAGCACCTCGGGCCGGGCCGCGTCTCCAGTGAGTTGATGGGAATCGATCTGCCGGTAAGGGAAGGCGCCGCGATGAAGGAGTTTTATACCGACCTCGGCTTCGAAGCCGAAGACACGAACGGAAACGTGCGCCTCACCACCCCCGGCGCGCCCGACCTGCACCTGGAGCTGCGCGCGGCCGGCCCCGGCTCTCAACCGGAGTTTCTCTTTCTCGTTCCGGACGCCAAGAAAGCCTACGAAGCCCTGGAATACGCAGGTGTCAACGCGCAACGCAACGGCGGCCTGGTCTTCGTCCGCGATCCCGACGGCAATCTCTTCATCTTTCTCGCAACCGGTCGTTGACCAGCAGAAGGAGAGCATTCTTTCCTGGAAGTACAAGAGCCAACAGCAATTCGCCCCACGCTCAGTGGATGGTCTTCGACTTCCGTTGCATGTAATCCATCATCACGTACTGCCCCAGCGTCGCGGGCGTAGTGAAGTACGCCTTGCCGCGGCACATCTCCGACACTTTGTGCACGAACTGCACCATCCCGTAATCCTGCGCCAGCATGAACGTATTGATCATCACGTTTGACCGCTTGCAGCGCGCCACTTCTTCCAGCGTCTCGCTCACCACAAGAGGATCGAGCCCATATGCATTCTTGTAGATCCGTCCGTCGGGAAGCGTGAGCGCCGAGGGCTTCCCGTCCGTGATCATCACAATCTGCTTCATGTCTTTGCACTGTCGAGCCAGCACGCGCTGCGCCACGCGCAAGCCCTCGCGTGTGTTGGTGTGCCACGGACCCACCTTCACCCGCGCCAGATGCGAAACCGGCATCTCCTCGGCCGAATCGTGAAACAGCACCAGCGACAGCGAATCGCCGGGGTATTGCGTCCGGATCAAATGCGACAGCGCCATGGCCACGCGCTTGGCTGGCGTAAACCGGTCTTCGCCGTACAAGATCATCGAGTGCGAGCAGTCCAGCATCACCACCGTCGCGCAAGAGCTCTGGTAGTCGCACTGGTGCACCTGCAAGTCTTCGTACTCCAGATTCAGCGGCAGCTCCAGCCCCTCGCGCGCAATCGCCGAGCTCAGCGTCGCCGTCGTGTCCAGATTCAGAGTGTCGCCGAACTCGTATCGCCGCGATCCGCCGCTCGTTTCGATCCCCGTCGCCCAGTCCCGCGTGTCGTGCCGTCCAAAGCTCGACTTGCCCAGCGATCCCATCAGATCGCGCAGCGTTTTAAAGCCCAGAAAGTCTAGGCTCTTGTCGGTCACCTCGAAGCGGACGTTGTCGCGATCGCGCCCCTCCGCGTTGCCAACCTGCCCGTTGGCTTCATCAATCCGCTTCGGTCCATTCTGCGGCATCGCGGAGATGTAGTTCTCCCGCTCCATTCTCTCTATCAGCTTGTCGATCAACTCATCCAGCGTGCCCTCGGCCATCATCCGGTCGAGCAGTTCGCGCGTCTCGCCGTCGAAAAAATCGCCCGACTCGAGCACGCGCCGCAGCGCCTCGCGCAGATCGTCCATCGTGTGGTCAAGATCCTGAAACCCCGTGAGCGGATCGTAGTAGCCGGAGTCGAGCAGATAGTCAGACAGCGCGTCGAGCAGGCTCTCGAGATCGATCTCCGAGGCCAGATCGCCGGTGTATTTCGTGTATCGAATGCGCTTCATCCTGCTCCCCGGTTCACTTGCTCTCTTGCTCACTCGCTCCCTGTCTTAGTTCAATCCCCCGCCTTTGCGTGAGCGCCGCGCGCGCTGCCAGTCTTCGTACTCCATTTCCAGATCTTCGCGTTTAGGGGTTGCCTCCTCGCGTTCGCGCATCCGCAAGCTTTTCTCCGCGGCAAATCCGTGCTGCTCGTTCCGGCTCAGCTTGCGATGCGCCACCAGGCCCTCCAGCAGGAACTCCGCTGCGGCTACGACCTTCGGCGCAGCATCTCCGTTTTTCATGCCCAGCTGCGGCAACCTTTCCAGGAGACCCTGAATTCCCTTCAGCTCCTTCAGCGCCGCGGCCGCCGGCTGATCCTCGTCCAGCTTCACCGTGCCGCCCAAGTTGAACCACTGCTCGATCTGCTGCATGTCCGCGCCCCCAAAGTGGCGGTCGTAGACCTTGCCCACTGCGGCCCGGATCAGATCTCGCACCACGGTGTCGGCGCCCTTCATCTCGCCTTCGTACTCCAGCTCCAGCTTGCCCGTGATTCCCGGCATCGCGGCGTAAATGTCGCTCACCCGCGGCAGCACTTGCGCGTCGCCGGTCGCGAGCGCCCGCCGCTCCGCGTTCGACACCACTAGCTCCAGTGTCGAAATCGGCAGCCGCTGGCTCACGCCGCTGCGCTTGTCCACCTTTTTGTCCTCGCGCGCGCTGAACGCCACCTGCTCCACCACCTCGCGCAAGTACTGCGGAATCTCGATCTCTCCATCACCGCGCGCCACCCACGCCTCCTGCGCTGTAATCGCCACGCCTTCTTCCAGCGTCTCCGGATAGTGCGTCCGGATCTCCGATCCAATCCTGTCCTTCAGTGGCGTGATGATTTTGCCTCGAGCCGTATAGTCCTCAGGATTCGCGCTGAACACCAGCGCCACGTCCAGCGCCAGGCGCACCGGATAGCCCTTAATCTGGACGTCGCCTTCCTGCATGATGTTGAACAGCGCCACCTGAATCTTCCCCGCCAGATCGGGCAGTTCGTTGATCGCGAACAGCCCGCGATTCGCCCGGGGTAGCAACCCGTAGTGCATTGTCAGTTCGCTCGAAAGGTCCTCGCCTCCGCGCGCCGCCTTGATGGGGTCCAGATCGCCAATCAAATCCGCCACAGTCACGTCCGGCGTCGCCAGCTTTTCCACGTAGCGGTCCTCGCGATCGAGCCACGCAACTGGCGTCGCGTTGCCGCGCTCCGCAATCAGGTCGCGGCATCGCCGGCACAGCGGCCGGTAGGGATTGTCGCGAATCTCGCACCCCGCCACGTACGCCATGCGCTCATCCAGCAGCGCCGTCAGCGCACGCAGAATCCGGCTCTTTGCCTGCCCGCGCAGCCCCAGCAGAATAAAGTTCTGCTTCGACAGCACCGCGTTCACGATCTGCGGAATCACCGTGTCCTCGTAGCCCACAATGCCGGGAAACACCGTCTCACGCGCCTTCAGCCGCGCCATCAGGTTCCCGCGCATCTCGTCCTTCACGCTGCGCGTCTTCAGTTGCGCTTCTGAGAAATGTTTGCTGGCGCGCAATTCGCCCAGCGTTTTGGGAAGGGTAGATGCAGGCATTCGTGGCCTCCTGTCCGGTTCTGTCGGGGAATCACCGGCTGTATTGAATAGGACGTTCGATGCGGGGAAACGGCGCTGCCCGGCAGGCATCCAATGTGTTGACTGCAAGGCCTTGCCGCTCGATTGGCCGGCTCTCGTGGGGAAACCTGTGAACGAACGCTGCTCGGGATCAGCGCGAAACAGGGGAAGACTCCGCGAGCATTTCGTTAGACGCAGAAAAGCATCATGCAGGCAGTATGCACCCGTTTTCCAGATTCGCAAAGTCCGGCCCGGGAAGTTGGCTTGCGCCCGATTCCCGCGGCTGGCTCAGCCAGGCAAGGAAGGGAAGTCCATCCGCCCGCTTCAGTTCCGCGCCGCGTGCGCTGCGGCAGCCCTTCCCTCGGCCAGCAGTTGCGCCAGCACCTTTTCCGGGCACAGATGGTGCGCCTCGCGCTGTTCCAGCTCATTTTCCGTTTCCACGCACGAGGCGATGGTCATAAAGCAATCGAGGCAGCGTGAGTTGTAGCTGCCATTTTCGTTTTGTGTGCGGCTGTACATGGCGATCTGAGGAAATACCCTACGATCCTAGCCGCGATTCGTATTCTCAGGTCGTGACTCGCATCACCTACCCATGTTTATGCGAGTTGAGCCCGCCAGCGCCCTGCTCATCGTTCCATTCACAGCGTGTACGTCCCCGCATTCACCCACTGGTTCGGATTCCGCTTGAGATTCCAGCAGGGATCTCTCCCTCCGTGCGGAAACAACGCAACGGCGCAAGGTACGTTCACCGTCCCCAGGTAGTCGTATTCTGTCGTCTGCCCCTTTAGCGGAACCGACATGAACTGGCTCACAGCCACCGTCGACTGGGGCGAGCCGCGCAGCTTGTACACCGTCCAATCGACTGCAAAAGCCACGAGCGAGAGTACCGCAATCGCCACCAGCACCCGCAGAACCCAATGTCCCAGCCAACGCATCATCTTTCCACTTCCTCCAGCCGGGGTTGGTCTCGTTTGCGGGCAACGCCGGTCAGTCTTAACCTCCGCGCCTCGTTCGAAATATACGCCAGCTCAGCGGCGGCCCGCAGGTAGCTCAATCCCTAGGCCGGATATTCGAAGTGCATTCACACTCTCCGTCAATCCGCCCCGGCCGCCCGATTGATAGAATTCTCTGTCGTTGTTTCGCCCGCAGGAGGGGTACGTGACTCGTCCGGCTTCTTTCTTCCATTCGCATCGCACTTCCGCTGCACATTTCGTTCTGGCCTTCGCGGCGCTCGGCCTCTTCGCAGTCGCGCTCCCAGTCCCCGCGCAAAACAACGCCGCGCAAAGCGCCGCGGCCCTCGAGCAAAACGATCCCCTCGTCGTCCGAACTACCGCCGGCCTCGTTCGCGGCATCGCCCGCTTCAACGGCGGGGCTCAGTTCCTCGGCATTCCCTACGCCGAGCCGCCCGTTGGCCCCTTGCGCTGGCGCGCGCCCGTGCCCAAAAAGCCATGGACCGGTGTCCGCGACGCCAACGCCTACGGCTCCTCCTGCGCGCAGCCTCTCCTCGGGGGCGCATGGAACCGTCACGACGCCGAAAATAGCCGCGAAGACTGCCTCTATCTCAACGTCACCACGCCCACCTGGCCCGCGTCGAAGCCTCTGCCCGTCATGTTCTGGATGCACGGCGGCGCCAACCAAGGCGGCTCCGGTTCCGGCTCGCTCTATAACGACGGCACGTTGCTCAATCACGGCGTGCTCATCGTCACCATCAATTACCGCCTCGACATCTTCGGCTTCTTCGCTCATCCCGAGCTCACGCGCGAGTCCCCGCATCACGCATCGGGCAACTACGGCCTGATGGATCAGATCGTCGCCCTCCGCTGGGTCCACGACAACATCGCCCGCTTCGGCGGCGACCCGAACAACGTCACCGTCTTCGGCCAGTCCGCCGGCTCCATGGACACCGGCATGTTGATGACTTCGCCTCTCGCCCGCGGCCTCTTTCAGAAGGCCATCGCCGAAAGCGGCGCGCCGTTTTATCCCGTTCTCGTGCCGCTGGATCAGGCCGAGCAAGTCGGCCGGCAATTCGCCGCATCCTTTGCCATTCCAGGCGGACAAGATCCCATCGAATTCCTCCGCCAGGTTTCGCCGCAGGATCTGATCGCGACAGCGTCAAAGGCCGTGTGGGGTAATCCGCCCGTTGGTCCGATCGTCGACGGCTGGGTGATTCCGCGTTCGCCGGAAGAAACCTTCAAGTCCGGCAAAGAGGCTCCGATCCCCTTGCTCCTCGGAACCACCACGCGCGAGTTTGGCGCCTCCGAATCTCCTGACGCGTTGCGCGAATCCATCGACGATTACGCTGGAAAATTCGCGCCGCAGGCCCTCGCGCTTTACGGCCTTGCGGACGCCGGCCAGGGCACAGCCGATCCGCTCTACGGCTCGGCAGGCGTCCAGTGGAACGCCGACGTCAAATTCCATTGTCCAATCTCGACCGAAGCTCTCTGGCACTCCGCCGCGCATCATCCCACTTTCGAGTACGAGCTCGATCACGCCATCCCCGGCCAGGAGGCGCAGGGCGCGCTCCACTCCGCTGACCTACCTTACGTCTTCGGCTCCTTCCCCACCTCCGGGAACATCGCCGGCAACTTCGGCGACATCGATAAGCACCTCGCCGAATTAGTCGAGAGCTACTGGACCAACTTCGCGAAGACTGGCGACCCGAATGGCGCCGGCCTGCCACACTGGCCGGAGTTCGATGCCACGCAGCTCTATCTGATCTTCACCCAGGATGGCCAGGGCGTCGCCAGCACCGCTCCCCTCCGCGCCCCGCAATGTAATCTCTACCGCGAGATCCTTGCCGAGCGCACGAAGCATTTGCAGTAGCCGGGACCATTACGTCACTCGGCCCCCGTTCTTGCTGCCCCACAAACACGTGGGCCGGAGATTCCGCATGGGAATCCCCGGCCCGCATTACTCCATCTTCCGTTAGAACTTCACGCTCGCCGCTCGCGGCGAAATCCCGCTCAGCTCTGCCGCGCGTGCCTCCGCATACGCCGCCGCGCCCATCAGCGCCGTGCGGCTCTCAAGAATCACTCGCACCGGCATATTCACCAGCAACTGGCTCAGCCGCCCCTTGTCGGTGAACGCCTTCATGAACGTTCCGTCCTTCAGCTTTTCCAGAATCCGCGGCGCGATTCCGCCGCCCACGTATAGCCCGCCTACCGACAGAACCTTCAGCGCCAGGTTGCCCGCTTCGGCCCCGTATGCCGAAACAAACATGTCCAGCGCCTTCTCGCAGATCTCGCTCTTGGCGTTCAGCGCCGCCTCCGTAATCGTCGCGTTCGGATCCTCCTGGGCCATCTGTTCGGCCAGCCACGCCGGCTCTTCCAGCCCGCGCACCTCGCGCAGAAACTCGTAACAGTTGGTGATCCCCTGCCCGCTCACGACGCGCTCAGTGCTGATGCGCCCGTTGTACTTCTGCTTGAGGAAACGCAGCAGGTCAATCTCGTCGTCATTGCGCGGCGCATAGTCCGAGTGGCCGCCCTCCGATGGGTATGGAACATAGTTGCGCCCATCCCACACCAGATACGCCTCGCCGAGCCCCGTTCCCGCCGCGAGCAGCGTCCGATTGCCCACCTGCCGGGAATCGCCTTCGCTCAGCGTATAAATCTGGTCAGCCGCCAGCTCCGCAATCCCGTACCCGTTCGCCTGCAAATCATTGATAAGAAAAACGTAATCAATCTTCAAATTGCGCGCCAGCTCGCGGCTGTCCAGCGTCCACGGCAGGTTGGTCAGCCGCAGCCGCCCGTCCCGCACCGGGCCCG
>JBEKAJ010000123.1:0-9475 GCA_050018295.1 Occallatibacter sp. | reverse complement strand
GTGGGCATCGCGGTACGCGTCCACTTGCCCCTGGTAGCCGCGCGCGGCGAAGGTTCCGCCCATATCGATCAACTTCTGGTAAGCAGCGATCGCCGGATCGATCTTGTTCTCTTCAAGGGAGACTGCTCCCAGATGCTCCAGGAAGATAGCACGGTTGTTCTTCTCCTGGTCGGTATAGGCGCCGTTGGCGTGTGAGGTGGCATCGACCATTTCCTGGTAGGTCTGAACGGCGTCGTCGAAGCGGCCCAATATGTCGAGGAGCAGCCCTTCATTGAAGCCTGCTTCCAACGAGGTCGGGTCGATTTTGCGCGCCTTGCGAATCGTGGCCAGGGCATCTTCGTATTTGCCTTGGCGGCGCTGAATTTCGCCAATGTGGACCAGCGCCTCGGTGTTTTCTGGGTCGGCCTCAGCGAGCGCCTGATACTGTTTGAGCGCCTCGTCGAGCTGGTCGTCGCTGAGCATGGCAGCGGCAAGCGCATCCATGGTCTGTAGGTCACCGGGCTCCAGATCGTCAGCGCGCTTATAAGCGGCGATGGCGTCCTTGGGCTGCTTCAACTGGTCGTAAAGCGCGCCCAGCGTAAATTCCATTTTGGGCGACCGCCCGTCCACGGGAACAGCCTCGATCGCTTTCACGGCGTGCTGCACATCCCCGCTCTCGGCGTATAACCGCGCCAGGTTCAACACGACTTCTTCCGACTCGGGTTCGATGGCCTGGGCAGTCTTGAATTCAGCCTCCGCCTTGTCCGGCTGGTGCTTGACGGTGTAGAGCTGGCCCAACACCATGTGATCTTCCACGCTCTTGGGTTGCAGGGCGACAATCTTTTCGAATTCCCCGATCGCCTGATCAAGCACGTTGGCGGAGTTCGCAGTTGAAGCACCGCCGTTTTGACCCTCGCCCAGTTGGCGTAGGTAGATCCGCCCCAGCAGCCGGTGTGCGTCGATGTCGTCGGGATGAGTTTTCAGCACTGCGTGCGCGGTGGTTTCTGCGTCGTGCACGCGGTCCGCGCGGAAATAGAGATCCGCCAGATCGTCGCTCAGTTCGGCAGAGTCGGGATCGGCATTCAACGCGAGCTTGTACTGCTCGATAGCCTGATTCAGTTCATCCGAGCGTCCCTCGGAAACCGCATCATCCTCGTACACACTGGCAAGGGCCAGGTGATAGTACGCCTGAGCGCGGTTCGGCTCTGCAACGGTTGCGGAGTCAGGCGCCGGTATTGCCGGTTTCGACCCTGCATCGGCCTTCGCAGTCTCCACCGGTGCCACCTGGGCAGGTGTGACGCTTGGCTGAGTTTGTTGGCCCTTTGCCGGGCTGGCTGATGGGTTACTGGCAGGCGAGTTCTGGGCCCATACAGGAGCGAGGGGCAGCAAGAAGAGTATGGCGGCTGCAAACCTGGGTGCTACGGTCGACATTTTGAGGTCTCTTGTCATCATGCAGGGAATTTCCTAAGTTCTCAGCCGCAAAGCGCACAAAAGAGGAAAAACGGCTCAGGCAGCAGAGCTGAGCGAACCTGCCTATTGTTACAGACGATTCTACCCGTCATTAGTCGCTCATGCGCGGCAGATTGCGGGATTTTAGCGAAACTAAAGTGGGATCCGAGGTACAGATTTCGGCTGGCCGAAACTGTGTGGGCGTTTCCACGGTTGCTCAATGCCGGAAGTGCCGGATCCCGGTAAAGACCATGGCAAGGCCCAGCTTATCGGCGGCGGCAATCACTTTGCCGTCGTTCACCGAGCCGCCGGGCTGAATGACCGCTGTCGCGCCGGCCTGGGCAACGGCTTCAAGGCCGTCGGGGAAGGGGAAAAACGCGTCGGAAGCAGCGACGCAGCCCGTGAGCGGCAGCACGGCTTTCATGGCGCCGAATTTTGCGGCGTCCACGCGGCTCATCTGCCCCGCCCCCACACCTAGTGTCTGGCCGTCGCGCGCGTAGACGATGGCGTTCGATTTCACGTGCTTGCACACGCGCCAGGCAAACAGCAGGCTGCGCAGCTCTTCGGCCGAGGGCGGACGCCACGTGACCACTTTGAGCTCCGACTCCGTTACGCGGCCGGAATCGGCGTCTTGCAGCAGCAGCCCGCCCGAGACGTGCTTGACCACCGGGCGCGGCTCGGCGGCACGAACCTCCACGAGGCGCAGGTTCTTCTTCGCCGCAAAGCGCTCACGCGCCTCGGGAGAAAAGGCCGGCGCGGCAATGGCCTCCACAAACAGCTTGGCAATCTCCTCGGCTGCGGCTCCATCCACCTCGCGATTAATGCCGATGACTCCGCCGAATGCCGACACCGGATCGCAGGCCAGTGCCTTTTGATAAGCGTCGAGGATGGTTGCGCCGGTGGAAGCTCCGCAAGGGTTCGTGTGCTTGACGATGATGACGGCCGGTTCCTCAAGCTCCTGCGCCAGTTCCCAGCAGGCGTCCAGATCGACGAGGTTGTTGAAGCTCAACTCCTTGCCCTGCAACTGCGTTGCGCCGGCAATTCCCCGGCCGGATCCGTCGGCGTAGAGCGCCGCGCACTGATGCGGATTCTCGCCGTAGCGTAGCGCCTGAACCAGCGGAAGATTGATGCGCAGAGTGGCCGGCAGTTGCGTTGTATCTGGCGAGGCAGGCGCAGCGGGCGCGGGAGCATCGGCGATCCGCTCAAGAGTATTCGCTATGGCCGAATCGTATGCGGCCGTGATCGCGAAGGCCTGCTTCGCCAAACGCCACCGCGTTGCGCGAGTGAGCGCGCCGCCATTGGCCTTCAACTCCTCAATCAGAGCCGCATAATCGGCTACGCGAGTCACGATCGCCACATCTTCGAAATTCTTCGCCGCGGAACGCACCATCGACGGCCCGCCAATGTCGATGTTTTCGATCAGATGCCCGAAGGCGACGCCGGCCTGCGCAGCGGTCTTCTCGAATGCGTAGAGGTTCACCACCACCATGTCGATCGGCTGGATACCATGAGCGGCCACGGCTGCCTCGTGTTCAGCATTGCCGCGAATGTAGAGCAGGCCACCATGCACGCGCGGGTGCAGCGTTTTCACGCGGCCATCGAGCATCTCCGGGAAGCCCGTGAGTTCGCTGATGTCCTTCACCGCCAGACCGGCCTCGCGCAACGCCCGTGCCGTCCCGCCAGTCGAAATCAGTTCGACCCCGAAGCCCTTCAGCGCCCGCGCAAATTCAACGAGCCCGGTTTTATCGGTCACACTCAAAAGCGCGCGGCGAATGGTCTTCGCGCCCGTTCCATTTGCATCCATTGCCGAACTCACGATTCTGCTCCTGGTCTGGAAATCAGCACGGGCCTGCATCGCCTTTCCCAACTGCCGCAGAGCGCCGGCCAAATTCCAGACTACATCGCGAGACTCGCCCGCCTGTGAAGGTCTCGGCCAACGAGAAGACCTCCTGCATTCCCCGTTGCTGCGATCGCAATCCGTCGCCCGCGGAGCAGCCGGGAATGCTTTAGAGTTGTGGTATGGGAAGTTATCCCTCGCCCCCCCAGCCGGAGGTTCTTCCTCCTGTCAGCGATTCTGCTCCGCCGCCGCGGCGACGTCGTCCGACGTGGGCGGCTGCGCCGGCCACTCATCTGCTCGTGGGGATCAATTGCGCTGTGTTTGTGGCTATGGTGGCGCGCGGCGCCAGCCTATGGATGCCGACTCTCGATCAATTGATGTTCTGGGGCGCAGACAGGCCAAACAACGTGCTTGTCAACGGGGAGTGGTGGCGCATCGTCACCGCAATGTTCGTGCACGTAGGCATTCTCCACCTGGCAACAAACATGTGGTGCCTGTGGAACCTAGGTCTGCTTGCCGAGCCTTTGATGGGCTCGTTCGGCTTGTTCGCTGCATACATCCTCACCGGCGCCGCCGGGAATCTGCTCTCAACGCTTAAGAATTGGATGTACCCCATTCACGACGCCTCGGGAGCCATACTCTTCCAGGCCGGGGCGGGAGCCTCGGGCGCGGTCTTTGGCATTGCCGGCGCGTTGATCGTGCTGCTTAGGTCGAAAGTATTACCTGTGCCGCCGGAAGAGGTCCGAAGGCTCCGAAAGTCGGTCATTTACTTCGCCGCGATCAATCTTGTGATCGGCCTCTCCATCAACTTCGGCAGCGGATTCACTGGCGTCGAGGTAGACAATTCGGCCCACATCGGTGGTTTCTTATGCGGGCTGCTCTTCGCGGCTCCGATGGTGCCTCGCATCGGATCGCCACGCAGTGATTTTCAGTTCAAACTACGGCTGACCGTTGCGCTGATGGTGCTGCTCCTGGTGCTATTAGGGTTCTACGTGGCGCACATACCTCCGCCACAGGGTTGACGCCGCTGTGGAACTACCGCGTCGCCGTCGCGGAGAATTTCTTCACCATCGCCAGAAGCAGCTTGCGGTCGCTCTCATTCAAATTTGTGGAGTAGCGGCGGAGCTGGGTGAGGAAGCGCAGCTCGTCGTCGGAGAGATTCTGCGTATTCATCTGGCGTGAGAGCGTGTCGCTGGCGAAGAACTGCGCGATCGGCAGATCGAGGGCGTGGGCAATCTTGGCCAGTGTGTCCAGTGAGGGCACGGTGTGGCCGTTTTCCACGCGAGAGAGATAACAGCGCAATAGGCCGGTCTTTTTTTCGATGTCCCCCTGCGACAATCCCTTTTGCAGGCGATAAGCGCGAATCGTGGTCCCGATCTTTATGCTCATTTCAAGTCCTATCCGATGCGTACCGTGGTTTACTTACCCGGTAGCAATAAGAAAACTATTAACTTGAGAGTTAACATGCGGCGGCGGGGATTGCAAGTGCAAAACGTTCCTCCGGGTTCGACTGGTCAACCGCGCCAGCCTCCTGGAAGGGTATCGGCCCGCGCATTTTCGTCGGTAAACCTTCACGCTGCATGGCTCGTCAGACTGAATACTGGTGCGAGAGGTCGGGTAGCGCAATGCGGCAGGCAGCAATGAGGCGTGCAGGTGCGGCAGGGATCGCTTTGGCCGGCTGTCTTGCTGTGTGGCCGCAGGCTGCCGCGACGCAAACCCTGGCAAGTCAGGCTCCTTCATCGCCTGCTGCGCCCGCTGCACCGTCTTCGTCTGAAGTCGCGACTGGCGGCACCCTGCATGGTGTGGTCAAGAGTGGCACCATCCCGCTGCCAGGCGTTTCCATTACCGCGCAAAACACTCTGACTGGCAAGCGCTATTCAACGACGAGCGACATTACTGGCGCATGGCAAATGAAGATTCCGCTCAATGGCCGCTATGTGATTCGAACCCAGCTCGCGGCATTCGCTGGAGGGACGCAGGAAGCCGTATTAAACGCAACCAGCCACGATCAGACAGTGAACTTCGAGTTGATTCTGGCTTCGCGGCAGGCTGCTTTGGATCAGCAACAAGCCAACCAGCAAGCAAACGTTGCAGCGGCAGTTCGCCAACTTGCGGGGAACTCGCCGGAAAACCTGAGCTTGATGAATACACTCGCCGCCGACACCGACACGGGAGCTGGAACGGCGGGCGCAAGTGGCGCCGCTCTGCCATCGATTGCCGCCAACACCGACTTCAGCGACGAATCTGTGGCCATCACCGGGCAGGCGGGACAGGTGAGCGCGCTGGCCGGGATTGATGTCGACCGGGTGCGCGACGCGATCCAATCGATCCAGGTGCAAGGCGGATTGAATGGGCAAGGCGGAGACGCAGGCCAGGGTGGTCTGTTCGGTGGATACGGAGGCGGGGGAGGATTTGGCGGGGCCTTCGGCGGCGGCGGCGGAGGTGGATTCGGCGGGGGCGGCGGGGGCTTTGGCGGAAGAGGCGGCGGAGTTGGAGGCGGAGGCCGCGGAAACTTCCGCAACTTCAACCCCGGTCAGCCGCATGGCGCCATCGCGTGGAACGGAACGAACTCGATCTTCAACGCGCAGCCATTCGCTTTGCTGGGCCAGCAGCAGAATCAGCCGCCCAACGGGACCAATCACTTCACGCTCTCGTTCATGAGTGCGCCGTATATCCCGCGGCTGACCAAGCCCAGCGGCAAGGACACCGTATTTCTCACTCTTTCCGGCTCGCGCTCGTCCAAGCCCGATGACTTTTACGCCACAGTTCCCACCGACGCGGAACGAACCGGCGATTTTTCCGCCTCCGGATCGCCCGCAATCTACAATCCCGTAACCGGCTGTGGTTTCGGTCAGACTGCAACCCCCAATGGCTCCGGCTACACGTGCAGCGGAACCATCACAAATATCATTCCGCCCACGGGAGCTGCGGGACAGTCGATATCCCCCCAGGCGACGGCGCTCTTGAATTACTTCCCCAAGCCGAATCTACCTGCGGGCAGCACGATCAACGGATACAACTACCACTTGCTGACCACCGCGCAGTCGAATTCCACGCAGGCCGGCATTCGCTACAACCGCAGCCTCGGCGCCAATGCCATGCAACCCGGCGCCCGCGGAGGATCTGGCGGAGGCAGACGCGGCGGTTCGCCGACTCAAGGCCTTCGCCAGAGCATCAATCTCAACTACAACTGGTCGCACTCGGCCTCTGACCTGGTGAATCTGATTCCAGACCTCGGTGGCAAAAGCGCTTCAGACTCCGACTCCGTTCAGGCCGGCTACACGGTCGGCTACCACCGTTTCACCAGCATCTCGAACGTCAACTGGAATCGCAGCAGCAGCCATGCCATTAACTTTTTCACGAACACCTCCAACAATCCCGCGGCAACCGTCGGCGTGAATGTGCCGAACAACGTTCCCCTCAATTACGGTGTGCCCGATATTTCGCTCAGCAACGGCATCCAGGGCCTGAGCGAAACGCAGCCGAGCTTCTCCATCGCGCAAACCATCTCATTCACTGAAGTCATGAGTTGGATTCACGGCAAGCACAACATGCGTTTCGGCAGCGACTACCGCCGCGTCCATCGCGACTTTCTCGCCGGCTCAAACGCCACCGGAAACTTCGCGTTCACCGGATTGTTTACCGAGGACGCCGCGGGTGACCTGACCACCGGCTCATCCATCGCCGATTTTCTGCTCGGATTGCCCCAGTCCACAACGCTCAACTCTTCAGAGGCGAAGAGTTATCTACGCGACAACGTTGTTGACGCCTACGCCATGGACGATTGGCGGATGCTGCCTTCGCTTACGCTCAATTACGGCGTGCGCTGGGAGTTCTTCGCGCCATACACCGAGAAATATGGCCACTTGTCCGACGTGGCCACGAATCCGGACGGTGGATTCACCAGCGAGACCGAGCAGACCGCGGGGACGAACGGGTTGCCAAATTCGCTCGTTTTCCCCTGGCATAAGGCCTTTCAGCCGCGCGTGGGGCTGGCTTGGCGCGTGCCAAAGATCAAGCAGACTGTTGTGCGTGCTGGGTTCGGCACCAACTACACGGTAGGCGAGTACGCCGGTTTTGCGACTACCATGGCGCACCAGCCGCCCTTCACTGACGAGCAGACCAACCAGGAAGCCGTGGGCAACACGCCGTCCATCGCCTGCGCCCAAACGCTCACGTGCTTTAGTTGGATCACCAACAACGCTGTTTCTGCCTTCCCCGCGCCTGCTGCGGTGGGCAATTACGCCCTCGACCCGCACTACGGGCTGCCCTACGTGATGGCGTGGAACCTGGACATTCAGAAGACGCTGCCCTGGGGCATCGTGATGAATGTCGGTTATAACGGGTCGCGATCGAATCATCTCGACGTGAAACTGGCACCGCGCGCGCTTCCCTCCAGCCAAGGCACCGATCCCTCGGGGCTGCCCTTCACCTACGACGAGGCGGCCGCGTATTACAAGATGAATGCGGGAACGGTGCGCGTGAACAAGCGCCTTTCCAAGGGCATTTCAGTGGGCGCCAATTACCAATACGGTCACGCTATCGACAACGCCTCCTCAGTGAATGGCAGCTCGGGATCGGTTGTTCAGGACTGGGAGGACGTGGCTGCCCAGGAAGGGCACTCAGTCCTCGACATTCGCCACCAGGTGAACGGGACCTATCTCTTCGAACTGCCTTTCGGCCCCGATAACTTCTGGGTCACTTCGGGCGTCGGTTCGCACATTCTTGAAGGCTTTTCGGTTTCTGGCAGCTTCAACTTCGCCACTGGAACGTGGCTCTCGCCTGGATTTGAGCCAACTTCGCAGAGCGTGGAGTGCGGCAACACGAGCGGACTGCGGCCGAACCTGACGGGACAATCGGTGACTGCCGGCGGCGGCTCGCTGCGGAAGTGGTTCAACACTGCGGCCTACTCGGCGCCGACCAATACGCCGGGATTTTGCGATTACTTCGGCAACGCTCCACGCGATTCGATTGAAGGGCCGGGTACGGTCTCGAACAATATGTCGCTTTCAAAGACCATGGACCTGGGCGAAACGCGCAGCATGGAGATGCGCGCCACCATCAACAATGTGTTTAACACCGTGCAGTACTCGGGAGTAGACACGACCTATGGCACCCCGCAATTCGGCCAGGTCAGTTCAGTGGGCCAGATGCGGTCGTTCCAGTTCATGGCGAGGTTCAGGTTCTGAAAGTCAGGGGAGCTCGCGAAGTTGGCGTCGCGGCGTATGAGAGGAAAAGGATGAAGAGCTTGGTGCGAAGGGTAGGTGCAATGCTTACGTTGCTAGCTCTGATGGCGCCGGGAGCGAGTCCAATCCCCGCACAATCGTCTGGCCAGGTTTCCTCCACGCCGCAGGGCGGCTTTACGCTCAAGGCAAAAGCTGAACTTGTGCTCACCAACGTGGTGGCACGCGACGCAAAAACCGGCGAGTTGGTCACGGGCCTGAAGCAGAGCGACTTCAAGATCTACGAGAACGGCAAGGAACAGCAGATCGACACCTTCGACTTTGAGAGCGTAGACATGGCCGCGCCCCTCAAAGAAGCCACAGTGAGCGGGTTGGCTGCCGGTCCCAGCGGCACAAAGGCCGTTGTCGTCGCCAAACCAGAAGAACTGCGCAACCACCGGCTCATCGTGATGTTTTTCGATTTGACCTCGATGCAGCCCGAAGACCTGGAGCGAAGCGTGGAGGCCGCGCAGGCTTTTCTGCGGACCAAAATGCAGCCGGCCGATCTCGTGGCCGTGGTTTCGCTTGGCGACGCGCTCAACGTCGACCAGGACTTTACTGCCGACAAGAACGCGCTCATAAACGAGGTGGGCGCATACAACGGAACCGAGGGTCAGGGGTTTGCCCAGGGCGCTAACTCCAATACCAATCAGGCGGAGGACACCACAGCCTACACGCCCGACGAGAGCGAGTACAACGACCTCAACACCGACCGCGAGCTCTTCGCGCTGCGCTCAATTTCGCAATCGCTCGCCAAAATCAATGAGAAGAAATCGCTGCTCTACTTCTCTGGCGGCATCTCACGCGACGGCATTGAAAACGAAGCTTCGCTTCGGTCGGCCATCAACGCCGCGGTACGGTCCGATCTTGCTATTTACAGCGTAGACACGCGCGGCTTGCAGGCTGTGGCGCCGTTGGGCGACGCGTCCACCGGCAGCTTGCGCGGGCAGGGCGCATTCAACGGCAGCGCGCTCACCAACAACATGAA
>JBEKAJ010000122.1:0-9479 GCA_050018295.1 Occallatibacter sp. | reverse complement strand
CATCTCCGGCACAAGCCAGACCCTCGCCGCCTCGGACACACCCAGCCAGATCGCCCTGCGCCTCCTCGACATGGACGGCAACCCCATGGCCGGCGGCACGGTCGCGCTCTATCAGGCGCTCTACGCCTGGTCGACGCCCTGCGCACCGCACACGGTCTGCACCCAGGGAGCGCTTCTGGCCACGCAGGCCGCCACGGCTACCTCGGCCATTGACGGCTCGGTCACGTTTCTCCCTGTCTCGCTACCCGGAGTCGCCACCTATCTTCTCGGCCTTGCCGCGTCAGGCTCCACGGCCACGGTCAACATCGCCGTCGAGCAGCACCCGTAACGCCGGAGGCCGGTGATTCGTATCGAGTCCTGCTCCCTGGCCGCTGATCGCTGATCTCTCGTTCGTTTCGCACCTCCCCGCTTAACGCCCTACAATAGAAATGGAACTCACCTTAGAGGAACAATATGCCGCTTTCTGGAGAAGCAATCCGCCTGATGAACTACATTGACGATGTCGCCGTGACCCTACGCCGGGTGCTTGCACTAATCCCCACGCTCTCCGCCGACGAGCGCGCCAAGGTCGCCGAGCATCTGCTGCGTGCCCGCCCCAGCGTCGAGGAAGTGGCCGAGGCCCTTGCCGCCAAATGAATCTCTGAATCCGCTGAAGATTGTGCTCACCGTTGCCATCATCGGGGCCGGGCCCCTCGGCCGCCGGCTCGCGTTGGGAGCGGCCCGCGCTGGCTATCGCGTCCTGCTTGAGGACGTCATGCCCGGCAACCTGCATCATGCGAGGGAATCGATCCGCCAGGAGCTCAGTCCCCAGGCTCTGCCCTCGGTCGCATTCGTTTCCTCAATCGAAGACGCTGTGCGCGACGCCGACCTCGTGATCGACTGCGTCCCTGACGAGCTCGAGTCCAAGCTGGAGATTCTCTGGCTGGTGGACCGCATGGCGCCGCCGCGCACCGTCATCGCCACCCCCACCATCCACCAATCCATCGGCGACCTAGCCAGTTGCACCAACCGGCGGGAGAAATGCATGGCCATCGCCGCCGCGCCGGAAGAATTGGCCGCTGGCGCTGGAACCGATCTCGTGCTTTGCGCCGCGCCCTTCACCAGCGACGAAACCGCAGCTCTCCTTGTCGATTTCTTTCGGCAGCTCGGCTTTCGTCCGGCGGTCGAACGCACCACAGCCTGAGAACCGTATTCCGGACTTCAATCCCTCGCGGCCAGACAGCGCTCAAATTCTGCAGATCAGCAACTCGCGCTCGTAGATCATCTCCGGCGGCAGGTGATCGTGCACGTCGATGAAGAGTTCTTCATGCCCAATCAGCTCCTTGCGCCAAGCAGCACGGTTGACCTCCTGCATCTGGTCGAACTGCGCGCGCGAAATGTCCAACCCAGCCCACTCCATGTCTTCGTAATAAGGCGTCCAGCCGATGGGCGTTTCCTTGCCCTGTGCGCGGCCGTGCACGCGGTCCACGATCCACTTCAGCACCCGCATGTTCTCGCTGAACCCCGGCCACAGGAACTTCCCGCCCTCGCCCTTGCGGAACCAGTTCACGTTGAAGATCCGCGGCGTGGAACTGAGCGAGCGCTGCATCTTGATCCAGTGGCGGAAGTAGTCGCCCATGTGATAGCCGCAGAACGGCAGCATCGCCATGGGATCGCGCCTCACAAGGCCCACCGCGCCGCTCGCCGCAGCCGTTGTCTCCGATCCCATCGTCGCGCCCACGTAGACGCCTGCACTCCAATTGAAGGCCTGGTAAACGAGCGGCATCGTCGTCGACCGCCGGCCGCCAAAGATGAATGCGCCGATGGGCACACCCGCCGGATCCTCCCACGCCGCATCGATCGACGGACACTGCCTGGCGGGCGCGGTAAACCGGCCGTTCGGATGCGCCGCCTTGGCCCCGGTCTGCTCCGCAATCTCTCGCGTCCAGCGCTGGCCGCGCCAGTCCGTGCACTCTGCCGGCGGCTCGTCGGTCATGCCTTCCCACCACACCCCGCCCTCAGGCGTCAGCGCCACGTTGGTAAAGATCGTGTTCCGGCTCAGCGCAACCATCGCGTTGGGATTGGTCTTTTCGCTGGTGCCGGGGGCCACGCCAAAGAATCCCGCCTCAGGATTGATGGCGCGCAGTTCGCCGTTCGCGTCCGGCTTGATCCATGCAATATCGTCGCCGACCGTCGTCACTTTCCAGTCACCTAGCGCCTTCGGCGGTACCAGCATCGCCAGGTTGGTTTTGCCGCATGCCGAGGGAAACGCCGCCGCCACATACGTCTTTTCCCCTTGCGGCGACCCTACGCCCAGAATCAGCATGTGCTCGGCCATCCAGCCTTCGTCGCGCGCAATGTTCGAGGCGATGCGCAGCGCGAAGCATTTCTTGCCCAGCAGCGCATTCCCGCCGTATCCCGACCCGTAGCTCCAGATTTCGCGCGTCTCAGGAAAATGAACGATGTACTTTTCGTCGTTGCACGGCCAGGGCACATCCTTTTGTCCCGGATCGAGCGGCGCGCCCACTGAGTGCATACACGGCACCACGCGCATCGTGTCGCGGTCGATCTCAGCCAGCACCGGCAGCCCGATGCGCGTCATGATGCGCATGTTCACCACCACGTAGGGCGAATCGGTTAACTGCACTCCGACGCGAGACATCGGCGAGCCCACCGGCCCCATGCTGAAGGCCAGCACGTACATGCGCCGTCCGCGCATGCAGCCTTTAAATAGCTCCTTGAGCTTCTTGCGCATCTCGTACGGCTCGATCCAGTTGTTGGTCGGCCCGGCGTTGTCTTTCGAAAGAGAGCAGATAAACGTACGGTCCTCCACGCGGGCCACATCGCGCGGGTCAGAGCGGGCATAAAAGCAACCCGGCCACTTTTTCGCATTCAGGCGGATGAAGGTCCCCGATGACACAAGCTCGTCGCACAGCCAGTCGTACTCCTGCTGGCTTCCATCCACCCAGTGAATGGCGGCCGGCTGTGTTAGCTCCGCCATCTTCTCCACCCAGCGGATCAGGTGCTTGTTCGTCGTCAGCGGCTTGGCAAGGCCAGATTTCCCGAGTTTCATATGTCTTCCTCTTCTTCAGCCGTCGGTGATGCGATAAAAAGATCGATGGGATAAACGATACACATTCACTTTCAGCCTGCCCGTATTCATAAGAACCGAACAGGTTCGAGAAAACCAGTAATTCTGCAGGGCTTTTGAATCATTTATACGAGATTTTGAACCATTACAGCAAGATGAAACAGTCGCTCGGCAAATCTCCATCAGTCGGTGCCGTAATCAGAATCGCTCCGAATCGAATCGAGGTTTGGGGGATGGAGGGCGGGAAACTGGCGGCGCAGATACGAATGCCGCAACTCCCGAAGGCGCCGACGGCTCTAAGTTGTTGAGGGATTGGCTCCTCAGGTGGACTCGAACCCTATTGCGTTTCGTTGCAGGGCCAAGCATGACATCGATGAAGGGGGTTGGGCGCCGCACAATTGAACCGGTAAAAGCCCGATGAAAAGAGGAAATATGTGCAATAGTGACCAGATTCTTCGCCAGGAAACAGATATTAAAGCAATACTTGGCCTATTCTCGCTGACCGGTCGAGCCTCGTATCCCCATTCTGGAGACCTTCATGCCCCTAACGGTTGTCCTGGCCGTCGGCTTGGATTCGTCGCTTCTGGCAGGTCAGAGCTCAGTCTGGCAATCCGCTGGATTCATCGTCACGTCCACAGGGTCGATCAAGGAAGCGATCGTCCATATCAGGGATGGTGATTTCGACCTGGTCCTCCTGGGCCATTCCATCCCCACCGATAGCAGGGAGAGATTGACCTTCCTGATTCGAGCAACCGGTTCACGGACGCCTGTGGTTTCGATTACGGACTCTTCAACCGACTGCGACAGCTTTGCGGACGCAACCATCAGGAATGAGCCGTCCAACCTGCTGCGAAGTATTGGAGAACTAATGGCCGATCGGGCGAAATCGCCCGCGCCGAGTCGAGCCATGCCGGGCATTGCAGCATAAGAGGCTGCGGCACGGCGCCTTCAAATCTGCGGGCGGATTTCCAGATCGCCACAAGCGGTCTCATAAATGCCTCTGCCGCAGAGTGAGTACCTATGGAACCCAACAACAAGGCGGGTCCCATGACTCCAGCGAGTTGACAAAGATCGTTTGTGAGACCGGTTCCAGTCCGGCGGAAGCAACCAGCGGGATCAAATTGACAGGCTGGGGGGACATCGATGCGAACCTTGCAACTGATTCATCGCCAGGCCAAAAGTGAATTTCAGGCTGACCGTTACGAGGGTGACTTCACCGCAAGAGGGGCTCAAATTTACGATAAACGCTCTGTGTGCGAGTTTCCGATGCCACGCCCCTCTGGAGCGATGCGGGACGACGCCCGCAGGCCTTGTGGTACAGAAGGATTCTTTAAGGATCTCTCAGCCGAAGCGCAGAGCGACTTCGCGTCGCTCGCGACACATTTCCGCTGCCCCGGCTCGACAGTTCTCATCAGCGAGGCGCAGGAACCATCCAGCGTCCTTTTCCTTTTGGAAGGGGAAGTAAATATTTCCATGAGTTCCTCCGATGGCAGGCGATTTTTGCTTGGGGTTGCGGGCGCAGGAGATACTCTGGGGCTCACTTCTGCGATTTCCGGCGACTGCTCTGAGATTCGGGCGCAGTCGATGTACCCATGCAGAATCGCGTCGCTGCAGCGCCGGGACTTTCTCGGGTTTCTCCGGCGTCATCCGAGCGCCAGTCAAAATGTGGCACGCGAGTTATGTGTGGAACTCACGCGAGCCCGCGAAAGATTGCGAATCCTCGGTCTCACATCGTCCGCAATGGCGAGACTTGCTCTTCTATTGTTGGAATGGTGCCGAGAGGGTCAACGGACAACGGAAGGTGTCCAGATCAGGTGCGCGCTGACTCACCGGGAAATCGCTGAGTGCATCGGGGCATCGCGTGAAACGGTCACCCGCGCCCTGGCTGACTTCAAAGCCCGTGACCTGGTGAGGCTGCATGGCTCTACCTTAGTCGTCACGAGTTGCAGCGCCCTGGCAACCTACGCAGGCATAGATTCCATGCCGGATCCGCCCGAACCGGCTGCGTGATCCTTCCACAGACATTGACGCGGATGGGTTCGGTGGCTGGTGGGGCCTGGCGCAGGATATACCCATTCCGCTGTGCGGTGGGCGCCACAGGCCGGCGTCGTGGGCCGTATCGACGTGAACGTAAGCAGAATCGCCGACGCGTGGACGCGGTTTTCTCGAACAGGCCGGGCGAGGAGTGCGGCGTCGCCGGCACAAAGGTCGCGGCTCCCGTCGCCTCAAATTCCCTAAATCATTGGTGGATTGGCTCCTCAGGTAGGACTCGAACCTACAACCCTTCGGTTAACAGCCGAATGCTCTGCCATTGAGCTACTGAGGAGTGTATGGCGCTGGATTGTCCTCTCCTAAGTTAGCAAACCTCATGGACCGCGTCAAAAGCCCCGCTTGCGCCGCCGGCCCGGTTAAGGGCCCATTCTGGAACCGCTACGGAAAAGGGTCAGGAACGGTACCATGAGAATGACCCACGAGGAGGCACAATGTCCCGGATCTCCTGCCTTGACCGCAGCGAAGTGGCGCCCGATATCGCCGCGCTCTTTGACAAGGTCTTTGCCCTGCGCGGCAATGTGCCCAACATGTTCCGCGTAATGGCCCACCGGCCCGAGATCTTTGCCACGATGCAGGCGCATTTTGCTGCGGTGCTGAATACCGGCACGGTTCCGACCAAACTGAAGGAGCTGATCATCGTTCGCACCAGCCAGGTGAACGAAACGCCCTACTGCCTGGCCAGCCACACCATCCTCGCCCGCAACCTGGGCTGGACCGATGACCAGCTTTCGCATCTCGCTGACTGGTCCCGCCGCGACGACTTCTCGCCAGCCGAAAAGTCCGCCCTGCGCCTGGCCGAGACCGTCACGCGCAACGCCAACGCCGTCACCGACGAGCAGTTTGCCGAGCTGCGCAGTTTCTATTCCGAGGGCGAGATCGTTGAGCTGCTCTGCGCCATCGGCCTCTTCAACTACTTCAACCGCTTCAACAACGCGCTCCAAATGGAGCCGACCAAGCCGGGCGAAGCCGGCGCACCGCAACAAAAGCCTGCTGCCGAAGCCGCTGCAGCGCATTAAACCCAGCACGAAAATGAGGGTGGGAAAGCACGAACCCCAACCAGATTCATAAGCAACGTCGGAGCCTAATGACCCTTCAACTGCCGCCCGGCAACTTCCTTGCCTACCTCTTCGACTGCGACGGCACCGTCGTCGACTCCATGCCCCTCCACTACATCGCCTGGAAGCAGGCGCTCGGCGAGTGGGGCTGCACCCTCGACGAAGACCTCTTCTACTCCTGGGGCGGCAAACCACCCGTCGAAATCATCGCGGCGCTCAATAAGATGAGGGACCTGGAAATGCCCGTGGAAGCCGTCGCTGACCGCAAGGAGAGCCTCTACTACTCCCTTCTCCCCGAGCTAAAGCCTGTTCCTGAAGTGCTCGAACACATCGACGCTCAGCAGGACCGCATTCCATTTGCCGTCGTCTCCGGCAGCACCCGCGAATCGATCGTCAAATCGCTCACCACCGTCGGTCTTCTTGACCGCTTTCCAATCCTCGTCGGCTCCGAGGACTACGCGCGCTCCAAGCCCGCCCCCGACGCCTTCCTCACCGCCGCCGCGCACCTTGGCATCGCGCCCAAAGACTGCCTCGTCTTTGAAGACACCGACATGGGTATCCAGGGCGCAACGGCCGCCGGAATGGCCTCCGTCCGCGTGCCTCCGCCCCACGAGCGCCGCAACGGAACCGCCCCGGCGCGGGAACCGGGCTCGGCGCGGCTTCGTAGTCTGTCGAAGGAACTGTAAGGAGGCCGCTTTGTCTTCGATTGCAGCAGACGAACATGCCGACGCCCGCCAGCGCCGCATCGACACAGCAATTCTCCTCGCCATCGCTACCGCCATCGCCCTCATCCACCTGCTCACCAACAGCCGCTACGGCTTTCATCGCGACGAGCTCCAGTTCCTCTCGGACGCCCACCATCTCGATTGGGGATTTGTGGCCTACCCGCCGTTCACTCCGTTCATCGAGCGCATCGGCCTCACCCTTTTCGGCCTTTCCATGGTCGGCCTGCGCCTCTTCTCAGTCCTCGCGCAGTCCGCGGCCATCGTTCTCGCCGGGCTCATGGCGAAGGAACTCGGCGGCGCGCGCTTTGCGCAAGTCACGGCAGCCCTCGCCGTCGCGTTCTCTCCGCTGCCTCTCTTTCAGGGCACTGAGTTTCAGTACTCCTCGTTCGATCTCCTCTGGTGGGTGCTCATCGCCTACTTCGTGATCCGCCTCCTCAAGTCGGAAGACCCGCGCTGGTGCCTCGCCATCGGCGCAACCATCGGCGTCGGTCTGCTCACCAAATACGCCATCGCCTTCTACATCGCGGGAATTCTGGCCGGGCTCGTCCTCACGCCCGCGCGCCGTTTCCTCAAGAGCGTCTGGTTTTGGGTCGGCATCGCGCTCGCGCTCCTCATCTTTCTGCCCAACTTCATTTGGCTCGCCTGCCACAACTTCGTCTCCTACCACTTCCTCCAGTACATCCACGCTCGCGACGTCGGCGAGGGTCGCGCCAACGGATTCCTCAAAGGCCAGTTCCTCATCTGCGCCAACCTTGCCGCCGCGCCCGTCTGGCTCGCCGGCCTCATCGGCTTCCTGCGCAATCGCCGCTACCGCATGCTGGCCTTTATGTACCTCGTCCCGCTTGCGCTCTTTTTTGTCGGCAAGGGCCGCAACTACTACATGGCCGGAGCCTATCCCATGCTTCTCGCCTTGGGCGCGGTCCTCGCTGAGCGCTGGCTCCATTCCCTCCCCCGCTGGGGCCACCTCACCATCCAGACCCTCTACTTCGCCGCATTCGCATTCATCTCAGCCTTCGTCTGCGCCATCGTCCTTCCACTTCAATCCAGCGGCCCGCTCAGGAACTACGCTCTCAGCCACAATGGCGACCTGCGCGAGGAGATCGGCTGGAACGACCTCGTCCGCACCGTCGCCCAAATCCGCGACTCGTTGCCGCCCGATCAGCAGGCGCACCTCGGCATCACCACCGGCAACTACGGCGAGTACGGTGCCATCGAAATCCTCGGCCCCGCCTATGGCCTCCCTAAACCCATCGGCACAACCAACTCTGAATGGCTCCGCGGCTACCCCACCCCACAGCCCACAATGCACATCGTCATTGGCCTCGGCGAGCAAGACGCGAACGCCATCTTCACCGCCTGTCGATGGGCCGGCCACAACGGCAACTCAGAAGGCGTGCAGAACGAAGAGAGCGAGTACCACCCCAACATCTTCCTCTGCGGCCCTCCGCGCCTCCCCTGGCCACAGCTCTGGAAAGAACACAAGGATTTCGGCTGAGGGTGGGCGCAGTGATTCGATCGGCGGAGCGAGCAGCGATTAGATCGGCGGAGAGAGCAGGAATCGGTCGGCGGAGGGAGCAGCGGCCTTTAGGCCGCTGAAGACCGCGCTCAAAACGATCTGGCCTTTAGGCTCGGGCAATTTGAAACGGCGCGGCTTCACTCGCCGATTCGCTGACTAGCGAATTCGCTGGCTCGCTAATACAGAATCACCGCCACCCGATACGCCGAAAACGCACCCTCCGCCACCCGCGCCGGGCAACTTCCCACCGCGGCCTGCCGATAATTGCCACTCGCCAACCGATCCACAAGAGCCTGCGGCAACCGGCTCAGATCCCCGGCCTGCCAGCGCATCACAAAGCGCGGCATCTGTTCTGACCGCGGCATTCCCTCGTCGGTTGCGCATGCCTGCCGCGCCAGGCTCGGGTCGCGCAGAATCGCCACGCCGCTCACGCGAATCAGCGCAGCTACCCGCGCCTCCACTTGTGTGGCGCTCAATTGCTCCACGGCCCGCGAATAGTCTGCCACCGCATACAACACTCCGCGAGCAGCCACTACGGCCACGCCCACCCGGTCCACATCCGGGCTCAGCAGGTTGGCGCGATGCCCCGGCGACTGCATCCACTCTTCGTGGATCCGATCGGCCGACGGCCCGATAGCGACATTCTCCTCGATCACGCTGAAGTGCGCGCCTGCCTGCGCCGCGCGGGCGCTCAGGTCCAGCTCGCCGCGGTACTGGTGCGAAATCGGCCCCTCCGCCGCCATCCGCTGGCAGTGCTGCAAAGCCGCGGCCGCCAGCGCCTGATCCCACTCCAATCGCCCCACTCCCGCCTGCGCTCGCGCCTCGTTGGCCATCGCGCGAATCTCTTCCGCCTCCGCCGCCAGATTGCCCCGTCCGTCCTGCGAACCCTGGGCCGCGATTTGTGCCGCAACCAGCGCAGGAAGCGCGGCGAGAAGAAACGTGCGCAAAAAGATCTTCATACTGCCTTAGACCCGGCGCTCGCGCGCATGTCGCTCTATTCTTTTCCGGAAGGCTGGTCTGTAGGCCCCGCCGTCCGCACGTTTTTGTTTTCTGCGGGGACA
>JBEKAJ010000121.1:0-9617 GCA_050018295.1 Occallatibacter sp. | reverse complement strand
GCGCACCGCATCCAGATCCATCAGTAGCGGCGGATGCCCATTGACGCGCAGGGCGGCAGCAGCCACGAGCGCCCCCTCCAGGCAATGCCCTTTCCGCTCCCGCAGCACGCGCTCGGGAGACCACGCCGTGTCGGCGTATTGGTACTCAAGCGCGTCGACGAACTTCTGGATTTGCGCCGGCGTTTTCAGCGCGCGCAGCGTGCGCAGGCCCTCCGCCGACAATCCAAAGCCCTCGCGCCGGTCCCGCCGCTCGCCTCGTCTTCGCACTCTCCCACCTTTCAAGGCCAAAGCTCCAACTCCCTTGGCAGATTGAAATGACGATATAGAAGTGAATTCTATTTCAGTCCTTTTGAAAAACTGCTTGACCTGTCTATAACTATAGGGTTGACCCTTAGAGTAGACCATGTGGACGGTAACTAAACTCGCTCGGCGGCCCGGCCTTAGCCGGACCGCGCTCTTGTACTACGAATCCATCGGACTGATGCGCGCCCCGGAACGCAGCAACGGGAACTACCGTTGCTACGGAGAGCGGGATCTCAAGCGCCTGCTCGAGATCCGCGCGTATCGCGACGCGGGCCTCAGGCTGGCTGACATTCGTGCCATCCTCGACCGCCAAGCCGGCGATGCGGCTGGCGTGCTGCAAAGGCGGCTGATGGAGCTTGACGGCGAGATCAGGACCCTCCGCGAGCATCAGGCGGCGATCCTCAAACTGCTGAGCCACGGAAGTCTAAGGAGAGGGAAAATGATTACGAAGCAGAAATGGGTTTCCATTATGAAGGCTTGCGGTCTAAGCGACGAACAAATGCATCGCTGGCATGCGGAGTTCGAACGGTCGGCGCCGCAGGAACACCAGGAATTCCTGGAATTCCTGCACATCCCGGCGGCGGAGATCAAAACCATTCGCGATCAAAGCCGCAAAGGGTTCTGAGGCCGCGAGTTCAATGGCGGTGAGGATGCGGTGCGTGTCCGCGATGGAGGGGGTGGGGGTTGCATGTCCCCGCTCCTTTTTCGCGATAGCGCTCCGCACCAATCAGGGATTGGTATCATCGGCGCATGGTGCCGGAGGGCGAAACAAAGCGGCTGATTCTGCGCCCGCTCGCGCTGGCCGACGCTCCGCAAATTCAGGAGCTGTTTCCGCATTGGGAGATCGTGCGCTACCTTCTGAACCGCGTTCCCTGGCCGTACCCGTCAGACGGCGCGCTGCATTTCATCCGCGACATCGCCCTGCCCGCGATGGAGCGTGGCGAAGCGTGGTACTGGACCATGCGCCTCAAGTCCGCGCCCGACGAGATCATCGGCTGCCTCGACCTGCGCAAGGGCGACGAAGACAATCGCGGCTTCTGGCTCGGGCTCAAGTGGCAGGGCCAAGGGCTGATGAGCGAAGCCTGCGTGTGGGCCAACGACTTCTGGTTCGAGCAGCTCGGCTTCCCCGTGCTTCGCGTGGCCAAGGCCCAAGCCAACACCACCTCGCGCCGCATCTCAGAAAAGCACAGCATGAGGCTGGTCGGTGTCATCGAAAAAGACTACGTCTCCGGCCGCTTGCCCTCCGGGATCTGGGAGATCACGGCGGAAGAATGGCGGAAGCGGCGAGCTTCAATTCCCGAACATTGAGCTTCGCTTCAAAAATGCTCAGGCATCGGCGCCGGACCCTGATACACGAGACTCAATCCCCAATCCGTACCGGACGGAAAATCGGGCAGCTCGATTTCGCCGATCGTATTCGCCGCAATCACTCCGTTGCCAACGTCGAGCCACGTCCCCTCGCGCGGATCGAACCATTGCG
This sequence comes from Occallatibacter sp., assembly GCA_050018295.1. Taxonomy (GTDB): domain Bacteria; phylum Acidobacteriota; class Terriglobia; order Terriglobales; family Acidobacteriaceae; genus Telmatobacter. Next base: position 7,834 of record JBEKAJ010000121.1, on the reverse strand, counting down.
CGCGGTAGAGGCTCATCATACGCGCGCCGCGCACAACGCTCTTCGGGCATCCCTTTTCGAAATACAGGAGAAAGATGTTCTGGTCGGCAGTGCGCGCCGCGTAGGCCCAGCCCTCATAGCCTTTGAGAATCGGCGTCGCGTTCGGGGCCACGTAGCCCGCGTCGGGCTCGAGCTCCTGGTAGCGCTTGCCAATGGAGAAGGCGAAGGTGCGGAGGTGCTGCATTTGCCCGCCAGAGTTCCACTGAAACGCATCCCACATTTTTGTGGGAGCGGAAGGCTCAATGTCTGCACCCCAGATGCCTTCGGCGCCATACACGTGGCCTGCGAAGCCGCCCGAAAGAAAGTTTCCATACATCGACGAGCGCACGAACTGGTCGTCCTGCTCGGTGCCGCCCTTGGCGCCGTATTTATAGCCGCCGTTCAGGCCGCGCGCGTCCACGAGCCCGGCATAGTATGGCTCGCCGTTCAGCGCGGGGCGAGGATGCGCATCACGGAAAATGTCGGTCATGTACCAGTAGTATTCGTGCTCGCGCTTGTTTCCCACCTGGTGCAGCGTCACCCACGAGTCTTCGCCCCAATTCACCAGCGTTGACGGGTTTGCGTTCGCCGAAAGCAGCGTGCCGAAAGGCGGAGGCCCGTAGCGCTCGAACACGAGATTGATGGCCTTCATGAAATCCGGAACCGAGATGCTCTCCTGGATGATGTCGAGATGAATGGGGCTGAGCACAGTGTTGTTGGCTTGGTAGCGCGCCCACACATATTGAATGAAGCGTGCGTAGGACTCCGGCCATGAGTAGTACTTCTTCCACAACTCGCTCGCATCGCGGCGTGCCACTTCGATGAAAGGGATGAAGCCGTTGGCGTTCAGGTAGTCGATTTTACGGTCGATGGCCTTGAAGTACTCGGGATTGACGCGGTCCACGTCGGGGAACACATTCTCGTAGCCGGGCACCCTCCCCGGAAACACGAACGGCCGGCCGCCTTCGTTGTCCATGTTCTTCGCGCTGCCGGTCCCGAATTCGAGCCATGCCGAGCGCACGGTCGTATGATCGGAATCGTTCATCACAATGTGCCAGGGCAGCCCGTCGGTCATCCAATTGGGAAATGCGGCAATCACGTTGACCCAGTTGAAGCCCTGCGCTTTCCGGAAGCGAACGTAGTCCTTGAATCCGGCCGTCGGCCCGATTGGCCTCTCCTGATCGTCGTCGTACCAGCGAAAACGATTGGTGCCCACCGAATACCACGTATCGCCCAGCACCAGGAACGGCGTGCCGTCGGCGGATTCGAGCGCGTGGTTGTTCGCAGTCGCTCGCAGAAATCCCCGTCGCAGCGGGTTCTCCCGCTTTTCAACCTCATTCCACTCGACCGCCTCGAACGTGCCGCTTTTGCCCGCGAGGCCCCCGACGGCCGGCTGCGATCCACTGCGCCAGCGCCACGTGCCAGGTGCGCTTGCCGCCACGCGTACGCAAAATTCATTCCCGCCGTTCCAAAAGCCGTAGGCGCGCTTGTTAAAGCCGGGCCCGCTCAGCTCGACCCAGACAACGACATCGGTATACGGATTCGGAAAGCTGTGCTCGGATGTGAGCACGATTTCCTGCTTCTCCCACACGTGAACGCGCCGAGCCGTCGTCTCTGCCGCGCTGGCCAGGATTGCCCGCGGCGTGGCGCCTATTGCTGCGGCTCCCGCCGTTGTTCGCACAAACTCACGACGTGTCAGAAAACTGTTGGCCATACGCACCTCCGCTGGTTCAATTGTCATTTGGATTTTAAATAGCCAGCGCAGCTGCCGCATCGCACCGGAGCATCGGCACGGCTTGATAAGGTCTACGATTCCTTCGGGAACGGCAGCCGCGCCGTCGGCGGAAACAGCCGCACTCGTTCCACCCGTCTGCCTGTCGAGGCGACGATCTCCACGCGCAGGCCGAGCGGATCGAGCATCAGCACCTCGCCCGCCTTGGGAATTCGCCCCGCAATCTCGCTCACCAGGCCGCCCAGTGTCGTCGCTTCATGGTCCTCGTCCAGCTCCACCGGCTCGCCGATGACGTCGCCAAGCTGAGCGGCGGGAAAGCTGCCCGGAATCAGCCACGATCCGGAGGGCTCGCGCTGCGGTTCCTCAATCTGCGTGTCGATCTCGTGCTCGTCGCGAATGTTCCCGACAATCTGCTCCAGAAGATCCTCGATGGTCACGAGGCCGGCGACGGCGCCGTACTCGTCGATGACGATGCGCATGTGCTGTTTCTCGCGCTGCATCTCGCGCAGCAGCTCATAGCCGCGCTTTGTCTCAGGAACGAATGCGGCCGGGTGCAGAATCGTTGCGACCGTCCGCGTGCGGGCTTCCACATCCGTAATCTGCAGCAGGTCGTGCGCAAACGCGAGCCCCTTGATGTTGTCGAGCGTGCCTGAATAAACGGGCACGCGCGAGTAATTCTCCTTGCGCAGTATCTCGAGGAATCCCTCGATCGTGGTGGTCTCGGGAACGGCGAAGATCTCCGGCCGCGGCGTCATCACTTCGCGCACCAGCATGTCGCCGAACTCGACTGCCGAGCGAACCAGCTCAAAGTCGCTCTGCTCCAGGATGCCCTCTTCCTCGCCGGCCTCGATCAGCGCTTCGACGCCGGGGGCGGGCTCTTCTTCTTCCGGGCCTGCAGGCGCCTCGGCAAGCGCGGCGATGGAAAAGAAGAATCGGATAAAGACCGTGACAGGCGTGACCAGCCACAGCAGCAAGCGAATGAGCCAGAGCAAGCGCGCCGCCCACAGGCCGCGAGTGCGGTTGAAGAGCAGCGAGGGGATGAGTTGATAGGCAAAGACGACGACCAGCACCACGGCAAGAATGGCCTGTGCAATCTCAAGAGCTGTAGGCGGACCGGGGTGCGTGGGGCGGATGAAAAGCAGCGCTCCGAACCCAAGGGCGATCACGCCGAGAGCGAGTTGCTTCAGCACTGAGGCGCAGAGCGCCGCATGCTCGCGGCTGAGGCCGAGATGCGGCTCGATGCGCACCTCCCACGCGTCAAGATTCTCCTGTACCTCGCGGCTCAAAATCTTGCCGTACTCGGAGTAGACGCGCTGGATGTAGGAAGCCAGCGTGGCCACCACGATAAGCGCAACGAGAGCGGCGATTTCGAGCGGAGTCATCGCACGCGCCTCCGCGTCTTCGCTCGCTCGGGCGCCGCGCGCTCGATCAGCCCCTGCGGCAGGCCAAACCTCACGCGCAGTTGCTGCTCGCGGCGCTGCATTTTGCCCGCATCGGCTTCGTGATTGTATCCGGCCAGGTGCAGCAGCCCGTGAAGGATCAGCACCCGCAGCTCAACCCCGAGCGAGTGCCCCTGCTCCACGGCCTGCTCCCTCGCCGTCTCCACGCTGATCGCCAGATCGCCGGCGATTTTCTCGGGGTTTGGTGCGGGATTCGTTGAGGGAAACGAGAGAACGTCAGTCGCCCTGTCTTTTCCGCGAAACCGCCGGTTCAGATTGCGGATTGTTGCATCGGTGCAGAGCAGCACCGTCACCTGGCCGCGCAAGCCGGCGGCAGCTTGTGCTTTGCTCAGAAACCGGCCCAGTGTGCGCGTTGAGGGAATGCGGAGATTCTTCAGAGGTCCGGACGCAGCCGGTTGCCTCGCTGCGGCGACTGCCAGCGCCGGGTCAGGCTCCAATTCTGGGTCGAGGAGAATCATCGTGCAGGGCGCCGCCGTGCGGGGCGGCTCCGCGATGACTTCGATTCTATCCTCTGCAACACAACGCTGATACACTGGGCCTGCAAAATCCCGGGCCGGGCTCGTGAACGACCTGCAAGTTTCGGCTTCGACGCCTGCGATTCTGCCACGCGTGAGCCGTCCATGCCCAAACGAACCCTCCTCTTTGCGCCCTGCGCATTCAACCTGGCCGAAACCAGCCGCATGGTCGAGATCGCCAAGGCCGTCGCGGGCCATCCAGTGGCCAGCCACGCATTTGACATCCATTTCATCTCCGATGGGGGCGACTTTGAGCAGCTGATTGAAAAGCATGGCTTTGCCCTAGCCCGCCTCGAGCCCCGCTTGACCATGGAGAAGATCGAGCTCATCGCTAAAGTCGATCGTGGCGAGAAGTTTACCCCCGCCTTCACCGATGCAGAGCTCATCGCGCGCGTCAAGAGTGAAGTAGCCTGCCTCAAAGCACTTCAGCCCGTCGCAGCCGTCACCGGCTCTTACGTCACCATACCCGTCACATGCCGAGTCCTTCAGGTTCCGCTCGTATGGGTGGTGCAATCCACTTGGTTTCCGGAGTTTTTTTGCCACGGCGCAGGCATGACGGGCAAGTTGCGCCCCGCTGCCGTCAAATCGGTCGCTGACTGGCTCATCCTGCGCTTCATCAATTTCTGGATCAGGTATGGGTTTCTCAACGGCATCAACCGCACTGCCAAACATTTCTGCGTCGCGGGTTATAACTCGATCTTCGAGTTCTGGCGCGGCAACTTCGCGCTGGTCGCGGAGCCGCCCGAATTCTCCGGAGTCAAGCTGCCGCCTAACCACGCTTTCATCGGCCCGCTCGTTCCCCAGGATGAGTTCACCATTCCCGCTGAAGTCGCCGCAATCCCCAGAGACAAGCCAATGATCTACTTCGCGATGGGGAGTTCCGGCAAGCCGGAAATCGTGGCGAAGATTCTCGAAAGCTTCGACGGCACCCCTTACCGCGTGATTGCTCCCGTCAAGTTTCAGCTCGCGCAAATCCCCGCCGTGCGCATTCCCGGCAACGTCCTCGTCACGGATTGGGTGCCCGCAGTCCAGGTAAACAAAATGGCCGATCTCGCCGTCATCCACGGAGGCGTGGGAACGGTAATGGCCGCCGCGCTTGCGGGCAAGCCGGTTGTTGGCGTCGCCATGCAGATGGAGCAAGTCGCAAATCTGGCCTGTCTGGAACGCCTCGGCTTCGCCATCCGTGTTGGCAAATCAAGGAACCCGTCGCGACAAGTTCAAGTCGCGATCCAAAGGCTGCTGCACGACGAGCAGGCCAAAGCAAAAGCGGCCGAGTTCGCAAAAGTGATTGCTGAGTGGAACGGCCCGGAGCGCGCTGTCGGAATTCTCCTCGAACGCTACGGCGGTACAACGCGGTCCGTCCCTGAATCTGACAATTCCGGCCCAATTGCGAGAGCGCATGCAGAGGAACCTTCAGATCGAAAGAAAGACGTGCTCAGAGATTCTAGAGAACATCCTTAGCGATCGGGCCTGCGCCCGTCGATGCCGGCAGATGGAGAGACCGGAAATGAAGGTGACCATCGCGTGAACAAGCGAGAACTGCAACGGAGCATGTATGAACTGCGCGATTCCTCGAAGGCCCAGCGGCTGACGTTGGCGTCCATTAACGTCGTCTGGGTCGCCCTCGCCTGGTGGCTTCTGTTCGGAGGGGGAATCGGAGTCGTCGGCGGATGGTTCGGCCGGGCGTGGGGAGCCGGTGACTCCGTCCGGCGGATTTGTCTCTTAGCCGGATTCTGCATCTATTACGTCAGGATTCTCTTCACTGTGTTTGTCTTCCTCAAGCGGGGCGTGGGCTGGAGCGAAGTATTTACGATTGCTCCGTGGCTGTTTTGCATCGTGGCGCTGCTGGGGATCGCGGGCGGAACGAACACCGGTGTTTTCCATGCGGCAGGCTTCGTCGGTGCCCTTCTGTTCGCTGTCGGATCGTGGATGAACTCTTATGCGGAGTACTCGCGGCACGTCTGGAAGCGGCGGCCCGAGAACCACGGGCGGCTCTACACCGAAGGGCTGTTCCGGTACTCGCGGCATCCGAACTATCTCGGCGATCTGCTTTCATTCTCCGGTCTGTGCCTGATTTCCGGGGCTTGGGTAACGGCAGTCGTTCCGCTCCTCATGCTTGCCGGTTTCGTGTTCGTCAATATTCCGGTGCTGGATTCTCACCTGTGCGACCACTACGGCGCGGCCTTCGACGAATATGCGCGGCGAACGCGGAAGCTGATTCCATTTGTGTACTGAGACGGAGGGTCTCAGAATGTCTGGTCTTCAGGAATTCGCGGAGAACGTCTGGATCGTCGACGGCTCGCCCGTCCGCGACATGGGCGTCATGTTTACCACCCGCATGGCCCTTGTGAAGCTTGTCGACGGTTCATTATGGGTGGATTCTCCTGTGCCCGTGACATTCGATACTCTCAACAAGATCACTGCGTTGGGACCCATTCGGTATCTTGTCGCGGGGACGCCGAGGCACGTTTGGAGGCTGGTGGCGTGGCATATGCTATTTCCCGACGCGGAGCTATGGGCAGCAAAAACGACGCCATTTACGTTGAAGAAAGGACATCTGCCGTTAACCGGCATTCTGGGGGACGAGCCGCCTCAAGCTTGGCGCGACGACTTCGACCTGCTCGCCTTAAAAGGCAACCCGCTTATCGAAGAGATGTTCTTCCTGCATAAGCCATCGCGCACACTCATCCTGGACGACTTAATCCAGATTCATCCAATCGCGCAGGGGAAGCCTTTTAGCAATGCTCTGTGGAAACTGGAAGGCGTTTTATCTCCGCAGGGAGGCGTCGCGCTCGACTTCCGGCTGACATTCATTCATCGCGCCCTTGCGCGGCGGTCGCTCCAACGGCTGCTTTCGTGGGATTTTGATAAGCTGATCATTGCGCACGGACCCTGCATCGAGAGGGATGCAAAACTATTCGTCGAGCGGGCATTTCGGTGGCTCTTGTGACCGCGCAACTCCATTCCCGCCTCTGAGTCAAGAACTGGCCGGAGCGTGCAAAAGCGGACCGCAGAGCTACTGCGGCTTCGCCGTCTGCTTCGCCTTCCCCTCCGCGCGCTCTTCGCCCTGCGTCACGCCAGCCTCGATCCCGTCGCCCATCGTGAGCGGAAGCTCCTGCTGCCGCGGCTTGGCGCTCTCATATGCGCGCACCACGCGCTGCACCAGCGGATGGCGCACCACGTCACCGTCGTCGAAGTGGCAGAACACGATGCCTTCCACGCCGTTCAGCACGTTAATCGCGTCCAGCAGCCCCGACTTGCGCGGATTCGGCAAGTCGATCTGCGTAATGTCGCCCGTAATCACGGCCTTCGAGTTGTTGCCCATGCGCGTCAGGAACATCTTCATCTGCTCGACCGTCGTATTCTGCGCCTCGTCCATGATGATGAACGCGTCATTGAGCGTGCGCCCGCGCATGAAGGCCAGCGGCGCAACTTCGATCATGTTCTTCTCGAGCATTTTGTCTACGCGGTCCGGATCGAGCAAGTCGTAGAGCGCGTCGTAGAGCGGGCGCAGATACGGGTCCACTTTTTCCTGCAGAGTGCCCGGCAAAAAGCCCAGTCGCTCGCCGGCCTCTACCGCCGGCCTCACCAGAACGATCCGCCCAATCCGCTTGGCGTTGAACGCAGCCACAGCCATCGCCACGGCGAGGTATGTTTTTCCCGTGCCCGCCGGGCCCACGCTGAACACCATGTCGTTCTGCTCGATGGCCTCCACGTAGCGCCGCTGGTTGATCGAGCGCGGCTGCACAGTACGCTTAATCCCAACTGACCGCTGCTTTCCCGCCTCGGCCACTGAGCGCAGCGTCGCCGCGGGATCGGCCACCACCAGGCGCAGCATTCCGTTCAACTCGCCATTGTGCGGGTTGATGCCCTGGCGGCGCAGGGTCTCAAAGTCCTCAAAGATGCGTTGCACGCGGGCTACGCCCACTTCCGGGCCTTCCACGTGCACGGCGTCGGAGCGCAGGTCGATGCGCACGCCGAGCGAGTCTTCCATTAGCCTTAGGTTTTCATCGCGGGTCCCAAACAGGGGCTCAAGATTGGGCGTAATCTCCAGGGCGATCTACAAAGGGTTCTACGTCCTCCTGGACGGGTTAAGGTTGTCCGGCAGC
>JBEKAJ010000120.1:0-9835 GCA_050018295.1 Occallatibacter sp. | reverse complement strand
TGACGGCAAAAAACGCCACATACAAAACAGCAAAGGGCGTCCACGCACGGAATCCAGTGATGGTCATGAGCCACAGATACGTCCGCAGGCGAGGCAGGACGCTTTTCGCAGCGGCGCGAATCGACGCGGATTTGTCCAGATACACCCAGGCCACCGCCCGATTGTTGGCCGCGATCGAGAGCCCGGCCAGCATCAGGATTACGAGCGCCTCCAAAACTGCGACGGAGGCCGTGCCCCACTGCCAGTGCGCCATCATGTTTGGATAGCCGAGGAGAATGAGCGAGCGCAGATAAAGAAGCTGCACTCCGAGCATGATTCCGGCGAAGATGGCTGAGATTCCGGCAAAAAGCAGGAAATGAGTGCGGTAAAGTTCGGCGGTCCGGTCAAGGATCTCGCCGAGGGCCATCGGCCTTAGGTGGTTGTTCATATCATCCCCTGTGCGCCGGTGAAGCGTCGTTGTGGCGAAGGCACTCGCGGATGGTTGCGCCGGGAAAAACTCTCGGCGCACGCTCCTGAATTTGGGTGCAAAAAAAACGATTGCGTGAACGCTTGCACGGATCGTAGCACAGGGTGGATATTTGCGGCGGCACGTTCATTGGCGAACTGCTCGCGGGGCGCGGGTAGCTTGAAAATTCTGTTGAATTTTGGTAACTAATCCTTTAGTTGTTCGTCTATGTGAATGCGAGAACCGTGCCTTCCAGGACTTGTTCTCATTGAATCAACAACTTAGAGATGCCTCCAAGAAAGTCCAACACGCTGACCGAAGCTGAGCTGAGGCTGATGAAGATCCTCTGGCGGCGCGGCGAATCGGCCGTCACCGACCTGGTGGCCGCCCTGCCCAAAGGCGAGCAACTGGCCTACAACTCGGTGCTCACAACCATCCGAATCCTTGAGCAGAAGGGCTACGTTGAGCACTGGCAGGAGGGACGCGCCTTCGTTTACCGGCCGTGCGTCGCCGAAAACGAGGCGAGCCGCACTGAGGTGCGCAACGTGCTGAACCGCTTCTTTGGCAACTCGAGCGAGAAGCTGGTGTTATCACTGTTGGGCGACGACGGGATCTCCAACGAAGAGCTGAACCGGCTGAAAGATGCGATCCGCAACGCGGCGCCCGACAAGGAAAACACCAGCAAGAGGGGCGGGAGATAGGGATGCCCTTGATGCACATGGCGGATGCGGTTCTCGCGGGGCTGGCCGGAAGCGGCAGCGCGTTCGTCGCAGCATTTGCCGCGTTTGCGCAAGCCGCCGCGCCAGCGGCAGTCGCGGCCCTGTGGCAGAGCGCAGCGATTGCAATTGCCTTGGTTCTCTGCCTGCGGCTCGCGCCCCGTGTCTCCGCGGCGCACCGCTTCGCCACATGGGCCGCGGGGTTCGCGGTTGTGGCGAGTTTGCCGTTTATACCCTTGCTCGCACATTTCGGCGATGGCTGCGCAGCCGCGCCGCTTGCCGCAGGTGGAGCGAGACCATGGCTCGAGTTGGATAGCCGCTGGGGATTCGTCATCGCGGCGCTGTGGCTGGCTGCGTCGATCTTCCGAGCTGCGGAGCTCGTGTTTCAATCGCTGCGCCTGCGCAGATTGTGGAAGGCCGCCACTCCGGTTGAAACCGAAGGGAACCTTCGAACGCTGCTTGTTGCAGCATCTCCGGCACAGCCCATCGAGATTTGCACCACGCGCGATCTCGACCGGCCCAGCGTGATCGGATTCCTCGCTCCGCGGATTCTCATTCCCGAGTGGCTTTTCTCGCGGCTGACGCCGGGCGAACTTGAGCAAGTGGTGCTGCATGAAGCCGAGCATCTGCGCCGCCGCGACGACTGGACCAACCTGCTGCAGAAGTTTTTGCTGGTTCTGTTTCCTTTGAATCCCTCGCTGGCTTGGATGGAGCGGCAACTTTGCCGCGAGCGCGAGATGGCCTGCGACGAGGGCGTGGTTCGGCGCACGCAGGCTCCACGCGCCTACGCTGCTTGCCTAACTGCTCTCGCCGAGCGGGGACTGCAGCAGCGGGAATTGCTGCGCCGCGCACAGGCGCTTTCGCTGGGCGCTTTCGAGCGCCGGCCGGAGCTGGTTCACCGCGTGCACAGCATCCTGCGGCGCAAGCAGGCGCTCCATCCGCTGGCGGCTGGCGCGCTGGTTAGCGTGCTCGGTTGCGGTCTGGTCGTGGGTTCGGTTGAGTTGGCGCGCAGCCCGCAGCTGGTGGCGTTTGTGGCTGCGCCGAAGCCGGATGTGCAATTGGCGGCTCTCGCGCCGCTGTTGGGACCAGCGGGCCCCACGGCCACCGATGCTGTTTTGCGCCCCTCGCAGCGTTTCCACGCTATTAAGACGAACGCTGCTGTGCCGACAAGCCGCAACGACGTAGCGAGGCCTCCTGCTCGACCGCTCCGCAGCGAAGATTCATCGGCGGGGGTAACGGAGACTGCGATGACGGACAGGGACGCCGCCACGCCCCGCGCCGAACTGGTGAAGGCCGTAGCTCCAACATCAGCGACGGCTCCGGCGCAGGGTCAGGAATTCGTTGTTCTCACCGCCTGGGAAGAGGTGCAGACCTCTGTGACGAGGACAAGACCAATCGCCGATTATGACACCGGCGCGGGCGCACGGGAGCAGATCAGCGACATGACCAGCCGGCCCGCTGCAACTCGGGCCACCGAGATCACTGTCACACGAATAGTCCTTGTCGTTTATCCGGCAGACTCCGCGACGGCCACGCAAACAGCGCCCACAACAGGCTTCCATTCCCACCAGCCGGCCACACCGTCTGTTGATAGCGGCCGGATGGGACTTCAACTCTAAACATGAACTTCAACATCAATGGAGAATCAAACAATGCGCATGACAACTAATTCATTAGTAGTGAAGGCAAAAAAACTCGCAGTCCCTGCGGGTATCCTCGCCACGGTTCTGTTTTCGCTGGCGTTTTTCTTTGACTACGGCAGAGCGCACGCCGCCGCTGCTGCTGCCGGCCCGCTTGACGAGAACAGCGTGTCGTCCCTGGTTGCTCTCGATAACGCGGTGGAAGCCGTCGCCTCGCGCGTCACGCCCGCGGTGGTCAACGTCGCGGTCACTTCCCGCGTCTCGCCGGACGATCAAAACTCCGAGGATGGTGGCCATAACTTTGGCGGCATCAACCCGCAGGATTTGCCCCCGGGATTCCGCCAGTTCTTCTTCGGTCCCGGCGGCCAGCAAATGAAACCGCAGCCCCAATTCGAACATGGGGTGGGGAGTGGAGTGATCCTGTCGCCGGATGGATACATCGTAACCAACGACCACGTGGTCGACGGAGCGACGCAGATTCGCGTCACCTTAAATGACCGGCGAGTGTTCACTGCGAAGCTGATCGGCGTGGACAAATTAAATGACCTGGCGGTGATCAAAATCGACGCGCAAAACCTGCCCAGCGTGCCGTGGGGCGACTCCAACAAACTGCGGCCGGGCGAAACCGTCCTGGCGTTCGGCAATCCCTTCGGCAACTTCCCCTTCACCGTGACGCGCGGCATCGTGAGCGGACTGGGACGGCCGAATCCCTACTCCGACGATCCGCGCAAGCCGGGCGACTTCATCCAGACGGACGCGGCCATCAATCCCGGCAACTCCGGCGGGCCGCTCGTCAATGCGTACGGCGAGGTCATCGGCATCAACACCTTCATCATCTCGGGCAGCGGATCGTTCGCTGGCGCGGGCTTCGCGATTCCCTCGCAGATCGCCGAAGCAACCGCGCAGGCGATCATCAAGAACGGCAGCGTGCACCACGGCTACCTCGGCATCAGCATGAACGACGTGACACCGGACAACGCCGGCTTCTTTAATCTGCCTGACGCGACCGGCGCCATCGTCAGCCAGGTCACGCCCGACTCACCGGCGAGCCGCGCGGGCCTCGAGGGCGGCGACGTGCTGCGCGAGCTCGACGGCAAGAAGATCGCCAGCGGCAGCATGTTGCAGGTTGCGGTGAGCGAAATGAATCCGGGCACAGCGATCGAGCTGGGCATTCTGCGCGACGGCAAGCCGCAAACGCTGCACGTGACCGTGGGCGAGTTCCACAACACGAGTGAAGTGGCGAGCAACGACGAGCAGGGTAGTGAACAGCGCGGCAGACTGGGACTCACTGTGGCCAACCTGACTCCTGATCTGCGCCAGCAGTTCAACGTTCCGGATCGAGTAAAGGGCGCGGTGATTCAATCTGTGCGTCCGGGAAGCCCGGCTGACAATGCGGGCCTCGCTCCCGGCGCGGTCATTCTCGGAGTCAACCGGCATCCCGTAGAGGATGCGGACAGCTTCGTGAACCAGCTTCATTCCGAGCCGGCAGGAAAAGACGTCCTGCTTCTGGTTTGGGCGAACGGGGGCGCAAGCTACCTGGTTCTGCACGCAGATCAGGGTAACCAGGACGGCGAGTAGGCCCTGCTGTAGCAATTGCAAATTCGGCGGGAGATTGCCGGGACAGTTGTCCCAATGCTTCACGGGCAGGTGGAACGAGGAGCCGATTTCGTGAAGCAAAGGTAAAAAGTCGTCGCGGTCAGGCGGCTCGAAGAGACCGGGGCCCCCGGCGACAGGTCTTCGTCGCTGGGGGTGAAGAATCGGGGTCTGCTCGGGGGGAGACCCCGATTCAAAGACCTGGGACAACAAAGTGTCCCACACGGGAGTTGGTAGACAACCCGTGTGGGGCGCTGTGTGTTGAAGAGCAGGGAACAGCCGGCGCTACCAGCCAGCAGCGACGGCGCGCAAGCTCACTGGGCCGGGGTCACGCCCACAATCCCGCAATTCACTTTGGTCAGGCCCTGCACGGCCGGTCCTATATCGAGGTTGCTGAATTGTTCCGTCTCTCCGGGTTTAACCGCTGCGCCAGTTTGGTCCGTTAGCTGCACGTGCTTTTGCGCCAAATCGGAGCCGCTCTGGTCATATTGGTCGCACTCCAGATCCGCCGACTGTATGGACACGTTCGACTGGTTCACCCATTTTTGGTTGGAAAGCTGGACATCTCCATTCACCACGCTCCACTGCGTAGTGTAGTTCTGCTGCGCGATCACCGCGGCATTCGGTCCTCCTGCCGGTGCGCCCCCAGGCGTCGTCGTCGGTCCCGGATGCTGGTTTTGTTGATCGTGCGTGCCGATCCACCAAAGCCCGAACAGGACAGCGGCAATGATGATCACCCACCAGGCCCCTCCATGGTGCTTGGGCACCTCCTGCGGCATGATGATCGGGATCTGTCCCGGCGCGGGATAGTACGGGGGATAGCCCGCCGGGGGAGGCGCGACCGGAGGAGCCGCAAACGGAGCAGCCGCTGCAACAGGTGGAGGTGCGACCGGTGGAGGCGCAACCGGAGCAGCCGGCGCGCTCGCCGGCGCAACCGATGCGCTCACATCGTGCCCGCAGCTTACGCAGAATCGCTCATTGCCTACCAACTGTGCGCCACATTTTCCGCAGAATGCCATATTTTCCTCTTCTCCTCGGCATGCTCGCGCATGCTCCTCTGGACTAGGGCGGTCCCAGGTTTTATGTGTCTTCCCTGGCGCCGTTCAAGCCGGAATCTCCTTTTTGATGACTGCTCACCACGAATTGTACGGCGGGTGGACGCAACTTGGAAGAATTTGATTTGCAACTATGGCCGAAAGGGGAGTGATTCCGCTTCATTGGTCTCGCGAAGTCCTTTTGTGGGGATCGATTCTTGAGGGCGCTGGGTGGAAAGTTGGCTGGCTACGCCAGGAATCGGGCTCAGACATCGGAGACCAATTATTCGTGCTGATGCCTGAGACTAGCGGAGCCAGGTGCGCAGCGCCTGCGCTTCCGATGGCACTCGCCATCTGTTAAATATCGGTTTATCGGAATGTGGTCTAATGAGTGACGTTCGATCCCCATATCAAAGGAGGCCACATGCCCACGATTAAAACGAAGGACGGCCTGGAAATCTTCTATAAGGACTGGGGGACTGGCCAGCCCATTGTCTTCAGCCATGGATGGCCTCTGTCGGCCGATGACTGGGACGCGCAGATGCTGTTCTTCCTTAAACAGGGCTATCGTGTGATTGCCCATGACCGCCGCGGCCACGGGCGCTCCACCCAAACCGGCGATGGGCACGATCTGAATCATTATGCCGATGACCTGGCCGCTCTAACGGCCCATCTCGATCTGAAAGACGCCATCCATGTGGGCCATTCGACCGGAGGCGGCGAGGTGACGCGCTATCTGGGGAGGCATGGCGAAAGCCGCGTGGCCAAAGCAGCGCTGATCAGTGCGGTGACACCGTTGATGCTGAAGTCGGCGGCCAATCCGCTGGGCCTGCCGAAGGAAGTGTTCGATGGCCTGCAGGCGCAACTCGCGGCCAATCGCTCGCAGTTCTACCGCGACCTGCCAAGCGGACCTTTCTATGGCTTCAACCGTCCCGGAGTGAAATCCTCTGAGGCCAGCATCCAAAACTGGTGGCGCCAGGGCATGATGGGCGGCGCCAAGGCGCATTACGACGGGATTGTGGCCTTCTCCCAGACCGATTTCACAGAGGATCTGAAGAAAATCGCCGTTCCGGTGCTGGTGATGCACAGCGAAGATGACCAAATCGTTCCCTATGTCGCATCCGGGCCGTTGACCGCGAAGTTGTTGAAGAACGGAACGCTGAAAACCTACCAGGACTTTCCACACGGCATGATCACTACCCAGGCGGAGACGGTAAACGCCGATCTGCTGGCGTTCTTCAAGGGCTAGGAAGTGTGAGTGGGCCGCCGCTCTTGACAACGGCCAGGGGCGAGGGGGGCACTGGCCGCCTACCACTATTTCTGGGTCGCGGCTAGCACGTGCGGATCTCCGTAGAACGCCTTGATCGCGTCAGGACCAGACACGGCGGCAGGGCCAGACACAGCAGCGGGCGACAACAGCATCCATCGCCAGTTCACCTCTCGTGCGAGCACGTCCGTGGCCGGTACGCCCGAGGCGATGCGAACACCGAAGGGTTTGCTGCCGGCAAACTGAGACACAAGGCGATCGAGGGGGAAGCGGCTTCCGCCAAGCGTATTTGCATCCAGCGTGATCGCGTCGATGTGCAACGGCCCGGGAAAGAAATCTTCCAGCCCATTGTTTCCTCCGGGATTGAAGCTGGGAGGCGCCGCTTCCCAGATCCACGCAAGGTTGTGGAGGTTGGCCTCGCCGGTAAGGCGCTCATGCAGCCTTCGGTACAACTCCTCGGAACCTTCAGGCCCAGGGTGACCTGACCACCAATTGCCGTCGCCGTTCAGTGCGGGATATGGACTCCAGAGCACGGCGAGATGGGCCTCGGCGAGCGGGCGCAGCAGCGCGGCTGCAGCGTCTGCCTGCGCTGCCCAACGATGATTCAGGTCCGTTCCCGGCTCAAGCAACTGCTGCCATTCGAAACTGGTGAGCACGCCCGTAGCCGCGCCATCGGTTGGGCGAGGGGGCGTCCAGCGGATTGCGACCAACTCGCCCTGACGCGCCGCCTCCCGCACCTGCGCGAGAAGCATTGCCGGCTCGGTGGCTCCGGCGAGATCGATTTCGACGATCGCGGGTTGTTTGCCGGTTGCGGCGAGTATCGCCTGCACTTCGGGAAAAGCTGTGGCGGCTGATTCGACGACGCTTTGTCCGGCGAGAACTCCCTTTCCCTTTGCATCGGCCAATTTGTCGAGCAGGGCGCGCACTTCGGCACTCGCCTGAATGTCTCCCGGCGCCGGGGGCGTGGTTGGAGCAGCGAGCGGCGCGGAAAGGCGCGAGTCGCCGCGATTGACGATATTCGGCGCATGAAAGATCGTCTGCAATTGGTCGAGGCTGTTAAGACTTTCCGCCAAGCCGCTCCACATCATGAAGTATGCCCAGCGCGGCTGTTGTGCGAGTGTCGTGAGCGTCGGCATGGCTCCGACCTCGGCCAGGGCGATCAGCTTATGAAGGGGATCGGCAAGCGCCACCATTTGGTCGTAGAACTCCTGGCTGAACGGTCCGTAAATATCCATCGTGAGCACGTCAGCATAGGCGGGGCCAGGAAAGTAGTCGGCAACAGGGCCGGCGCTCGCACTGGGGCTGTTCACGTTCCACACCCAAACGAGATTGTTGAGATGATGCACGTGCACGTATCGGTCATAGATCTGGCGGTAGAGTGCCGCAGAGCCCTCCGGGCCGGGGCGGCCGCCCCACCAGAACCAGTTGCCGTTCATCTCGTGGTAAGGGCGGAAGAGCACAGGCACGCCTGCGTCCTGCAGCTCTTTAAGGTAGCCCGCGATGCGGTCCACCTGGCGGCGCCAGCGCATATTGAGATCCGTGCCGGGCGTAAGAAGTTGATGCCACTCCCAATCAGTCAGGTGCCCCTGCACGCTGTCGCGAAAGGTGACGGGTTCGTCTTCCGTCGGCCGCACGGAGTGCCAAGTGAGTGCGATCACGGCGCCATTGCGGTACTGGCGAATCACTTCCTCGATCATCGAGGGACGCCCAAGTGTGGAGTCCTTATCGTCTCCGCCCGAGAAGCCGAAGTCCTGTCCGAAGATGCCGGGATACTCGCCGGTCAAATCGTAAACGCGGTCTGAGTAGCGGGAGACGGTGTTAGGAAAGTTATGCTGGCCGGCGATCGTGGCGTGGCCCGTGATTGTGTCCAGATCATGCAGCAGGGCCCGCGCGGCCGGTGTTGCATCCGGGTTGACCGGTTGGGCGTCGGGCGTTTGCGCCGCTGCGGCGCAAGTCGTGCCGATGCACACGATGGATGCGAGAAAAGAGCGCCACATCATAGCGATCCGCAACCCGGCCCGATCGGGCGCCGAAGCATGTTGTAAGGAATCATTCCTTGCCATATCCTGCCTCCTACTGACGGATGTCTCGGGTGCCGGTGCGGCGCAGCTGCCAGTCTACGTGAAGAACCTGGCGAGATTTGCGATTGAAAGCCACGGCAAGCGCAAGTAAAACACACCATTTTGAGGATTGGTTTTTATTATTGAATATGGTAGCGAAAGCGGACGGGAAGGGCGAGAAGAAAAGTCCAGGAACAGAAGGGCAGGGAAGAAAGGAAGCACGCATCATGAAAAAGAGTAGCGCCAAAAGAGTCGAGTCTGCATCGAGCCAATCTGCGTCCAAGTTGATCGACGCGAGAATCCAGGAGCTGGGTGACTGGCGCGGAGAGATGCTTTCGCGCCTGCGCGCCTTGATCAAGCAAGCCGACCCTGAAGTGGTGGAGGAGTGGAAGTGGGAGATTCCCGTGTGGTCGCACGACGGGTTGATCTGCACCGGCGAGACCTACAAGAAGGTGGTAAAGATGACCTTCGCCAAGGGGGCCCAGTTGGATGACCCCTCAGGTCTGTTCAATTCCAGTCTCGAGGGTAGAGTAAGGCGTGCCATCGACTTCCGCGAAGGTGACAAGGTGAACGAGAGGGCTCTGAAAACTCTGATTCGCGCCGCCGTGGCCCTGAACACGACGTCGGCCCAGGGGGCCTGAGGGAATTCTGCCTCGGCAGAATCGTTGTTCTGGTTAGTTGGATTCTATTCTTCGATTGCGCACAATGACCAATGCGCTCACCGAGGGAAGATCTGTACTGATACGTCGGCTGGTGAGAAGCGATTCTTTGGCGTGCTGGTTGGGAAGGCGGGTGGATGGCTACGCCAGCGATCAGGGGTCAGAGATCAGTTTTTCGTGCGGAGACAGCGGTTGCGGAGCCACTTGGCCGCGCCGAGCGCGAGGAGCATCAGGCCGAAGGGAATGCACATGAGCGCGACGATGAGTGCGAACCAGCCGGTGTTGGTGCTGGCGCCGGTGCGCGAGTAGCCGCCGAGCACGGTGACCAGCAGGACGGCGGCCAGCAAACCGGCGCCGACCATGGAGCCGCCCCATTGAAGAAGCTGGCGCGTGCCATCGTCGGATTGCGTGGGAGCGGGCA
>JBEKAJ010000119.1:0-9837 GCA_050018295.1 Occallatibacter sp. | reverse complement strand
TTCTTCTTCGTCTCAGGCCAGATCTTTACCGACTCCAAAGCCGGCGAGCAGTGCAAAGGCGCGGCCCAGGGAATGATCACGCTGGCTACCTACGGCGCCGGCATGATGGTTGGGTTCTGGGCAGCCGGCCTCATCGCCGATCATTACGTCCTGAACCAACTGCACAATTGGCATGCCATCTGGCTCTGCCCCGCGGTCTTCGCAGTCGCTGTCTTCGTTCTCTTCGCCGCCACATTCCGTAATGAGAAGTCGGTCTACGCGACGCGCTGATCACCGGACCACGTACCACGAGCCGTTGACGCGACCATGGCGGCTACCGAAGTAATGCGCGTTGAATCTGGCTTCATGGCCCCATGGCACTGCGAAAAGGTAAGCTAATGGGGTGTACAGAAAGCCCCTATGCAGAACGTCGTAAAGGTGTTGATCGCCGAGGACGAGCCAAACGCACTGGCCGGGCTGGCGGAGCTGATCTCCGGATGGGGATACCGCACGGAGACGGCGCGCGACGGCGTTGAGGCGTGGGAGAAGGCACAGTCCTGGGATCCGGCCATTGTGGTGACCGACCTGAAAATGCCGCGGATGGACGGCATGGGGCTGTTGGCCAAGCTGGCCGAGGGTGGCGAGAGCTTGAGTTCCAACATGGCCGTGGTGGTGCTCACGGCGATGGGCTCGATCCAGTTGGCTGTGGACGCGATGAAGCTGGGCGCGTACGACTTTCTGCAAAAGCCGGTGGACGCCACGCGGTTGAAGACCATTCTGGGCAACGCCGCGCGACAGCGAGAGACGGCAATCGAGCTGGAGGTTGCGCGGCGGCGGCTGCGGGAGTCCGGCGTGCTGGGCCAGATGGTGGGCAGCTCGAGGGCGATGCGTGAGATTTTTACGCTGATCGAGCAGGTTGCTCCGTCGAACGTGCCGGTATTGATCACGGGCGAGAGCGGGACGGGCAAGGAACTGGTGGCGCGCACGCTGCACGATCTGAGCCCGCGCAAGGCGCGGCCGTTTGTGGCGGTAAACTGCGCGGCGATTCCAGAGACGCTTATCGAGAGCGAAATCTTCGGCC
Organism: Occallatibacter sp.; assembly: GCA_050018295.1. Lineage (GTDB taxonomy): Bacteria > Acidobacteriota > Terriglobia > Terriglobales > Acidobacteriaceae > Telmatobacter. The sequence continues at coordinate 8,777 of JBEKAJ010000119.1, read as the reverse complement.
ACGAGAAGGGCTCCTTTACGGGCGCGATCGAGCGGAGGGCCGGCTGCTTCGAGCTGGCGTCGGGCGGAACGCTGCTGCTGGACGAGATTGGCGAAATGCCGTCGGGGACGCAAGCCAAGCTGCTGCGCGTGCTGGAAGAGCGGAAGTTCCGGCGATTGGGCGCTCGCAACGAGATGGATACGGACGTGCGCGTGCTGGCGGCGATGAATCGGGATCCGCAGCGAGCCGTGGCGGAGGGTCATTTGCGCCCCGACCTTTATTACCGGCTCAACGTGTTCAATATCGCCATGCCGCCACTGCGCGAACATCTGGACGATCTGCCGCCCATGGTGGAGACCATGGTGAGCGAGATGAACCAGAAGCACGGCCGCAAAGTGTCGGGCGTGGCGCCATCCATGCTGGACAGGCTGATGGCCTACAGTTGGCCGGGGAACGCGCGCGAACTGCGCAACACCATCGAGCGGGCGGTGATTCTTTGCCCCGATGGCGCGCCGCTCGATGCGGGACACTTGCCGTCGGGATTCGGCAAGGATCAGGCGGCGGCGACACCTGCCGACGGCAGCGCGATCACCGTGCGCGTGGGAGCGACGGTGGACGAGGCGGAGCGGTTGCTGATCCTGCGCACCCTCGAGGCCACCGGGCAAAACAAGACGCGCGCAGCAGAGATTCTGGGCGTGAGTCTGAAGACCCTGCACAACAAGCTCAAGGAATACGGGCGGGAGCAGCAGGAAGCAAAGAGCTGAGAAGGTTGGCAATTCGATGCATCGATTGCACATTCTATCCCCAATCGCACAGGAATCTTCGTCGAACCAGGTGATTGCAGTAAACCGCGTCTGAATGGCCTTAAAAGGTGCTCTGAGCCGGTCTGCTGCCGAGTGTTTTAGCCTATGGGCCTGAAGACCAAACTCGTGCTGGCCATTACGGCTCTGGTGTTTCTGATCGCCGGGGTCGTCTCGCTGGTGTATGTCCACCAACTGGTGAAAGCGGCGGTGCTGGAGACCTATGACACCAACCAGATGGTGGCTGACCAGGTGCGGTATGCACTGCAGAATGCGCTGGAGGCCGGTCTTAAAGACCGCATGGTGGACCCGAACGATCCCGGAGCGTTGCGGGCGCTGGTAGCCGAGACCGTGCAAAACGATCCGACCCTGCAGGCAGCGCTGGTCTCTGTGATTCGCTATTCCTCCACGGTTTACGACGTCAATATCGGCGACAGCCAGGGCTCCGTATTGTTGAGCACGAATCCCGGCAATGAAGGCAAGCCGCTGCCGGCGCGCACCAACTACGACCGATTGCTCAAGGCCGGGCCCGTGCGGATGATGATGCAGGTCTTCGGCCAGCCCAAGGTTCTGGATATCGTTGCGACGCTCGAGAACAACGGCAAGCTCTTCGCATCGGTCCACGTTGGGGTTCACACGTCGCTGCTGCGCGCCGTTTACGAGCCGCTGCTGCGAAAGGCGTTCTGGCTGATGGGGTTTGCCCTGATTGCAGCGTTGCTGGCGGCTTTTTCGCTGAGCAACCTGGCGCTGCGTCCTTTGACGGAGATCAGCCGGCAGCTCGACCGCCTGACTGCAGCCGGTGGAGCGCCAATTGAAGAGCAGGCGCCCAGGAAGCAGGACGTGGCGGCCCAGGTCTCCACCAAGATCGAGAAGATCGGGCAGCGCATGCGCAATGTGGAGGAGATTTATTCCGCGTTGCGGGAGAATCTGGATCAGATTCTGGGCAATCTGCAAGACGGAATCATGCTCTTTACCGAGGACAGGCGCGCAGTGCTGGTTTCAGAGGCGGCGCGGCGATTCCTGCAGATCGATGGCGACAACATTCTGGGACTGAATGCGCCCGAGATTCTGGACGATTCGAAGGTGCTGGGACGAACACTGCGCGAGGCGATCGAAGCCGGCAGGAATATGGAGAAAGAAGAGATTCGCACCGAAGGCGGCCGGCGCATCCAGGCTACGGTGAACTTTATTAACGACGACGAAACGCAAAAGGGATTGGGTGCTCTGGTGACGCTGCACGATCTGGAATCGGCCGCAGAGATTGAGTCGGAGCTGGAGCTTTCGCGGCGCATGGCGGCGATCGGCCGGCTCACCTCGGGCGTGGGCCACGAGGTGAAGAACCCAATCAACGCAATCGTAGTGCATCTGGAACTTTTGAAATCGAAGCTGGGCGAATCGAACGGACCGGCAACCAGACACCTGGAGGTGATCGACGCGGAGATACGGCGGCTGGACCGTGTGGTGCAGACGCTGGTGGATTTTGCACGGCCGGTGGAAGTGCAGCTGCGGGAGCAGGACCTTCGCCCGGTGATCGGCGACGTGCTGGCATTGGCTGCCGACGAGCTGACGATGCGCCGGGTCACGTTAATCAGCCACATACCGGCAGAGCCTCTGATCGCCAATGTGGATGCCGACCTGCTGAAGCAGGCGGCGCTGAACGTGATCCAGAATGGCGCACAGGCCATGCCGGATGGCGGGCGGCTGGAGGTGACCCTCGAGGAAGACAGGGATCAAGGCGAGAATCAGGCCCTGGCAGGGAAGCCGAACGGGACGGCCGGCGGAGGTGGGCATCCGGCAACGTACGCGGCGGTGCTGCGCGTTGCCGATGAGGGCATCGGAATTCCTGACGAAATCCGGGACAAGATCTTCGATCTGTACTTTACAACGAAGATCGGGGGCAGCGGCATCGGGCTGGCAATGACCTACCGCATCCTTCAGCTGCACCACGGGAGTGTCGAAGTACAATCGAGGCAAGGCCGCGGCACGGAATTCAGGCTGCGAATTCCACTCACCGCCGCGGAACGGGGACGCCGGAATCTGCAGCCGGCGGCTGTTGAAGACGAAAAGGGGATGGGGGAATGAAGTCACCTGCCAAGTGTGCTGCGTGGCTGCTGCCGCTCTTGCTGGCTGGCTGCTCCCACATGCCCTTTCACAAGGGCCAGCCGGCACAGCCGATGTTGGCACCGCTGCTTGAACCTTCAGTGCCGCTGGATCTCGCGTTCGTCGAGCTGCCGCCCTCGATGAGATTGATCCCGGGCAAGCCTCTCTACAACATGAGGGTCCACGACGAGTCGGTCAAACCACTCATCAGGCATAGAAAGCCGGCGAATCCAACGGAAATCGTAAACACTCCGGAGGTGACCGGAAACCTGAGCCCCGAGGTCAGCGCCATTGGTGAACTTTCTTCCGGTAATCCTGTGAGTTATCGGCAGCAAACAGAGCAGGCCATCGCGTCCATTGAACGCGGGCTTAACGGCATCAACCGCACGCTGAGCGACTCCGACCAGAAGACCGCCGACCAGATTCGGGAGTTCCTGAAACAGGCCAGGACGGCACTCGCTTCAGGCGACGTGGACGGCGCGCACACTCTAGCGGCCAAGGCGCAAGTGCTGCTGGCCGCGCTGACTCAATAGCGCACGCAATAGCATTTTCGGAATTGCTGTAGACCGAAAGCACGCACTCAAGTGGCTTTTTCCTTAAGAAAAAGCCACCTTTCAATGCAATCAAAAAGTCTACATGGATTCTGAAAATGCTCTAGCGCGGCGTCTCTACAATTCACCCCAACTCAGCTTGCTGCGCAACACATCGAAGAAGCCGCTGTCACCAAGGCGGACAAGCTTGACGGTGTGGTTGGAACGGCAGCATCGCACTTCGTCGCCGCGGCGAAGTTCCACACCCTGCTGGCCGTCGATGGTAAGCAGCGCGACATTGGGAACGCCCTCGACGCGCACAGTGAGCGATGCGCCACCGGGCACGACAATGGGCCTGAGCGTGAGCAGGTGAGGACAGATGGGCGTGACCACCATGGCGTCGACGTCGGGCGTGAGAATGGGGCCGTTCGCGGCCAGGGTATAAGCGGTTGAGCCCGTGGGAGTGGAAACGATGACGCCGTCGGCGCGGAAGCGGGCCACGCTGCGGCCGTCGAGCTCCACGGCGAACTCGCCCATGCGGGCAATGTCACCTTTGGAAACTACGATTTCGTTCAGCGCCTCGAAGCTCGCGTGCTCAGACGCATCGCGCCACAACACGGCATGGAGCATCGCGCGCTCATCAAGGCTGTGGCAGCCGGTGCACCAATTCTCCAGAGTGGCATAGAGGTCGGCGAGACGCACTTCGGTAAGGAAGCCGAGAAATCCGAGATTCACGCTGAGGATGGGCGTACCAACGGTAGCGAAGATACGCGCTGCGGCAAGCAAAGTGCCATCGCCCCCCAAAACAATGACCAGACCCGGCGTACGCGAGGGCAACTCATCGCGATTCACGCTGGGCGCAGCGTCGGTATAGGTGGCGCCTTCGCGGTCCAGCACCACTGTGTAGCCATGCTTGCGCAGCCGCGCTACTAGCTCCGGCAAAAGCCGCTTGAGCTCTTCCCTGTTCGGCTTGCAAACGATGGCGACTGTTGTCATGCGGTACAAGTGTAATGGATCAAGCCGGGAGCTTTCTTCGCCGGTCCGGTTCCTACGCAGCGCCGGGCGAACTCCGACTTGCATAGAGCAGAAACTCCCGGTTGCCCTCGGCGCCTGTGATCGGCGACGGAATGGTCCCGACGACGGTCCAGCCGAGAGAGCGGACACAGTCAGCGACCTTGTCGATGGCCAGCTGGTGCGCCTGGGGATCGCGCACAATGCCGCCTTTGCCGACGTGTTCACGGCCGGCCTCGAACTGGGGCTTGATCAGAATCACCGCCTCGACGAGCGTCTGAGCAGCGGCGAGTACAGCCGGTAACACAAGAGTTGCCGAGATAAAGGAGACGTCGACGACGAGAAGGGTGAAGGCGGGCCCGGTTTGGGAAGTCGACAGCGAGCCCGGCTCCAGGAGGCGCGCGTTGGTGCGCTCGAGCAGGCGGACGCATGGGTCGTTTCGGAGCTTCATGTGGATTTGGCCGAAGCCGGTGTCAATGGCGGTGACGTGCGCGGCGCCGTGCTGCAGAAGACAGTCGGTGAATCCCCCGGTCGAGGCGCCAACATCGAGGCAGGCACGGCCCTTCACGTCAATCTGCCAGTGGTCCAAAGCCGCGGCCAGCTTTAGTCCGCCCCGGCTGACGTAGGGAAGGTCATCGCCCAGGAGCCGGATCGGGGAGTCAATCGGGATCGATGTGCCTGGCTTGTCGATCTTTTGCTCGCTCACCAGAACCCGCCCGGCAAGGATCAGCGATCGAGCACGCTCGCGGCTGGCGGCGAGGCCGAGCTCGACGAGCAACTGGTCGAGACGCGTCTTTGCCGGGTGCTCCTTCGCGACGCTCACTTTTGCATCATTCGCCATCAACGCTACAGTCTCCCAATGCGCCGAAGGGCCGTTCCCACATGGGGAATGGCCCTTCAGATGATTGCGCCGCTCCGTTGAGCGTACAGGCTACGGAGTGGCCTGGCACGCGGCGAGCGAGGCGAGCGACGCGCTGCCTGGCAGGTTGCAGGGCTGCCCGTAGCCAGGAACACGGCTGCTGAAGTTGTTATTGCCAGGGGAGCCGGTCTGCGTGGTGGTGCGCACGTCTACCGGCGTGCCCTCGAGCAAAACCGTTGTATCGATCAGGTCAGTGACGGTCGGGCTCGACTCGATGATGGTGATAAAGGGACTGTCGGGCGAAGCCACGTAGATCTTGGAGTACTCGGAGTTCTGCGTGTTAAGCACGGTGCGCGGATGGCCGACGACGGTAATGTTCTTTTCCACCGAATATGTGTAAAGGTTCACCACAGTCACCGTGCCGTTGCCTGTACCGCTATCGTCGTTCTGATTGGCCGTGTAGGCCTTGCTGCCGTCGGCGAGAACGGTGACGCTGGCCGGGTTGGGAGTGGCAGTGTTGCCCACTTTAATCGTAGTCACGAAACCGAAGCCGCCCGTGATGGGGCCGCAGTTGGCGTAGCTCGTGACACCGGCTACCGTGCAGCTGGGATTTGTATAGGTATTCGAGTCGTTGCCGTATTCATCCAGGGGGACATTGACGACGCTGACGGTTCCACCGTCATAGTTGGCGACGACAAGCTGTTGCGTTGCCTGATTGTATTCGGCGTAAATCGGTCCGGAGCCGGTGGGAAGCTGAATGGTGGGATGGCAGGTGATCCATTGCCCACTCTGATTTTGAAATGGCGTGCACGCATCCGGCGTATTGTTCCTGGTATTGATGACCGTGATCGTATCGTCTCCGCGGTTGAGGACAAACAGGCGCTGAAGGTTGGGAGTTTGTACCCCGTAGACGGGACACTTACCGACCGGGATGGCGGGATCGGTGGTATTGCTGGAGATCTCAATCGGCGTAGCGACGCCCGTTGGTGCCGTTGTGGGCGAGAGATTGCAGGCCAATGGCGCAGTGTCCGGGACATTCTGGCTCACGACATATTCGCGCTCACCGGCAGTGCTTGAAGTTCCGGCGATGAATACCGGCATGGTGGCTGGACTCGCCGACGTGGCCACCGGAATGGCGAGTTTGAATGCCTGAGGCGATCCGGCAAAGAGGTCCACCACGTCGCCGTTGAGATCGGTTGCCCAGAGTCCGGAGGACGGCGCCATGAGGTTGACGGGCCGCGCCGTGGGTGGCAGCGTAGATTCGGAGACTTGCTTGGTCTGCAGGCTGGGAGAAATGGCGAAATTGGACAAGGTGCCGTCGCTGTTGACGGTGTAGCCCGTGCTGCCAACTTCGTCCAAGGTGAAGACCCTTGGCCCGGGACCGATTTGCGCCTCGGTCAGGATCGAGTCACCGGAATAATCGATGATGGTGACCACCCCAGGCGTAGAGGCGCCCGTGGTTGAAACCACAACCGTATACGACGAGGGTTGCGCCGGTGGGCCATTGGTTCCGATCGGTGTGACCACCGGCCTGTAATTATCGCCACAGCCGCCAAGAAGAGCCGCAAATACGAGAGCCGCTCCTGCCTGCGCGATGAGCACACGCGCCGGGCATGACTTCATGGGAAAAAGCCTCATTCGAAATCTTTCCTGCTTCCTTGGTGATTGTAAATCAAGTGGGCGGGCCCCCACGGGCGCAAACGGCCCGTTCGGAAGTCCGACGCACGCGGCGGAGATTTGTCATCGCAAACCGGCCGGCGGAAGGCCTTCCTGAAGGCGCAGGCAGCAGTTAGAGCGGTTCTCCAGTTTGTATACGGCATCTTGAGCGCTGTACAAGGTGGCTTTTACTGCCATCCCGCAGACGAAGACCTGTCTGCGGGGATCCCGGTTGAGGGAAAAGCCACTTGGCTGTTGCGTCTTCGCCTTAAAGCAACTGGAGAACCGCTGTACCATGAGGCGTGGCTCAAGAAAAGCTGGCCTGGCAATCGAAGATGGTGTTGCTGGCGGTGCTGCCGTTTGCGGGCACGGATGTGCTGCTTGCGTGCTTCGGGTGGGCAACGGAATCCGCTGCCGTGGTGGTTTGGGTCATCGGGTTGAGCGCGTTGCTTGGGCTGATCACTTGGAAGCTGCGGGCGGCCACGCCGGCAGCGGCGGCGACTGGAGCACTGATCACGGCAAGCCTGATGTTCTCGACCGGCGAGCTCCCGTACGAGCCTTGGCATACAGCGCTGATTCCCACGCTGGCGGTTTCAACGCTGGCCTTCGTCGCCACTCAGATTGGACGGGGCAGGAAGGAGCGGCTGGGCACGGCAGAGGCGCGGCGGGGACGATCCGCCTCGCAGGTTGTGGCGAATCTGGGCATGGCGGCGCTGGTTTCGAGCGAACCTGTGAATGTTTGGTTACTCGATAGCCGCTGGCTTCCACGCCCAGCCCACGTAGGAGCTCTGTTGATGGCAATGCCTTTGGCGGCGCTGGCTGAGGCCGCGGCAGACACGGTTTCGTCGGAGATCGGGCAGGTGCTCGGCGGCCGACCGCGGATGATTACGACATTGCGAAGTGTCGAACCCGGCACGGACGGCGCAGTGAGCGTGGCCGGGACCCTGGCCGGGTTGATTGCAGCGGCCATCGTGGCAGGCGCAGGAAGTTGGGCGATGCGCGGTGATTGGACCCTCTTCAAGCTGAGCTGCGCGGGTGCTGTGTTCGGACTTCTTTTCGACAGCCTGCTGGGAGCAACGCTGGAGAAGCGGGGCTGGCTCAACAACGACGCGGTGAACTTTTTGTCGACGGCGAGCGCGTCGGGGATTGCACTTCTTTTGCTGGCGCTCTTGCCTCATCCAGGAATCGGGTAGCCGATCTCGTTTCTGCCGATTCGCTCACTTTCTAGCTCCGCTAACCTCGCCAGCTCCGCTGCTTCAGTGCAGATGCAGACGCCAGAACGTGTAGCTGAGAATCTCGTGCGCAATCCGCTCGAGCTCAAGCGTCCTGTCTTCGACGGCGGGACGTGGACGCGGCGAAGTGAGCACGTCAAGTCCCTCGGCGGCGCAGATGGCATGAATGCGGAACATGTGCGTGTCGTCGCTGACGACGACCAGGCGGTGCAGCCCATTGACGCGCGCGATGACGGCAATGCGGCGGGCTGACTCCTCAGTGTTGCGGCTTTCGGTTTCAGCGATGATGGCCTGCTCCGGAACGCCTTTGCTGATCAGATATCCTTCGCCCACGGAACCCTCGGTGTACTGATCGCCGCCGGGACCACCAAGGGTGATGATGAGCGGGGCGATGCTGCGATGGTAGAGCTCGAGCGCGTGGTCGAGCCGTGCGCGGTAGACGGGCGAAGGACGGCCGTCATACTCTGCCGCGCCAAGAACGCCGATGGCGTCGGCGGGCGCAGCCTGATCCTGATGCGCGTAGATCTCAATCTGCACGTAGACCCAATGGCACCATCCCAAACCAGCGGCAAGCAGGCAGAGGACAAAAAAAAGCGCGACGCGGAGGACC
>JBEKAJ010000118.1:0-9845 GCA_050018295.1 Occallatibacter sp. | reverse complement strand
GGAATTTGGAGATGTCCTTGTGTGGCAATCGCCTGAGCCGTCTCGAGAGAGTAGAACGAGTCGGGAATCTCAAGGTAGCCTTTGACGGAGAAGATATACACCACCAGACAAATGGAGAAAATGTACCACGCAGGATTTCTGTTCGACTTCTTCATCTTTCGGAGAAGTCTACACCGGCTCTCAGCAAAGCAACTATGGTTGGCGCATGAAGCTGAACACGACTTGAAAACTACAAGTTCCGGGAACGATTCACGGAAGGCTGCAAGCGGTCTTGCGCAGCTTTCCGGCCGGCGGTTCTTTATGCCTTTGGCAGGCTGCCAGGTAACCGGAGGATTCGAATGGTCGGGACGAGCAGATTTGAACTGCTGAACACGCTCAGCTTCGCCGCGCGCCCCCCTCGCAGACGATTCCGGCCATCCGCCGCGGCGGATGCCGAGGTTGGGGTGCTTCGCGGATCGGCAGTCCTATCCTGCCTTCGCGATGCCGCATAAGGAGATTTGAAAGTTGAATGGTCGGGACGGGCAGATTTGAACTGCCGACCCCTCGCACCCCAAGCGAGTGCTCTACCAGGCTGAGCCACGTCCCGACACAAGGCAAACCGGCCCGCCATGGCGGACCGGTTTTTGGGGTCATTGCTAGTTTACACTGCTGAGCGTCTGGGCTGCATCACGGTACGAACACTTCCTTCGCGTAATCCAGAATCTCGTCCGCGATCGAAAGCGCCGCCGTCGCCGCCGGGCTCGGTGCATTCAGAACGTGCAGCGCGCCCTCGCGGCGCACAAAATAAAAGTCCTGCATCAGCTCGCCTGACGGCGAAAGCGCCTGCGCGCGCACGCCGGACCCTCCCTGCGCCAGATCTCCCATCGTGAGCTCCGGCACCAAACGCTGCAGCGACCGGCAAAAAAGCTTCTTGCTATACGACCGCTTGAACTCATCCCAGCACATGCGCGGGTACCGCACGAAGAATCTCCAAAACCCGGGGTAGGTGAGCGTCTCCAGCGTATCGCGCAGTGAAAAATCCGTGTGCCTGTACCCCTCTCGCGCAAAGGCCAGCACCGCATTCGGCCCGCACTCCACCCCGCCGAGAATCAGCCGTGTGAAGTGCACTCCAAGAAACGGGAACTTCGGATCCGGCACAGGGTAAATCAAGTTCCTCACCAGGTGTTGCCGCTCCGGCCGGAGTTTGTAGTATTCGCCCCGAAACGGCACAATCTTTGTCGCATCGCTGCTGCCTGCACGCCGGCCTACCCGATCGCAGTGCAATCCGGCGCAATTGATCAGGAAGTCCGCTTCGTAATCCCCGCTCTTTGTGTGGATCGTCCAATTTCCGCGCCTCTCAAGCCTCGTCACCTCCGATGAGAACCTGAGCTCGCCGCCTCTGGCGCCAATTTCCTTCACTATCTCCGCGCAGACTGCGCCGTAATCCACGATCCCTTCCTGGGGAACGCGGATTCCCGCCAATCCCGCCGCGTGCGGCTCGTATTCGTGAATCTGCTCCGGACCGAGCAGTTGCAGCCCTTCCACGCCGTTGGCTTTCCCGCGCTCCAGCAGCGCGTGCAGCCGCGGGATCTCCTCCGGCTCCGTGGCTACGACGGTCTTGCCGCACAACTCGTAGGGAACCCCGTGCTGCTCGCAAAACGCCGTCATCCTACGCAGTCCATCCACTGCCAGCCGCGCCTTCGTCGAGCCCGGCTTGTAATAAAGGCCGCAGTGCAGCACTCCGCTGTTATGCCCGGTTTGGTGCCGGCCGGGGCCGCTTTCCTTCTCCAGCAGAATCACCTTGAGCGACGGATGCCGCTCCAGAAGCTGGTGCGCCGTCGCCAGCCCCACGATGCCGCCGCCAATAATTGCCACTTTCACGGTTTCAAGAAGAATACTACCCGACGGGAGTCCGTGCGACTCCCCCCGCTCTCTATGCGCAGTCCACGATCCGCCGGCCTACGGATTGGCCTTCAACTCCGAGCACGAGGTCGCGTCGCCGCCATCGCAGGCTTTGTGATAGAAGCTCAGTGCCGTCATTTCATTTAGCGCGACGCCCAGGCCGTTCCGGTAGAGCCAGCCGACAACCCGGCAGCCCGTCGGCTCGCCGCCGTCGCAGGATTTGCGGTAGAAATCAGCGGCTTGCACGGCGTCGATCGGCGCGCCAATGCCATTTTGGTAGAAGAATCCAACGTAGACGCAGCCCGCCATCGAGCCGCCGTCACACGCCTTGCGCTCGTAGCTCAACGCTTGCGCCAGGTCCTGTTTCACGCCGTCGCCGGCGTATTGGATTGCGCCATACCCCATGCAGGCGATCATCTCGCCGCCGTTGCAGGCTTTCAGCGTCAGGTCATTGGCAGCGCCAATATCCCTCGTCGTGCCCAAGCCGCTGCGAATCATGTAAGCCAGAGCTGCGCAGCCCTTCATGTCGCCGCTGTCGCAAGCCTTGCGAAAGTTTGTCAACTGGTCACTGTAATTCTTTGCCGAGTCGAATCCCTCGCGATCCATGTAGTCGATCACAGCGTCGCCGGCGCAGCCTCGCGGTTCGCCGCCATCACAGGCCTGGCGGTTCAACGTTATTGCCTTGGGTTCATCCTTCGCGATTCCCACCCCTAAGTAGTACGTAGCGGCCAGATTGGAGCAGGCCAGCATCACGCCGCCGTTGCAGGACTTCTGTGTCAGTTGAAACACTTTCGTCTCGTCCTTGGCCACGCCGATCCCGTTGTAATACAAGTAGCCGAGCTGTGTGCAACTCCTTAGATCGCCCGCATCGCAGTTTTTTTGGAACAGCTGAGCCGCCTCCGCTTCATCCTTGGCCACGCCCTGTCCCGATTCATAGGCCAGCGCGTAGTTCACGCAGCCGTTCATGTCGCCGCCGTCGCAGCCCTTCTTGTAAAGCGCAAAACCCGCCGCCTCGTCCTTTGCCACGCCGCGGCCACTCACTGTCAGGTTGCCCAGGTCGGTGCAGCCCGCAAAGTTCCCTGCATCGCAAGCCTTGCCGTACAGCTTTGCTGCCTGCGACTCGTCCTTGGCCACTCCCTGGCCGCTCTCAAACATGCCGCCAAGTCCAAGGCAACCCCTCGTATCGCCGCCGTCGCATGCCTTGCGGAAGAGCCCGATCGCTTGCGGCTCATTCTTTGTCGCTCCCTGTCCAAACGCAAGCATGTATCCAAGCTGCACGCACCCGGCCAGGTAGTTTCCATCGCAGGATGTGCGAAACATGTGCACCGCTTCTCCGTCGTCCTTCGACGTCCCGCGCCCATTCACATACATGTTGCCCGCGTTGGTGCAGGCAATCATCTGGCCGGCATCGCACGCCTTGCGGTAAAGGCGCAGTGCCTCGGTCGCATCCTTCGCTACTCCCTGGCCCCGCTCGTACAGCAAACCGAGGTTGTTGCAGCCCCATTCGCCGGCGCTGGCGTCGCAGGCCTTGCGAAAATTCACCGCCGCAAGCGCCAGATCCTTGGTTAACCCATCGCCAAGCTGGTAATGGTTGCCCAGCTCGTTGCAACCTGTCGCCGACTCGCCGTCGCAGGACTGTTTGTAAAGCGTCAGCGCCTGCGGCTGATCCTTGCTCACGCCCTGCCCGTTTTCGTACATCCATCCCAGCTCCGCGCAGCTTTCCATTTCGCCTGCTGAGCAACCTTTGCGGTAAAAATTCACTGCCTGCACCGGGTCCTTGCTCACGCTTTTTCCAAACCAGTACAACTGGCCAATGTTTTCGCAGGCCCTCCCAATGCCGCCGTCGCACGCCCTCTGCCAGTAGCTCATCGCCTGCGCGTAATCCCGGGTCACTCCATCGCCGAAGCTGTAGAGCGCGCCCAGGCCATTGCACCCCGTCATCTCGCCGCCGTCGCACACTTTGGTGAACAGCGTCTTGGCCTGCGCGTAATCCTTGGCGACACCGTGGCCATCCATATAGAGCCGGCCCAGGCCAAAGCAGCCGCGCAGGTTTCCTTTGTTGCATGAATCCTGGAAGAGCCGCACCGCGCTTTCGAGATCGGGTTCAATGCTCTCTCCTGTTTGGTAGAGCGATGCCAGCAACACGCACGCGTCGGTATCCTTGCCGTCGCAAGCGTGCTGCGCCAAGCTCGCCGCTTGCGCGTAATCCGTGCCCCCGCCAAGGCCGCTGCGGAAGCTCCGTGCCGCCTGCTCGCATCCCCAGTATTTGACGCTGTCGTCGCCCGCGTCGCACAGTTTGAGCGCCACGCTTCGCGCCGCTGGAAAATTCTTCAGCGGATCGTCATTTTGCCAATAGCGGTTCCCATCCTTCTTCAGCCGGTCCAGCTCCAGCGTCTCGTATTTCGTAAAAGTCGTCGTCGGGTTTGCTCCGTCCGGCGCCGCCGGTTGGGCTCCCGCGCCCATGTGAATCACCAGCTCGCCGCCCTGGTCATCGTCGAACGCCCCAAACAGCGGTGTCTGCTTCGATCCCGCCGCAACCGCCACCTCGTGCTGCGCAAAGGCGCCCAGTTGGCTCGATGTAACAAATCCCGCCCCGTAGCTGTCCGCCTTTCCGTTCGTCAGTCCCTGAATCATCAGCCCGGTAAACAGCGAGTGGTTCGGCAGCGGGCCGCTATCGGCGGCAAGCTGGTCGCCCTGCGCGCTGGCGATCACCTTGCGGCTCACTTTCACCAGCATGTCCCGCTCGAAACGCGTATCGGCACGGCTCGTCATGAACTTGTTTCCCAGCGCCATGCCGCTGTGGCAACTGTCGAGGATCACAAGGATGTGCGAGGCGGGCAGCGAATCGATAGTGTGCAAAAGCTCCTCGATCTTCAGGTAGTCGCTCCAGTGCTCATTCGCGCCCGGCGCGCGCGCATCCACCGGAACAATGAATCCGTCCGATCGCGCCTCATCGCCGATCTTGTAGTCGTGAGTCGTCCCGTGGCCGGCGAAGAAGATCACCAGCGAATCTTCAGGTTTCAAGCGCGTTGACAGATCGTCTTCAAGCAGCGAAATGATCGCCTCGCGCGTGGCGTTCTTCTCTGTGAGCGGCTCCGCTGCATATTCAAATCCGAATTTGCTCGTCAGCAGCTTGGCGAACTCCGATGCGTCGCTCACTGCCGTGCTAAGAATCGGCCAGTTCTCGTAGTGATCGATGCCGATGGCCACGATGTACTGGTGGCCGTTCTTCGCCGCCGGCTCGTCGCTGCTCTCCGGCTGGATGCCGCGCTGCACCCCGCCCTGCTGCGCGAACGCCGCCATGGCCGTTGCCGCCGCCAGCAACACAACGCCTGCCGTTCTGCTGAGAATCGACATGGGCAAATCCTTAATTCGAATTTTGGGCCGGGGGGAAAAGTACCGTCGTCACCCTACCAACGGTTGGCCCCATTTTAGCCCTCGGGCCGGTTTACTTCCCATATCTAGTTTTCAGTTCCTGCGCCGCCCGCTTGTCCCGTCTCCTGTTCCGTTTCCATGCACCTCTTTCCGGCCTCCGGTTGCGCCCAATTCAGGATCAGCCTATCGTGGATACAGACTTAATTTCATTCGATAGACCGGCGCAGCGGATCTGCGATTGCGGATGCGCCGCACCTGCAGGAGATGCGCGTCCAGTCACGGCTTCATGCCCGCGCTGGCGGCCTCCCGCGTGCAGCGCGAAGTTGAGAGGTGATCCTATGGCGCAAGAAAGCGCCCTATATACAGCCATCGTGAATGGCAATGACAAGCAGGCGCGCGCCGCCACCGCGGAAGCACTCGCCGCAGGCATCGCGCCCATGGAACTCATTCAGCAGTCCATGGTCCCGGCCATGGATGAAGTCGGCCGGCTCTTCGAGGCTCAGGATTATTTTGTTCCCGAGCTTTTGCTCGCCGCCCGCGCCATGAAAAGCTCCCTGGAGCTGATTAAGCCGCTTCTTTCCGCCTCCGGCCAGAAAATGGCGGTCCGCGTCGTCATCGGCACAGTCAAGGGCGACCTGCACGACATCGGCAAGAACATCGTCGCATCCATGCTCGAAGGCGGCGGCTTCGAAGTCATCGACCTCGGCACCGACGTTTCGCCGCAGAGCTTTGTGGCCGCCGTCGAAACGCGCCAGCCGCAGATCGTCTGCATGTCGGCGCTGCTCACCGTCACCATGCCCGCTATGAAACTCACAATCGACGCCCTCAAGACCGCGGGCCTGCGCACTCAGGTCAAGGTGCTCATCGGTGGCGCGCCCGTCACAAGGCAATATGCCGAGGAGATCGGCGCCGACGCATATTGCGACAACGCCGGAGCCGCCGTCGGGATCGTGAAGAATCTCCTTGCGAAAGAGGCAGCCTGACGGAACGCAGTTTCTATCTCGACCTTGCCGCGTGCGGCTTGCGCATGCCCATCGGCGCGGATCTCGTTCTCCACGAGGAGCCCGATCCCGAACAGGCACGTAACGACGGCATCGTGCTTGGCCGTGTCATCGAAAAAACGGCGCGGCGCTGGGCCACGCCGCTTGCCATTCCGCTCATGGACCTGCGCCTGGAGAAGACCGACCTCCTCGCTTGCGCCGGCGTCCCAGCCGCGGACTCGGAAAAGTATCATTTCACCTCGCCGCTCAATGAATCCACAATCGCGGCGCTCTGCGCCGGGGAAACCGCGCCCCTCTGCCGCGGCAGCATCGCCCGCAATCAGGCCCTCAGCTACATCGCCTCGTTTCCCGATCTCGTGCCCGTCGGAATGGCCATCGGCCCGTTCTCGCTGGTCTCGCGCCTCATGCCCGATCCCATCACGGCCGCGGCCATGGCCGGCTCCGGCGTCGCGCCTGAAGACTCGGACGAAGTGCGCCTGCTTTGGCAGTGCCTTCGCCTTGCCGAAGCCGCCGTCCAGCGGTCGGTGCGCAGCCAGATCGACCACGGCGCGCGAGCCATGATGATCTGCGAGCCCGCCGCGTGTACTGCTTTCCTCTCTCCGCGCCAGCTCAAGGCCGGCTCCAGGCTCTTCGAGCAACTGGTTATGGAACCCAATCTCCGCCTCAAGGCCGCTCTCGATGCCGCCGGCTGCGATCTCATCTTTCACGATTGCGGCGAGCTAATCGATCTCATGGTTGAAGCCTTCGCCAATCGCCTTCATCCCGTCATCCTCTCGCTGGGCGGTTCGCGCAAGCTCTGGGAAGACGCGCGCCTCGTCCCCAGCGACGTCGTCCTCTACGGCAACCTTCCCACCAAGTCTTTTTATTCCGATGGCGCCATGCCCATCGAAGAAGTCGTTCGCCGCACCACTGAGCTCGTCGCCCACATGAAGGCCTGCGGCCATCCCCACATCCTCGGCTCCGAATGCGACGTGCTCTTCGTTCCTGAAGCGCGCGAAGCGATCCTGGCAAAAGTCGACGCGATGATGGCCTGCGCTGCCTAGTCAATTCTGCCTTAAGAGCTACCGGCTACAAGCTACTGGCTACCGGCTACTGGCTAGAGCCCACTAGGGCTCGCCCCCGTGCGCTCTCCCCGCTTCGCCTGTTATTGTTTTCATTTGCTTCGCAAGATGCACCAAAACACAATCATGCCTAATCCCGTCATCAAATTCGGCACCGACGGCTGGCGCGGCGTCATCGCCGACGATTTCACATTCGCCAACGTCCGCATCGCCGCCGAAGCCATCGCCGCCTATATCCATTCCCGCAAAGGATCCGCGCAGGAGGATCCCGCAAATGGCCTCTGCATCGGCTACGATACGCGCTTCGGATCGAAAGCTTTCGCTCAGGCCTGCGCTGATGTCGTATCGGCCACCGGCATTCCCGTCATGCTCGCCAACGCCATCACGCCCACGCCGGCCCTGAGCTTCGGCGTGCGCGAACGCGGCGCTGCAGGCGGCATCATGATCACCTCTTCGCACAACCCCGCGCAGTGGAACGGCGTCAAGTACAAGGGCTGGTACGGCGGCTCGGGCCAGCCCGCCATGATCACGGCGATCGAGTCGTTTCTCGGCAAGCCCGTGGCCCGCGCCTCGCAGCCCGCGCCCATCACCGAAGTCGACTTCCTGCCCACCTATCTCAAGTCCATTGAAGACTTCGCCGACCTCGACCTCATCTCAAAATCCGGCATGAAGTTCTGCATCGACTCCATGTATGGCGCGGGCGCCACCATCCTCGCCGACATCTTCGCCCGTATTGGCGTGGCTCATGTGCAGATTCGCTCTAATCCCGATCCGCTCTTTCCCGGCATCAATCCCGAGCCCATCGAGCCGAACATCCGCGCCCTTGGCGAAGCCACAGTGGCGAACGGCTGCCAGGCCGGCCTCTGCACCGACGGCGACGCCGACCGCATTGGGGCGACAGATGAGCACGGCAACTTCGTCGATCCGCACAAAATCTACTGCGCGCTGCTGAGCTGGGTCTTGAAGTACAAAGGCTGGCCCGGCGCCGTCACCCGCGCCTTCAACACCACCAAAATGCTCGACCGCATCGCCATGAAATATGGCCGCGAGCTCATCGAGCACGGCATCGGCTTCAAGTATGTCGTCGACCTCATGCTCGAGCGCGAAATCGTCATGGGCGGCGAGGAGTCGGGCGGCATCGGCTTCCAGCGCCACCTGCCCGAGCGCGACGGCCTGCTCAACTGCCTGCTGCTCGCCAACGTCATGGCCCAGGAGAAGAAAACGCTTGGACAGCTCGTCGCCGATCTCCAGGCCGAGTACGGCGAGCACCAGTTCGGCCGCATCGATCTGCATCTCCCCGAAGCGCAGAAGAACGCCGTCATCGCCCGTGTCCACGCCCTCAAGCCCGGCGATCCCGTCTTCGCCGGCATGCCCATCTATTGCCAGGAGAATCTCGACGGCGTCAAGTTCTTCCTCGACAACCCCGAAGCAACAACCAAGCCCAAGGCCGCCGAAACCTGGCTGCTCCTGCGCGCCAGCGGCACCGAGCCCCTTTTGCGCATCTACGCCGAGTCCTGCTCCAGGGAATCCGTCGCCAAGCTCCTCGACTCCGCGCGCAAGTTCGCCTTGAGCACGTAGCATCCGCGTTCAACAACATCCTGGGTGGGCGAAGCCCCCATAGGGAGCGGAAGAAGTTAGCCCAGGGTGGAGTCCGCCGCAGCGGACGAAACCCTGGGAAAGGGGAAGAAAGAACGAGCAAGCCCCGTAGGGGCGACAGATCCCAGGTGCCCTGGGCCGCGTTCGCTATGTGAATGATCGGAGCCGAATGGGGACCTGCGATGGCTTCTCGCCAACCCATCCTGTACACAACTACGCTGGGCGCCGTCCGGAACAAGCAGCCCGTTGTTTCTTAACTTGACAAAATTATTGCGTTTGTGCAACATATTGTCATGCAGGACAACGACCACCGGCTCCAGGAACCTGGCGAAAGCGGCCTCTACAACCGCATTGCCGTCCTGCGCGCCGAGCGCGGCGTTAGCCGCCAAGCCCTGGCCGACGCCGTTGGCGTTAACTATCAGACCATCGGCTTCCTCGAGCGCGGTGACTACGGCCCCAGCCTCAAACTTGCCTTCCAGATCGCCGAGTACTTCGACCTGCCTGTCGAAGCCATCTTTTCAACCCGGCCGCTCAAGCCGCTGAGCCGGCAGGTATACGCGAGCAGCCAGTCTCCGGAAAAGGAATAAAGCCATGAATACGGAATACGCCATTGGAAACATTCGCATCCGCTTCGAATCGCAAGCGCGCCGCCGCTGGTTTGTCGCACTCTGTTTTGTCGCATTGGCGGCGCTCGATTTGGCCTGCTGTCTCCTGAATCCGAAACTGAACCCAAACGTGAGCCGAATGGCGGCCACCGGTGCAATCGCAGCCGCCAGCACATGGATCATCTGCGGGTGCGCGATTCTATGGGTGGCGCTCTGGATCGTCTTAACGGGGCTTGCCGGCAATGTGCGCGCCCGTCGCGACGAACGCGAGACCCGTCGCCTTGAGCAGGCGTTCTCGCGAGCGTATCCGATTCTCGGATACAGTA
>JBEKAJ010000117.1:0-9866 GCA_050018295.1 Occallatibacter sp. | reverse complement strand
TGGATCGAGCCCGAAGTGAAGCAGCTCATGGACGAGTCTGCCGACAAGAACATGATCGACAAGGATGAATACCCGCAGACCGCGGCCATCGAAGAGCGCTGCGTGCACATGCTGGCCAATCTTTGGAACTCTCCAGAGGCGGCAAGCACGATTGGCTGCTCCACGACTGGTTCGAGCGAAGCGGCAATGCTTGGGGGGCTGGCGCTGAAATGGAAATGGAGGAAGCAGCGCCGCGCCCAGAGCAAACCGGCCGACGCGCCCAACCTGGTGATGGGCCCGGTGCAGGTGTGCTGGCACAAGTTCTGCCGCTACTTCGATGTGGAGATTCGCGAGGTCCCGATGGAGGGCGACCGCCTGCTGATGACGCCGGAGGAAGTGCTGAAGCGTTGCGATGAAAACACCATTGGCGTGGTTGTCACGTTGGGGGTGACCTTCACGATGCAATTCGAGCCTGTCGACGAGATCAGCATGGCCCTCGACAAGCTTCAGGCTGAGACGGGGCTCGACATCCCCATCCACGTGGATGGCGCGAGCGGCGCATTCCTCGCGCCATTTCTTCAGCCTGACTTGCTCTGGGATTTTCGTTTGCCGCGCGTCAAATCCATCAATGCCTCCGGTCACAAGTTCGGTCTGGCGCCACTGGGCGTGGGTTGGGCGCTGTGGCGCGAGAAGCACGATCTGCCTGAAGAGCTGATCTTCGACGTCAACTATCTGGGCGGAAATATGCCCACCTTTGCGCTCAACTTTTCGCGGCCGGGCGGTGAAATCATTTGCCAGTACTACAATTTTCTGCGCCTTGGGAAGCAGGGTTATGGCAAGATTCAGGCAGAGTGTTCCGCGATTGGAAGGTATCTCGCCGGCAAGATCGCTGAATTCGGCCCATTCGAGATCATCTATGACGGAATCGGCGGCATCCCGGGCCTTTGCTGGAAGCTGAAGGACCCCGCATCCTCTCCGTTCACGCTCTATGACGTGGCGGATCGTTTGCGCGAGCGCGGCTGGCTGGTTCCCGCGTACTCCATGCCCCCGAACCGCGAAGACCTCGTCATCCAGCGCATCCTCATCCGTCACGGCTTCACGCGCGAAATGGCTGAGGAGCTTCTGGTCGAGATGACCCGCACCGTCGAGCATCTGCAGCATCCGTTGCACCGGCCGCGGCGGTCGGATGCGGGAGTTGGCTCGCACAACCATTCAGGCAGGTAATCAGGACATTGCAGGCGCCGTTTGGAGCGGCATTTCGCTGACTTTCTCGTGATCGGCCCTGGATTCCTGGACCGATGGGAGTGCCGGTCTTCAAGTCAATCCGAACTTCTCACTTTTACTGCGAAGAGCGCGTGGTGGGCGAGAATGAACAACGTGCGACGGTCAGTACCGCCAAAGACAATATCGATCGGACGCTCAGGCACGTCAATCTGGCCGATCAATTTCCCCGCCGGATCGTAGACAAAGATCTGCCCGTTAGCAACAAACACATTGCCTTTGCCATCGACGGCGACGCTCTCACCGCCGCGCTCCGCAAAGGGCTGGAGATCGCTCAGCGTGTCGTCGGCAGCGACCCGTGCACTGTAAGTGCGATCTTCCGAGGCGCTACTGACATAGACCCGCTGACCAGGAAGAGCGCTGATGAAACTGTAGGTGTCGAGATTGTCGGAGAAACGCCAGCCCGTGGAGTCGGGCGGGCCCTGTTGGAAGACGCGGCCGGCGGGCAGGAAAACGCTGCCGTCATGCGAGACGTACTCCTTTGCCTTGGGGGTCGACACATCGTCGGCAAACATCTCGGCCAGCGTCTTGTATGTGAAGGTGTTGAAGTCGAGTTGGTTCTTGAATTCGCCGTTGTTCCAGTAGTTGACAGGGAGAATCGCCGCGGCTCCCGGATGCGGCGTCGCGGGTTGCGGGCTGAGCACAGTGATCTGATCCTCGGGCGAGCCAGGGCGGAAGGAATAGACGGTTCCTTCCGGGCCAGCGGAGGAGACCACCAGCAGGTCGCCCGCCTTGTCGAATGCGAGGTTGACCGGATCGAGCGGATTGTCGCGCTCAACGGTGAGCCCCTCGGCTGACGACCACCCATAGATGCGCTGTTGATGGCGGTCGATGAAGTAGAGCTTGCCTGAAGCATCGACCGCGGCGCCGGAGATAGAGAAGAAGCCATCCTCCAGTTTTTCGACCTTTGCGCCGGACGCGAGCACCGCGGAGGCATCGCCGGGCGCGGGAGCGGGCGGATTCTCCGGAATGTCGAGCACGGCGAATTCGCGCTCCCGCACTTCGAGATTGTGAGTGACGTCCTGAATCGCATTCTCGTAAGGAAATCTGCTGACGCGGAGAAATGTGCCGCAGCCGTTGTCATCGCAAATGGGATAGCCGCTCTCGGCGTTGATATGCACGTTGCGGAAATGAATGTCTCCGGAGCGGTAGAGGCGAACCGCGGCGGGGAAGGGTGCGCGGGAACGTGTGACGCGATAGCCGTGATAATTGGCGACTGTGATGTTCCGCGACCAGTTAAATTCCAGCGACAGCGATTCCGGACTCTCGCCGGCTTCCTCCTCGGTCTGAGGCGCATTGATGTCCCAATTCTCGACGTGGTCGAAAACAATCTCATTGCGCACGTGGTGTTCGTTGGAAAGCTCGTAGACGTGGCCCGGAGTCTTCGTATCCGAGACATAGAATCCCGCCTGGGCAAAGGTGTCCGGAGTCCAAATGTCGGCGAATGTGCCGCCGCCGCCGTGCGTAACCCAGAGGCTGGGATATTGCCCGTCCCAACGCTTGCCGAGAACGGAATCGCCGGTGCGGTTATTGTTATAGGGATTGAAGCCGGTCCTATGGCCGCCGAGAAAGCGCACATCGTCGATGAGCGAGCCTTCGCCTGCCTGCCACAGCACGCCGACGGCGCGCTGATTGATGCCGCCGGTATAAACTCCGAAACCGCTGATGATGTTGGAGCCGCTGGCGGGCACTGAGATCACGGGCTTAGGCGCGCCCACTCCCTGGAACCCCGGCGAGGAATCCTCCAGATCGAACTGTGTTAGCGTCGGATGCAGCCCGATGAGAATTGTGTCGGGTTTCAAAGTGAGCGTGTCGCTGAGGCGGTAATGGCCGCTCGGAAAATAGAGCACGCGATGCGCATCAATGGCTTTCTGAATCGCCGCGGTGTCGTCGGTGGATCCATCACCCACGACGCCGAGCGTGTGGACATTCGTCCAGTCCGCAGTGGGCGGCAGCGCGGGGATCGCCGGCGGTAACGGAGCGGGCACGGCGCCGAGCGCAGAGGCATCGTAGCGCATGCCGATTGTGCCGGTCATTCCCTCACCGGGCACAATGAGGCCGTAGTTGAAATTCGCAACCCGGTAGATCGCGCCCTTACCGGGGATAGTTTTGCCACTCTCGCGGAAGAAAGCGAAGGTGGGCACATCGTTGAGCACCGCGTTCTCGAAGCCGGCTTCGGTAAGCGGGCTTTTCTCGTTGCTGATGACGACGGCGGCTTTCGAGACCTGTTCGAAGCGGCAGTCCTTGGCCCACAGTTCATCGGAATAGTGCGGATCGATGTCGATGGCGACGGGAACGTTGCGGAAGGTGTCGCGGATAAGCGTAAGACCCACCTCGTGTTCGCGCACAGCGGCGTCGCGCTGGCCCTCGAAGACCGAATCGATGAGGGTGAACTGCCAGGCGGGCGAAGTCTTGTCAGTGAGGATGCCGTAGCGGCCGCCATAGAAATGCAGATCCTCGGCCTCATTGCCGACCTCGGTGAGCCCGGCCAGGCCCGAGCCGATATGGAAATCCATGTGGCTGAGATACGCGTGCTGAGCGACATGGAAGCGGATGGCGATGGCCGCCGGGTTGTCGGCGCCGATCTCGAAATCGATGTTGCTCATTGCCGAATAGAACGTGTCTTCGTCGGCGTCCGCAACATTGTCGTTTGGCGGCACGCTGCCCGGGGGCGGAAACGGGACGCGCTTGCCGGAGCGGAGAATGGCGGCTGGGCTTGCGCCCGTAAATATGACCATGTCGCCCACGCCTGTCTGAAAACCCGGTGTGTTGTCAGCCAGCACGAAGACCGGGCGCGTTTCGCCATAGCCGATGAGACGCACGCCCGGCCAGAGATAGAGGGTGCGCGTGAGGCGGTAGCGGCCCGAGGGCAAAAACACAATTCCCTCGCGAACGCCGCCTTCCGCTTTGTCGATGGCCGCCTGGATCGACGCGGTGTCATCGCCGATTCCATCGCCGTGCACGCCAAATTCCTGCGCGGTGAGATAGACCGCTTTGGGATCGTCAAGCCGCTTGGTGAAGACGGATGAGGCTGAAGCAACGTAAGAGCCGCCAAGCAACAGCATGGCGCACAGCAAACGCTTTTTCATAAGCATGTTCCTTGCAAGGTTTCTTTGTCCCCGCGCAACGCTAGGCGCGCTCGGCGGCGTGGTATTCGCGGCGAATCTTTTCAATGTTGACAGTGGGCTTCGGGTATTTCATGTGCAGCGATTCCAGGTGCTCGACGACGATACGCGCAATGGCCAGATTGCGGAACCACTTATGATTGGATGGAATGATGAACCATGGCGCGTGGGCTGTGCTGCATCGGGAGAGAGCGTCTTCGTAGCCGGCCACGTAATCCTTCCAGAAGGAACGCTCCTTATAGTCGGCCTCGCTGATCTTCCAGTGCTTGGTGGGATCGTCGAGGCGCTCCTTGAAGCGCTTCAGTTGTTCTTCTTTTGAGATGTGCAGGTAGAACTTGAGAATGTGGGTGTTGTGATCAACGAGGTTCTTCTCGAAGTCGTTGATGAGATCGTAGCGGCGGGACCAGACTTCTTTGGGCACGAGATTATGAACGCGAACGATAAGGACATCTTCGTAGTGGGAACGGTTGAAGATGACGACTTCGCCGCTGGCGGGCGCGGGTATGTGCGCACGCCATAGAAAGTCGTGGGCCGCCTCTTCGGCAGAGGGTTGCTTGAATGGCGCCACGCGGCAGCCCTGGGGGTTCATGGCGCCCAGAACGTGGTTGATGGCGCCGTCTTTGCCCCCGGTGTCGAGGGCCTGAAGGCAGATGAGGAGTGAATGGCGGCGCTCGGCGTAAAGCAGGTCCTGCAACTCCCGGAGCTTCTTCTGATAGTGCTCGATCTCATCGGCGGCGGCCTTGTGGCTTTTGTGACCGCCACTGAAGGAAGGGTCGATTTCCCTGAGCTTGACCTTGCTTCCCGGTTCGACCTTGAATTTCTGGAAGTAATTCATTTTCAATCTCCATTCCTATTGCATGGCTTCTGATTCCGTGAAGCTACTGCCGGAGGCGCAAGGCGGATTGTGCCTGAGGGGCGTCTGATCAAGCGGGAGCGTGCTTGACCGCAACAGAAGAAATGCTAACAGGCCAGGAGGGAAGGCGGGGTTTTGCCTCCGACAGGGATTATCCAGCAAGGTGTAACATGCGCTTAAACAGAACTAGACTATAGTCAAATGGCGGATGCTCACTGCGCCCGCGCCGCCGATCAAGCCGCATTGAGAAATTCGGCGCGACGCCGACAGTCAGAACCCAAGCAAGAGGAGATGAATGATGGAAAAAACGTTGTCGCCAGACTTGTTGCGGAAGCTGGATGCCTACTGGAGAGCCGCGAACTATCTCTCCGTCGGCCAGATTTATCTTTACGATAATCCGCTGCTCAAGCGTCCTCTCGAGATCGGAGATGTGAAGCACATGCTCCTGGGGCATTGGGGAACGACGCCGGGGCAGAACTTCATCTATGCGCACTTAAACCGGGTGATCAAAAAATACGATCTCGACATGATTTATGTTTCCGGTCCCGGGCACGGAGGGCCGGCGGTTGTCGGCAATACGTACTTAGAGGGCACTTATAGCGAGATTTATCCCAATATCACTCAGGATGAAGACGGACTCAGGAAGTTATTCATCCAGTTTTCATTTCCGGGAGGCATTCCTAGTCACGCATCACCGGAGACTCCGGGTTCGATCCACGAAGGTGGCGAGCTGGGTTATTCGCTCAGCCACTCGTTCGGAGCAGTCATGGACAATCCCGAGTTGATCGTGGCATGCGTGGTGGGCGACGGAGAAGCGGAGACGGGGCCGCTGGCCACCGCATGGCACTCGAACAAGTTTATCGATGCAGCAACCGATGGCGCCGTGCTGCCCATTTTGCATCTGAACGGGTACAAGATCGCCAATCCCACCGTGCTGGCGCGCATCACGCATGAGGAGCTGGAGCAACTCCTGCGCGGCTATGGTTGGACGCCTTATTTCGTTGAAGGGCACGAACCGGAACTGATGCACGAGGCCATGGCGGTGACGCTCGACCGCGCGGTGGAAGAAATCAAGAGGATTCAGAAGGACGCCCGAGTGAACGGGAACACGGTTCGTCCACGCTGGCCGATGATCGTTCTCAACTCTCCCAAGGGCTGGACGGGGCCAAAGGTCGTCGATGGTCTGCAGGTAGAAGGCACGTTCCGATCGCACCAGGTGCCGCTCTCCGATCCCGGAGCAAATCCGGAGCACCTGAAGCAATTGGAAGAATGGCTGAAGAGCTACCGGGCGGAGGAACTGTTCGACGAAAAAGGCCGCCTACGGCCCGAGCTGGCCGAGCTTGCGCCTGCGGGGAACCGGCGCATGGGCGCCAATCCGCACGCCAACGGCGGCATTCTTCTGCGCGACTTGAGGATGCCTGATTTTCGGAACTACGCCGCAAGCGTGCCCTCGCCGGGAACTCCGGGCATCGGAGACACGCGGGTGCTGGCGCCGTTCCTGCGCGACGTGGCCAAGTTGAACGCGGAGCAGAGGAACTTCCGCATCTTCGGGCCTGACGAAACCATCTCCAACGGCTTGGCTGCCGTGTTTGAAGTGACCAAACGGCAGTGGGATGCCGCGACCGTATCCAATGATGAGTTTCTCGCTCCCGAGGGGCGCGTGGTGGAGATGCTAAGCGAGCATCAATGCGAAGGTTGGCTGGAGGGTTACCTGCTCACCGGACGGCACGGGCTGTTTAACTGCTATGAGGCTTTCATTCACATCGTCGATTCGATGTTCAACCAGCACGCCAAATGGCTAAAGGTGACCAACGGCCTGCCGTGGAGACGAAAGATCTCTTCACTCAACTACCTGCTGGCGTCGCACGTGTGGAGGCAGGACCACAACGGCTTCACACACCAGGATCCGGGGTTTATCGATCACGTGGTGAATAAGAAAGCCGAAGTAGTGCGCGTGTATCTTCCGCCCGACGCCAACTGCCTTCTTTCGGTGATGGATCACTGCCTGCGCAGCCGCCAATACGTCAACGTAGTGATTGCAGGCAAGCATCCCGCGCCGCAATGGCTGACGATGGACGCAGCCATCAAGCACTGCACGGAAGGCATCGGCATCTGGCAATGGGCGAGCAACGACCAGGGCGGGGCGCCGGACGCGGTGATGGCGTGCTGCGGCGACGTGCCCACACTGGAGACGCTGGCCGCGGTTAGCATATTGCGCGAACATTTGCCGGAATTGAAATTGCGCGTCGTGAATGTCGTCGATCTGATGAAGCTGCAGCCGCAATCTGAGCATCCGCACGGTCTCAGCGACGCGGACTTCGACACGCTCTTCACTAAAGATAAGCCGGTCATCTTCGCCTTCCACGCCTATCCATGGCTGATCCATCGCCTCACCTACCGCCGCACCAACCATGACAACATTCACGTCCGCGGCTATAAGGAGGAGGGAACCATCACCACGCCGTTTGACATGACGGTGATGAACGATCTCGACCGCTTCCACCTTGCCATGGACACCATTGACCGCATACCGCGCATCGCTGAGAAAGGCGCGTATCTGAAACAGACTCTCAAAGACAAACTGGTCGAGCACGGACAATACATCAGGAAGAATGGAATGGACCTGCCAGAGATTCGGGACTGGAAATGGAAGAGCTAGCTGGCTTAGGCGAAGTGCCGAATCGTGCACAGCCTGCCGCGAACGCTCCCAACAGGAGCTGATTCAACGAGCCAGTTTCTCCGATGCGGAACCCGTTGAGCGGAACGGAAATGCGGCGAAACCACAACTGCGCCTGCAGATTGACAGAACCGCGATCGCATGGCGCGCGCGTTTCCCCGCCGGCGTGATAGTCTTCCGCCATTGAAATTTCCTAAAACGGATCACTATGAAAATCCAACCAATTCTTCTTGCGATATTCGGCGTCTTTAGTCTGGCTTCGGCTATTTTGCCAGCACAACAAGCAACGAACGAGAAGCACCCTACCTGCGGCGCAGCGGCCTGTCCGTTTCTGAATCCCGCGCTGATGCCGGAAGCGCGCGCGAAAGATCTCGTGAGCCGCATGACGCTTGAAGAGAAAGTGAGCCAGATGCAGGACGTTGCGCCAGCGATTCCGAGGCTGGGCGTTCCCGCATACAACTGGTGGAACGAGGCGTTGCATGGAGTGGCGCGCAACGGATTCGCGACCAATTTTCCGCAATCGATTGGTATAGCGGCAACGTGGGACACAGCGCTGATGCGGCGGATTGCAGATGTGATTGCCGTGGAAGGGCGCGCCAAGTACAACGAGGCGATTCGCGAAGACGATCACAGCCGGTTTGCAGGACTTACATTCTGGTCGCCGAACATTAATATCGATCGCGATCCGCGCTGGGGACGGGGAATGGAAACCTTCGGCGAGGATCCGTTCCTGACCGCCAGCCTGGGAGTGGAGTTCGTCAAAGGACTGCAAGGCGACAATGCGAAATACCTCGAGCTCGTGTCGACGCCGAAACACTATGCGGTGCACAGCGGGCCTGAGCCATTGCGGCACGGCTTTGACGTGGAGGTTTCGGATCACGATCTAGAAGACACTTATCTGCCGGCGTTCCGCGCGACGATCGTTGAGGGACACGCCGACTCGATCATGTGCGCCTACAACGCGATCGACGGCGCGCCCGCGTGCGCGAATTCGATGCTGCTGGAAAAGCATCTGCGCGTCGACTGGGGCTTCAACGGGTACACGGTTTCGGATTGCGACGCGGTGGGCGATATTGCGAGCGGGCATCACTTTGCGGCGAGCCCGGAAGAAGCGGCTGCTTTGGCGGTGAAGGCGGGCACGGACCTGGATTGTGGCCGGACGTATGGCGCACTGACCAAAGCTGTGGATGAGCACTTGTTGACGGAGGCCGACATCGATACGGCCGTCGTCCGGCTGTTCACGGCCCGCATGCGGCTGGGGATGTTCGACCCTCCGGCGGCGGTACCGTTCAACGCGATTCCGTACTCCGAGGTGAATTCGGCGGCGCATCGCCAGCTTGCGTTGCAAGCGGCGCGCGAATCAATTGTGCTCCTGAAGAACAGCAACAGCACGCTTCCGTTGAAGGCGTCGATCCGGAAGATTGCGGTCGTTGGCCCAACCGGCGATCTGCTGGAGACGATTGAGGGCAACTACAACGGAACCGCGCCGGATCCCGTTTCGCCGCTCAATGGATTGCGGAAGGAATTCGGAAGCGAGAATGTGACGTATGCTCCCGGATCGATTCTTGCCAACGGGTTGCCGGCGCCGATTCCTTCGGCGTATTTGCGCACGGATGCTTCGCTGAAGACGGCCGGGCTGAAGGGCGAGTACTTCGAAAACTCGGAGTTCGAAGGCGCGCCGAAGATGGTGCGCGTAGACGCCAAGATCAACTTTGACTGGAATCGCGTAGCGCCTGCGGCGGCCTTTCCCAACAAGACATTTGTCGTGCGATGGACAGGCGAACTTCTGCCGCCCGCGCCTGGAGATTATGTGCTGAGCGTGCGTGGCCCACGGGCATTCGTGCCGTTCTTCGCCGGCGGCAGCGCGGCCGGAGCGCCACAGCCGGCCGGAGGGACGCCGAATCGCGTCAAGCTCTTCATCGACGACAAGCTGGTGATGGACAGCCACAGC
>JBEKAJ010000116.1:0-9925 GCA_050018295.1 Occallatibacter sp. | reverse complement strand
TTGCTGTCGGCGGCGCGCTCGGTTCCATCGCCCGGTACTGGGTCGGGTCCACGATTTCGGGACGCATCGGAGCCAGGTTCCCCTACGGCACCATGGTCATTAACATGACGGCCTGCGTCATCCTCGGCTTTACGCTCACCTACTTTGGCAAGCGCGCCGACCTGAATCCTGCCTGGCGATTCCTTGTGCCCATCGGCTTCATCGGCGCCTACAGCACCTTCTCGACCTATGAGTGGGAGACGCTGTCGACGATGCGTTCGGGCGCTTTTCTGTTAGCGGCGCTCTACGCAATGGGCAGCCTCGTTCTCGGCCTTGCCGCCACCTGGTGCGGAACGGCGCTTGCCGACCTGCTCTAGAGAATCAGCGGCAGGCAAGCCGGAGTTGCAAGTTCCCCACAAAGGTGCTTCAATCGTTCGTTGTTCACCCGGAAGTGGAAGTTCGGCGCGCGCGTGCGATTGAGTCCAGACACTGAATCAGGGCACTGAAGCGAGCGGAGAGAGAACGCATGTTGACCACGGGCAATGCGGTTAAAGTCACGCTCTACCTGAGCGATGGAGCCAAGCACCACCACGTTCCGGTTTACACAAGCATTCTGGACTTTCTCTTTCACAGTGGAATCGCCGGCGCCACGGTGGTAAAGGGCGTGGCGGGGTTTGGAGCCAAGCATCGCATCCATTCCGCGCACATCCTCGAGATCTCAGACCATCTTCCGATCAAGATCGAGTTCATTGAGACCCGCGAAAAGGTCGACGCGGTTTTGCCCGAACTGGAGAAGATGATCGGCTCCGGCCTGATTGAAGTGCAGGAGACCTCGATCATCGTTCCTCCTCATCAATAATTCACCCGGCGGCTGGCAAGCGGCATTCGTTTTCCACCCGGCAGATACGCCCAGGGCGCAACATTCGGCCGGAAAGTGCATCTAAATCGATAGACATAGTTTGTTGCGCAGGAGCATTTGCGGCCTGCTCCGCGTTGCTGCGCAGAAATCCTGAATCGTCAGTGAGATGACGGATTCGGGAGATTTTCTTTATCCATCCGTCACAGAAGTTGGTGCATACTGAACGAGAGAGAATTTGTAACTCTAACCCCAAGGGGAACCGATGCTCTCAAATTTTCGGAACCGCATTTTTTCATTTGTTGTTGTTCTGGTAGCAGCTTGTTTTTGCGCACAAGGGCACGCGCAGGCGGCTCTGCTGATGGAGGAGCCGTACGGCTTTTTTGGGGCCCTGAACCCGACCGGGCATAACGCGATTTATTTCGAGCGAATCTGCGCCGAGACTCCGGTGAAGCTGCGGCGGTGCGAACCGGGTGAACTGGGTGCCGTGATTGCCCGCTACCAGGGCATCGACGGGTACGACTGGGTGGCAGTCCCTCTTATTCCATATCTGTATTCGGTGGAGAACGCCGCCGACGTTCCCGCGCAAGTGGACCGCCGGACGGTGATGCAGTTGCGCAGCCGCTATCGCGAGGAGCATCTCGCGAGCCTGGGTACGCACTTGCAGGCGGGTAATATTGTGCACGGCGGCTGGACCCAGTTGCTGGGCGCGGCGTATGAGCGGCGGATTTACGCTTTTCGCTTTGAGACGACGGAGAAGCAGGATGACGCCCTGATCGAGAAGCTGAATGAAGGACCGAACCGGACCAGCTTCAATCTGCTGTTCAGCAACTGCGCGGATTTTGCGCGCGTGGTTCTGAATGGCTACTTTCCACGGAACTTCAGGCGGAGCATTTTTCCCGATGCCGGGATGACGACCCCGAAGCAGATCACGTACAAGCTGGTGCGGTATGCGCGCAAGCATCCGGAGGCGCAACTGACGGTGTTGGAAATTCCGCAGATTCCGGGATACCGGCACCGGAGCCGCACGGTAAAGGGCATCGACGAGTCGTTTGTGACTACGATCTACGCGATTCCGATTGCATTGATGAACCCTTATCTCGCAGGCGGCCTGATTGTGGACTACCTTGTGCGCGGCAGGTACCAGCTGATTCCCAAGAACTCGGCGGTTCTGGGGCCGGAGAACTTATCCGCGTTGACATTGCCAAGCTCGACCCAAGAGAATTCGGCCATTGCAGGTGTACAGGCACCGGACGCCGTAGACAGCGGATCAGCCATCGGGTTAACCGCAACGCCAATGGCCGCGGGAGCCAATTCGAACCGGCGAGGAACGAGCGCAGCAGATGAGTGAGCCGCAAAGTCTCAAGAACCATGGACGGTACGATCCCCCGTATCATTTCTTCCTGGCCTTCGTTACGGTGGCCAGCATCGTCATCGCCGTCATTTATGCTGTGCACCATTTCTGCTTCTATTCGGTGTGGCTGGTGGTGTTGTCGCTGGCGGCGTTCATTGCGGTGTTCCGGATGCGCCAGTATCCGCTCAAGGTGCAGGACCGCGTGATCCGGCTTGAGGAGCGGCTGCGGCTGCAGGCGCTGGCGCCGGCGGAATGGCATACGCAGATCTACCGCCTGACGGAAGACCAACTGATCGCGCTGCGCTTTGCGGCCGACGATGAGGTGGTCGAGCTGGCCAAGCAAGCGCTCGAGCACAATCTGAGCCGCAAGCAGATCAAAGAGCGGATCAAGGATTGGCGGCCCGACAATTGGCGGGTTTGAGAGACAGGTGTCATGTCAGGGGTCAGGGGTCAGCAGCGGCGGCCACCTCGCCAAGTATGGACGCCCTTCAAGAGTGTGCGTTGCAGAATCCCCAGGCGTGAGTCTGGTGTGCGCGCAAGTGCGTTTGAGGGCCGATTTGGGGCGAAAAAGGGCGGTTTTGCGCACAAAAATCCACTTTTTTCGACACGGTTTTCGAGGCCGTTTTGTTGATTATAAAAGAGTTAAGTTCGATTTGCACTGAATATAGTGCAACATTTTTTTCTTATCTAGTTTTCCCTCCCTAGGGTGGCCGGTCGACCGGAATCGCCCCCACCCAAGCCAAGCTTGAATGGGGCACCCGCGTGGTTAGCGCAAGGTCCGGCGCGACTCTCGATTCGAAATGTTCCGGATGAATCCCCATACAACTTCTAGTGTAAAGATTTTGCGGAATTGATCGGCAAACTTGCGCGGAAAATAATCGACATGGAATCAGCGGGATAGGCCGTGGCGGAGTGGTTGTCGCTCTTGACATTTCGCCTGGGACATCAGGCGGCGGTGTTGGGTTGAGAAGCCGGCTTGTCGGTACCGATCTTTTCCAAACGAGACGTCCTGTTCCGAGTTGTCTCCCAAGCAGTCATTGACGGGTTGAGGGCGAACCATCCGGAACTCCTGAATTTGCTTCCCCGGAACTCAATTCGAGCTTCGAAGACGATGCCGCTTACCGAGCCGCACATCGTGCCAGTTCCCGCCCCAAGTGGCATTGGGCTGGGTCCTTTGAGGATTTAACGGCCAGATGTGGACCGCTCATTTGTTGAAACCTTGTGAGGCTGGTCCTCGTTGTATTTGCGGTAAATGCAGCAACTGAGCTAGATGGCTCAGACTTTCGCGGCGTCCGGTGCAAAGCTTAAGCATGCCCAAGAAACGCGCGAGAAGCTTCAATACGGATCTATACCTCGCGACTGCGGGCGTGGGAAGAACAATGGTTCGCGTGAAGGCGAAACAGATCTTCTCTTCTCAGGGAGACCGTGCCGACTGTCTGTTTTATCTTCGGATGGGCCGGGCTAAACTCACGATTGTTTCCAAAGACGGCAAAGAAGCCACAGTTACGCTGCTGGCTCCGGGCGACTTCTTCGGTGAGGAGTGCATGGCCGGGCCAAACGAGTTCCGCACCACCAGCGCCACGGCTATGACCGTCTGTGTGGTGCTCAAGATCGCTTCCGAGGAACTGACCCGTGTTCTCCATGAGGAACATGCATTCTCAGACTTGTTCGTTCAGTTTCTCGCACTCCGAAGCACGAGAACCCAGGCGGATCTCGTCGATCAGCTATTCAACAACAGCGAACGACGCCTGGCGCGAACCCTTCTGATCATGGCTGACTACGGCAGTCCGTCCGGCCCGGAGGCGCTAATTCCGCCGGTAACACAGGAAACCCTTGCAAATATGATCGGCACTACGCGGTCACGCGTCAGCTTCTTCATGAATCGCTTTAGAAGGCTGGGCTACATTAGCTACAAGGACCGCATTCGCGTCCATAAATCGCTGCTGATGATGGTTCTCGAGGACCGGTTGCCGGAGCAGAATGCTTCACGGCCTACACTTCTCGACACCACGATCAGCCGCGCACCAAACGCCGGGCGAGCCAAACTCCTGGGAGCCTCGAATTCCGAGCGTAAAATTGCACGTTGAGAGAACCGCCCGTCAGTTCGGCACGGTGTTATTCGGCCCTTCGGTCCCTTCCCTGAGTAGCGGCCTGGTTTGTCGCCAATCCGGTAATTGCGACCTCGTAAAGGGACATTCTGGTTCGGGCCGGTGCTCTGCCCACGCGCAGCAGGCGCGCTAATAGCGTGAGATTCAAGGGCTGCTTTGATAGGTCCCGATAAGCGTTAGGTTCCTATCGGGACTGCCCGCGCGAGATGACATACAGCCGGAGTAGTTTCTCCTGGCAGTTTCGATAGGATCGTTTGAGGTGAGCCGATGCGGTTTGCGGCGGACGCGGTGATCTACGCAGGTCTATGGGATTTCAATTGTATGCCTATGATTACAGGGTACTTGCTTGCAAGCAGCGTAGTCACTCGTACGTGCCACAACAGTGATGTTCATGGCCAACCCAGTATAGCGACCAGCCTAGATTCTGACCAGACGCCGTGACGTCGATCATCGCCGCCGCGGCAGCGTCTGCCGCGCAGCGGCTTAGTTCAAACGCCGCAGTCGCCATCGCTACCGTTGCGGGCAGCTTTCAAAGCCAGAAATTCGGCTGGGTGAGGGTCACTTTCCTGGCGATGTTCCGGGGTCGGGTGGCTTCGTATTGTCCAGAGATTCGGAGTCGAGCTCTTGGTCAAGCTCGTGTTCGCGGCGATAGTGGTCGACGGGCATTTTGCCGTCCCACCAGGCCCAGTTCATGGGGTAGACATCGGGATCGAAGAAGACCTGGTAGAAGTGCCAGACGAGGATAGCGAGAGTAGCGAGGATGGCCTCATAGAAGTGCACGGCGGTGGCTACATCGACCCACCAGCGGGCGAGCAGGTCGCCGACCCAGACCTTGGCCCAGATCATGATGCCAGTGAGGCCCATGAGAGCTGTGCCCCAGACGACGGCCCAGTACTCGGCTTTCTCGGCGTAATTGAAGCGGCCGAACTTCGGTTTCACGGTCGAGAGGCCGAGGTAGTAGCGCATGGCGGCCAAGAGATCGAATGCGTCTTTAGGGCGGGGCGCGATGTCGCGCAGCAGGCGGCGGCCTTCGCGTGCGATGGCGAGATAGAAGACGTGATAGATGCCGGCACCGATGAGGATGACGCCGGCGATGCGGTGAATGATGCCGCGCAGATTCTCGCCCATGCCCAGCGTGTGGGCGAACCACGTCTCAGGGAACTTGAGCGCGAAGCCGGTGAAGACGAGAACGATAAAACTTGAGAGCAGGACGAGGTGCTGCCAGCGCTGATTGACCGTCATGCGGACCATGAAGGGGTTCATCATGCGGCGGCGGGCGACGGCCTTGCTGCGCCAGATGACGGCGTTGTGCAGAAACATGGCGCCGATGACGAGGAGGATGAGGGGGATGTAAATCCACCGCACCCAGCGCACGGCGACGGAGTCGATGTCGCCGGAACGCGCGCCGGCCTGGAGATGGACGGGCGTGCGAGTGAACTTTTGCGTGACGCCTTTGTGGCACTGGCCGCAAGTGGCGTCGAGGTTGGCGCGATTGATGGTGGAGCGGGGATCGCTGGAGGGGAGAATATCGTGCACGCCGTGGCAACTGGAGCAGTTGGCGGCGACGACGGAGCCGCCCTCGGCGGCGAGGCCGTGGTAGCTGTCAAAGTAGCTGGTGACGCGGTTCGAGGGAACGCCGAACTCCTGCGAGAGACGCACGCCCTCGTGACAGCGGGCGCAGATGTCGCGGGAGACGTTTTGCCCGGCGACCGGCGAGTTGGGGTCGGTGTGCGGCTTGATGGAGTGGATGCCGTGGCAATCAGTGCACGTTGGGGCGAGCAGGTTGCCGCGGGCGAGCGCCTGGCCGTGAATGCTGGCGTTGAAAGTGTTGGCGACTTCGGTATGGCACCTGCCGCAGGTGGATGCGACAGCGACCTTTGAGATGGGCGACTTGGGATCGCTGGCCGGGAGAATCTCGTGAACGCCGTGGCAATCGGTGCAGACGGCAGCCTTTTGCGAGCCGTTGGCGACGGCGCGGCCGTGGACGCTTGACTGGTAGGAGAGGAAGGGCTGCGCAGTTTCGCCATTCGACTCCATGAGGAACTTTTGCCCGTGGCAGCGGCCGCAGGTAGCGGGAATGTTGGCGTGATTGACGGGTGACTTGGGATCGTCACCGGAGACGATCTGGTGGACGTCGCCGTGGCAATCCTGGCAACTTGCGGGAATTTTGCCGGTGCTCGTGGCCAGGGCGTGAATGCTGTGCGCATATCCCTGCCCCTCGTCGGCGT
Source organism: Occallatibacter sp. (assembly GCA_050018295.1). GTDB lineage: Bacteria > Acidobacteriota > Terriglobia > Terriglobales > Acidobacteriaceae > Telmatobacter. Next base: position 3,400 of record JBEKAJ010000116.1, on the reverse strand, counting down.
GGCACTGGGAGCAGGTGACTTTTTTCGGGGTGGTATCGTGCGCGAGACTCTTGACGTCTGTGTGGCAGTCGACGCACTTGAACATGGAACCGTGAACGGAGTGCTTGAACTTGTTGGCGTCGACGGCGATGCTGTGGCCGTCGCTCGAGGTCATGCTGGCGTCGCTGTGGCAGGTAAGGCAGTCGGAGTCCTTGAGCTTTTGCGCGGCGAGTGGGGAGGAGGCCCAGGCAAAACAAAGAAAGACGAGCGTAAGAGGTGCAAACCGGCGAGCAAAGTCCACGCTTTGAGGAGACGCTTTGGGGAAAATTCGTGCCGTGATTGCAGTCACAGGGGCAGCTTGTAGCCGGTGGCCAGTAGCTTGTAGCTCACGTGTGAGAACTAGTCCGTACGATCCCACCCTTGCCGCAAAAAGCCGCGGCAAGGATGGGGCACCCACCCCTGTAGTTCGGTTGAGAGTGGGGCACGCGGCTCAAGCCCATGACGCGAGTATCCTCGTAACTTTGTCGGCAGGATATTACGCGGCTGCATCGCGAACAGCAGGCGGCAGTAAAATCCGCTCAACTTTTGGACGCCTTCGCCGGGATGCGCGCCATAGATCGTACTGCTGCTGAAGGTCGAGCCAAACCTCTGGCTCTGTTCCAAGCGCATCGGCGAGGCGAAGCGCCATCGGCGCCGTAAATGAAGCGCGGCCATTCAGGAGCCGCGAGAGCGTGGATCGAGCGACACGAAGGTGCTTTGCAGCTTCGCCAACCTGCACGCCGCGTAAATACTCGCGCAAGAGTTCTCCGGGATGTGGAGGATTGTACATGCGAGCCATAGTATCTCCTGCTAGTGATAGTCCTGATAATCCACGAGGACGGCGTCTTCACCCTCGAACTTGAACGTCAAACGCCAATTTGCGTTGACTTTAACCGACCAATGACCGGCCAGATCTCCCTTGAGGGAATGAAGGTCCCAGCCCGGAACGTTCATGCGCGCTGCGTTTTTCGCCGTGTTCAGCACGCCGAGCTGAATGCGGAGCTTCTTCACATGCGCGGGTTGAATCCCGGCCTTGCTGCCCGTAAGGAAGAACTTCTCCACCCCGGCATGCCGGAAGGACCTGATCACTGCTTTAATGTAGCGCGAGGCGCGTCGCGCGTCAAGGCGTCTTGCTCGATGTGGAGTATTGCTCGCGGCCGCCGGTTAGTGGAAGTAGGCCGTCAGCGTCAGCACCAGAAGAGTGAGGCCGATGAAGATGGCGGTGAAGCCGACGACTTTGGAGAAGTTGAGGAGCCAGAGCGGGGGCGCGATGCCGATGCGGGATTCGGCTTTGCCTTCGGAGAGCATCCGCTGGTACTCGAGCGGGCGCTTGTGCTTGAACTCGTCTTCGCTCTCGACGCCGGTGAAAATCACCATATCCATGGGAAAGCTGTCGGGGCGCAGATGCGTGTTGACGAAGTGGATGGAAAAGATGAAGAGGATGGCGAGCAGGCCTTCTTCGCTGTGAATGACGAGGACGGCGTTCAGAGCCCAGCCGGGCAGGAAGTGCGCGAAGAACGGCGCAAACCACATCGCGTAGCCGGAGAAGCCGATGACGACCATGCCCCAGAAGACCGCCCAGTAGTCGAATTTCTCCCAATAGGCGTAGCGCTCGAATTTCGGCTTGGGGCCGAGGCCGAGGAACCAGCGCATGTGGCCGAAGAGATCCTTGCAGTCATTCCAACTGGGCACCATGGAAGTGGGCCCCCAGAAGATTCCTTTTTCGCGATGAATGACACCGCGCTGAAAGACTTCTTTGACATGAATGAGGAAGGCGATGGTGAGAACGATGGCGCAGAGCTTGTGCAAGAAGAGGATGGCGCCGAATCCGCCGACGCCGGCGGCGAACTTGCGCGCCCAGAAGCTCTCGCTGAAGCGCATGACGAGGCCCGTGGCCGCCAACCCGAGAAATGAAGTGAACAGGGCCGCGTGCATATAGCGCTGCTCGCGGGTGAAGCGCACGAAGTAGCGGGCGGCGGCGGCGGTTGCGGTTTGAGGCTGGGCTAGCTCCGACTCAGGCATTCTTTCCTCCATTTGCCGCTTTGTCCTTCATCTGGCTATAGCGCGAGCGGATCAGCCACAAGATGGTGTGAATCACGAAGAAGGTGAGTACGCCCGCCAGCAGCAGATTCATAAACAAGCGAACGAAGTAAAGGCCCGGATTCAGCTTGCGGTCGCGCGCGTTGGCGTGGGGCTGATATTGGACAAAGCTCAGGTTGGCTCCGGCATGGCAGCGGCCGCAGGTGGCGACCAGGTTGGCCTGGTTGATGGGCGAAGCGGGATCGGAGGCGGGCCGCACGTCGTGGGCTCCATGGCAATCCCAGCAGCGGGCGGTTTCAACGTAGCCGCCGAGCGAGCCCAACTGCGAGTGGAAGGTGTCGCGGTAAGTAGAGAACTTGTCTTTATGGCAGTTGCCGCAGATGGGCGTGGACTGCATGCGGAAGGCCGATTCAGTGGGCTGCAGGATGGCGTGGGCGGTGTGGCAATCGCTGCAGACCGGCGCGTTGAGATTGCCGCCGGCGACGGCTTTGCCGTGCACTCCCTGCTCGTAGTCGGCTTCGATTTTGGCGTGGCAGTTGCCGCAGGTTTTGGGGACGTTGGATTTGTAGGTCGGGCTCTGCGGGTTGGTGTGGCTGAGGATGTTGTGCGAGCCATGACAGCTTTGGCAGTTGGCCGCGACGAGCAGGCCCTCCTTGCTGAGCGCGAAGCCATGGATTGAATCCATGTAGAGCGGGTAGACGTTGGGCAGGCCGTGCTGCTTGGCCATATCGGCGTTCCCATGGCAGTTGCCGCAGGTTTTGGGAACGTTGAGCGGGTAGACGTTGGATCGCGGGTCGTCTTTGGGAAAGATGTAGTGGGCGACGCCGTGGCAACTGGTGCAGGGGTGGTCGGAGGCTGAAGCGTGCACGCTGCCCGAGACGCTGGAGGCCTGATCGGCGTGGCAAGTCTTGCAGTCGACAGGCGCGATTTTGTCAGGGTGCGGATAGGCCTTAATGTCGGCGTGGCAGTTGGTGCACTGCAGGCTGCCATGAATGCTCTGGCCGAATTTCTGGCCGTCGACGGCGATGCTGTGGCCGGCGCTGTCGGTCATGGTGGCATCGCCGTGGCAGGCAAGACAGTCGGCCTGCGCGTGCAGGGCAATGGGCGCGAATGCGAAGGCGAGAACGGCAACGCAGGCTGCGATGATTCCGTTTCGAATAATGAATCGTGCTCGTTTCCGTGCGGCGTGGTTCATCCTGCCGTCTTCTTTCCCCAGGCGAAAGAGGATTGACCGCAACTTTACCTGGTCTCGTTCACACCCAAGTCCGCTGCGGGTGGGGAGTGGAGCTCGAGCGGTTCCACAATTCACGTGCCCTTTCCGGCGTCTTGCAGGGTGGCTTTT
>JBEKAJ010000115.1:0-9975 GCA_050018295.1 Occallatibacter sp. | reverse complement strand
GCTGCAGCGGCTTCAGCCCCTGGGCATGAATCGCATCATCATCCATGCAACTCGCGTAGTAGTCGCCGATCTTCTGCTCATTTGCGGTGCGCTGGGCGCCGGGGGAAGCGACGCGGTCCAGCATCTGGTGCAAGACGTCCTGCGTGTAGTCATAGACGATGGCCCCCGACCCATAACCGCTCTTGTCGGAGGGAATGGGATAGAGTTTGTTGAAGTTTCCACAAGCGTACTGCCAGAAATTCACACAGGGATCGACAGTGGTATCGATGAGATCCTTGTCGAATCCCGGGATTAGCTTGACGGGTTGATTCGTAGTGCTCGATGCTGCGCCTGCAGCCTGAGCGCGCGCGGCGGGAACTTGCGCGGCAAGCGCGATGGCGCCGACCAACAAAAGTCCTGCCGCGCGAAAAAGTCGATTCATTTTGTTTGCCTCCGAACAAAATTGTGGGACCATTCTTGTTCTCCAGAACCAGCTTCAAACATTGTAGGGCTCAGCAGCGCCTGATTCAGCAGCCGGTGCGCGCCTTCGTCACGCAGATGGGCATTTTATCTCGGCGATCCTGGGTCCCGGTCACGCCGATAGGTTTCTCATCCCAAATGCATTCCTGAATTCTTCGATTTTAGACGTATGTCCGCCTGCGAAGCCGGATCGCCAAATGGTAATACGCGAGTGAAGCGGAGGGAGTTCCGGACAGGAAGCGAATTCGAAGACCGGCAAAGAGTCTTCTAAGGAAGGCGCGGCACGACCGGCAAAGCGGCCACGCCTCTACAGATGAATTCGCGGCCAGAACACGCGGCCTAGGCGACGAGTGCCATCTCGCGAACGGTTTCCTTACGCGCAGTAAGCCGGTCAATCAGGTCGGTGCGCACCTCGTAGCCGCGGCCCGGTGTGTCCGGAATCGCAATCTCGCCTTCGGCGGAGACTATGACACCGGGTTCAATGATGTCCTCGGCAAAGTAACGCGCCGAAGCTGAGACATCGCCTGGCAGCGTGAATCCTTCGAGGGTGGAGAGCGCAATGTTATGCGCGCGGCCCACGCCGGACTCGAGCATGCCGCCGCACCAGAGAGGAATTCCCCGCTCCATGGCAGCGTTATGCACCGCGATGGCCTCAGAGAAGCCGCCGACGCGGCCCAGCTTGACGTTGATGATCTTGCAAGACTCCATCTCAATGGCGGCCAGTGCATCGCGCCGGTTGCGGATGGATTCGTCGAGACAGATGGGCGTATTGAGCCTCTTTTGCAGCACGGAGTGGAAGTAAAAGTCGTCGTGCCAGAGGGGCTGCTCGATCATGAGCAGATCGAAGGCATCGAATGATGCGATATGGTCTTCATCGCGCAGGCGATAGGCCGAGTTGGCGTCGCAACTGAGCAGGATGCCGGGCCAGCGGCTGCGGACCCGCTCAAAGACATCGACATCCCAGCCCGGTTTGCACTTGAGCTTGATGCGCTGATAGCCCTGGGCCAGTTCGTGCTCGATGATCGAGAGCAATTCGTGGATAGAGGACTGGATGCCGATGGAGACTCCGCAAGAGATGCTGTCGCGCACGCCGCCCAGCAAACGGGAGAGCGAGACGCCTTCGCGCTGCGCTTCCAGGTCCCAAATGGCGTCTTCAAGAGTAGCCTTGGCCATCTGGTTGCCGCGTACGGCACGGAAGATGCCCGGACACTCGCCGCCGTGTTCAGGGGACGCAGCCGCCAACATGGGCGCGAGCTCCTGAACAAGGACCTGCCAAGCCGAGTCAGTCGATTCCCCGGAAAAGAACGGGCGCTCGCCGGCTGTGCACTCGCCCCAGCCGCTCAGCCCTTCCGACTGAATCTCGGCGAGCACGATCCGCCTGTTGCGGGTGACTCCAAAGCTGGTCTCGAACGGTCGAACCAGCGGCATATGCAGCTCACGCAGAATGATCGCATCAATTCTCATAAAGTTTTGCATTCCTTAGAAAAACCAGAACCATGACTCGATTCCGCCTGGGCGAGGGGGCCCAGTTCAAAGACTCCGTTTCCTTCCGCATCGCGAGAGAAACCAAGTACAGCCAGTCCTCGCGAAAATGCTGCTTGAAACTTCTGCCGATTCTCTAGCTGGACAGCGAAGGCCTGTTGGCGGCTTTCCTCGCTGGCCTTCCATCGGTCGATTGGGGCTGGCACCAGTATACGATCTTGAATGTTTTGTGCGGCTGCCGGGTACCGAGCAAGGATTGCCTCCACTCTTGGGGAATCCAGCTTCCATTCGGCCAAAAGGCGGTCGGTTGGGAGCCCACCCTGCAGTCGAGAAGAGGATACACCATAGAAATTCACAAGATAGGCGCGAGAGATGGCGCCCAGCCTGTGGATATTGAGGAAAGCGTTTGTGATGGCCAGCGGATCGAAGGTCCACTCCATGTGGCAAATGCCGCGAGAAAGTGCCTCACGGCGTTGCTCCCATTTGAGTTGTGCGCCAATACCGCGATGGCGGTGGGAGGCGCGGACTGCCAGCATGTGTGAGTGAAGGTAGGGCTGAGGCCCGTTTTGGGTCCGCTTGATCCCCGGCAAAGACATGGCGAAACCGACCAATTCTTGAACGGATTTTGCGCCGAGTTCGCTGTCAAAAGCGCCGATCACCTGGCCCCCGATCTTCTGCGCAAGCAGAAAGGTCTTGCGAGGAATCACGTCGTTTTCGTCGTAGCCCCATGTCTCGATCTGGAGCTGGACGCACGCTTCCATTTCGTCGAATCCCTCGCAACTTCGAATCTCGATCATGGTTGCGCCTGTGTCGCCTCTCGCGCCGCAAGCTCCCGACCGGGCGCGGCTCCGTTCGCCAGCTTCCTCTTTGCCTGTTCCCAAAGCGCTTCCAGCTCAGGCGGCGACAGCTCCTCGAGGGGGCGCGGCGCTGCTTGTTCCATCTCACTGAAGCGCTGACGAAAACGCAGATTGCAGTTGCGCAACGCCATCTCCGCATCCACCCCCAGATGGCGGCCGAGATTCACGATCGTGAAGAGCAGGTCGCCAAGCTCAGCCTCCACGGCAGGCTTGCGTTCCAGATCGTCTGATTCGGCTTCTGCCGTCAATTCTGCCGCCTCTTCGGCGACTTTGGGCAGCAGCTCGCGCCAGCTCGGCCAATCGAAGCCGGATTTCTGCGCCTTGGCGCCGAGCTTTGCGGCTTCAGCCAGCGCGGGCATCGCGCGAAGAACACTGTCGAGACGCGACACAGGGTCGTTCCCTTCCCCGACAGGCCCTGCGCTGCTGGCCCCCGCCCTGCCGGTTGTTGAGCCGTGACTCTGCGGCGCGCCTGCCGGCTTTTCCGCCGCTTTGATCTCTTCCCAGTTGCGCAAAACAGCCGCCGCCGACCCTTCCACCGCAGCGTCTACATTAGCTTTGTTGCCCGCGGCGCGCGACGCTTCATCGCCGAAGACGTGGGGATGACGGCGGACGAGCTTGCGATTCAGGTGGTCAAGAACGTCCGCAATTGTGAAGCGGCCTTCGTTGGCCGCCATCTCGGCATAAAACAGAACCTGCAGAAGCAGATCGCCGAGCTCTTCAGACAAGTGGTCGAAGTCGCGGCGCTCGATGGCGTCGAAGACCTCGTAGGCCTCTTCAAGGGTGTACTTGCGAATGGAGTCGAAGGACTGCTCGCGGTCCCAGGGGCAGCCATCGGGAGCGCGAAGCCGAGCCATGATAGCCACGGCTTGCTCGAATAATGCCGCTGCCCGCGCCGGATCGGTGGTGGTTTGCGGCGTGGGATCTTTCGCGCTGGAGCTCTCTGGCGGCAGATCCATGCATCTCTAGTTTACCCTGCGGGGAGCGGCAGCGGCGATCCGTGCGTCTTACGCACCAGACATTGGAGCCGTATACTCAATCTCTCGCATGACGCGCGTCCTCGGAACCATCCTCGCCGGCCTTGTCGGGTTGGCCTTCGGCAGCTTCTTAAACGTGTGCCTGAGCCGCTGGCCCACGGGCGAGAGCATCGTCCATCCGCGCTCGCATTGCCGAAGCTGCGGGCGAACGCTGGCGTGGTGGGAGAATGTGCCGCTCGTTAGCTGGCTGGCGTTGCGCGGTCGCTGCCGGAGCTGCCGCGCGTGGATCAGCTGGCGCTATCCGCTAGTGGAGTTGGCGGTGGGGGCGCTGTGGGCTTATATAACCTGGCTATCAAGTCCAGCTATCTTAGCTCGAATTATCTTCGCCCCGCAGCTCCATCCATCTGCCGTCTGCCTCCTGCTTGCCTGGTGGGCGATCAAAATGAGCCTATGCTGGATTTTGGTGGCTCTTGCAATCCTCGATGCCGAAAACCTGTGGCTCCCCGACAGACTTACCTACACAGGGACAGCGCTTGGATACATCTTCTACGTTACACACCCCACGTTTTACGTCACGCACACCCCAATTGGGTCCAGGTACTACGACAGTTGGCCGCAGCTTGTTCCGGGCGAAATCCTCCATAGTTCCATTGTCTGTATAGTGGGCATCCTCGCCGCCGCAGGCCTCATCCTGCTCATCCGCTGGGTCTATTGGCTGATCCGGCGGCGCGAGGGCATTGGCCTGGGTGACGCCAAGCTGATGGCGATGCTGGCCGCGTGGCTCGGCCTGCGAGGCGCGCTGCTCTCCTTCGGCTTGGGCGTCGTGCTGGGCGCCGTGGCCGCGCTGGTCCTGCTTGTTTTGCCCTCCACGCGTAAGAGCAGCGAAGGCTGGGCGCACATCAAGCTGCCGCTGGGCACATTTCTTTGCGTGGGCGGAATCGTCAGCAGTTTGTGGGGAGAGCGAATGATCGACGCTTATCTGCGCTGGGCGGGCCTTTAGCCATCTCGCGCCCAGCGGCCTTTAATGTTGTGGCTGCTCCGTCGGCTGCCCGGGCGCAGCCGGCTTCGCATTTGCGATCTCAGGATCCTGCAAGGCCTTGCCGGCCTCCTTGGCGTGACGGCTACCGGGGTCGTACTCCATCACCTTCTTATAGTTGGCGCGGGCTTCGGCAAAGTCGCCCAAATGGCGCTCGCATTCGGCCAGGCCCCAATACACATCCGGATTGTAGGGATCGAGAACCAGCGCGGATTGAAATCGCGACAGTGCGCCTTTCCAATTCTTGTTCTCGAGATAGTAGCTGCCGACATTCTCGTCTTCGGCCGCGGTCTCATGGTGCTCCGGCACCACCTGCTCTTCCTTCTTTTTGTGCTTTCCGGGTTGCGCGGTGTCGTCGTCTGGCGAAGGCAGGTCGCCCATCCCCGTCAGGCTCGAACTCGATCCACTGCCGCTCGACTCAGCGGCTGCAGCCGCATCTTCCGGGCTGCGTACCGGGTCGCCGTCCTCGGCGGGCACGGGAATCAATTCCCTTCCAGACTCGTCGCCGGCTCCGGGCGGCAAATCGGGCGAGGTACGCGTGGGCATCACCGGAACCGAATCCGTGTCCTCGGGAAACGGATTGGCATTGGTCTGCGGCTTCGTTTGGGAGGGCTGCTGCTGCGCGGGGTTCTGGGAGCCTGCCGCCGGCGGGCTTTGGCCAGCGCCGGAGTTGCTGCCTTTGTCCGGTGCCTGCGCCAAGAGCCGGGGTGCCCCCACGGCCAGGCAAGCTAGAACGAGCGCTATTCCTATTGCGTACTTCACCGCGGTTCCCATTGACTGTTGTGCGCGATTCGATCGTTGGGTGCGATGCGGCCCGAGCCAGCGCGTGAGCCATCGAGATCTGCGGACAATTCGCATTCAGGAAAAGAATCGCACATTTGCGGGGAAGATTTCATCCGCGCTCACGTTTCCGCGCCACCGGCGACACCTGTTGTGTTGGACTCGGCAAACGGCTGATGGTCATGAAAAGGGGCGGTTTGGTGGAGCCGAGCGCCAACGTCGTCACGCATGGATTTCCACCCCGCAGCGCCCCGCTCCGGAACGATAGAATCACTCCAGGCTGTTTGTTTCCTAAGCAGCCGTTCAGGAGTCTCACTGCCGATGGGCTACCAGGTTCTGGCCAGAAAATATCGTCCGCAACGCTTTGCCGACGTGGCCGGCCAGGACCATGTGACGCGCACGCTTCTGAATGCGCTGGAGCAGAACCGCATTGCGCACGGGTACATCTTTTCCGGGCATCGCGGCATCGGCAAGACAACCATAGCTCGCATTCTGGCCATGGCCCTGAACTGCCGCACACAGGTCGGTTCACCCGAGCGCCCGACTCAGGAGCCTTGCGGAACCTGCGACGCATGCACCGAGATACGCCAGGGCAACGCCGTGGACGTGATCGAGATCGATGCGGCCACCAATCGCGGCATCGACGAGATTCGCGAACTGCGCGATGCCGCGCGCTACGCTCCATCTCGCGATCGCTACAAGATCTACATCCTCGACGAGGCGCACCAGATCACCGAGGCTGCCTTTAACGCGCTGCTCAAAACGCTGGAGGAGCCGCCGGCGCACGTCATCTTCATGATGGCGACCACCGAGCCCGAAAATATTCCGCAGACCATTCGCTCGCGCTGCCAGCACTTCAGCTTTCACGCGGTCAAGTTCGACGACATTCTGGCGCAATTGAAGATGATTGCGGCCGAGGAGCAAGTGGCGGCCGACGAAGATGCGCTGGCGCTACTGGCCGAGGCCGGCGACGGATCGATGCGCGACGCGCTTTCCATCATGGATCAGGCGATTGCCTCGGCGCCACTCAAAGAGAACCGTCCCACGCTTTCGGCGGAGCAGATTCGCGAGTTGATGGGCGCCGTGCCGAACACCGTCTTCGAGCGGTTGATGGAGGCCGTAGCCGCCGGCCAGAGCGCCGAGCTGATGGAAGAGATCAACGGGCTGGTGAATGCCGGGCACAGCCCGCTTTCGCTGGCTCGCCAAATGGTTCGATACCTGCGCAACGCGTTGATGGCGAAACTGGGCGGCGATCACACCGAGCTGTTGCAGATCTCCGCAGACGAACGCGCGCGCGCGGCCCGCACGGCCCTGCTATTCACCGAAGAGGAGCTCACGCGCAACCTGCAAATCGTCCTGCGCACCTTCGACGACCTGAACTATCGCCAGGAACAGCGCCTCCACCTGGAGTTGGGCCTGCTGAAGCTGATTCACGCGCAACGGCTGCTGCCCATCGAGGAACTGCTCAGCGGTGTGGCCGGCGGAACGGGCGCGCGGGCGAGCACAGCGCACGGTGCGCAGCACTCAGGAAGCAGCATCGCGAAGCCGGCTGGGGTGACTGCGCCCGCTGCAACCGCTCCAGCGCGAGAGAAAAGCTTGTGGACCGGCGGACCGAGTGCGTCTCGAAGCGCAGGAATGAAAATCGAAGCAACAGTTGAGAACTCCGCTGTAATCCATTCCACGACAAGAACAAATGAGAGCGCGCAACGCGAGGTCACGCCCTTTCCTGTCGTTGCCAGTCAGCCGTCCGGTTACGGCTCGTCCGCAACCCTCACCGAGGGCGCTCTGGCAAAGGCGCCCCAGCCGACAACCAACACGCCTAATGGTCTCGCCGTGGAGCACGTACGCGAAGTGATCGTGGCTGCTCTGGCCACAGCCGGGCACAGCTCTGCCGCGCAACTGCTTGGCTCTGGGGCGTGGGCGCTCGACAGTGCTGCTGTGCGCGTTACGGTACCCGGCATGGGCAAAAGGATGCTCAGCCTGACGGTGAACGCCGCGGCGGAAAAGCTTATACGGCTTGAACTGCAGCGCCTGGGCGCGCCGGCACGTTTTCTCGTGTCGGCCGGCGCAGAAGCAGCTTCGGCCGTGGTCACGCCGTCGGTTGTGGAAGCTGGCAGCGTGCAGGAGGCGGCGCTCGCGCATCCACTAGTGAAGCGGGCGCAGGAGATCTTCAACGCCGAGGTTCGCAGCGTGGTCGACCTCAGGCAGAAGTGAGAAAGCAGCCTTTAGCACTTAGCTGTTAGCTTTGCCGTGCTTGAGCTTGAATCAGTGGCAAATCGGAAGAAGAACCGCGAGAAGGGCCAGACGAAACACCGACGGCACCAACAGACAGGGGTAAACAGAATGATCAACCCGCTCAAAATCTCGGAGATGCTTTCGCAGGCTAACCAGATGCATGACGACGTTCAGCGCAAGCTCGGCGAGACCGTGGTGGAGGCTTCGAGCGGCGGCGGCGCAGTGACCGCGACCATGAACGGCAAGAAGGAGCTGCTCAAGATTCGCGTCGATCCCTCGGCGGTGGTCAGCCTGAGCGGCGGCCAGGCCGACGTGGAGATGCTTGAGGATCTGATCGTAGTCGCGGTGAACGAAGCCGGACGCAAGGCGGATGAGGCCATCAAGTCGAGCGTGCAGGGAATGTTGGGCGGGCTGAAGCTTCCGGGGATGGGTTCGTAAGGATGCGAAGGCAGGTCTCGGAGAAACCACCCCGCGGGACGTAAGCGTAGGGAGGCAAGCAAATTGTCACGCTATGCCGAGCCAATGGCCCGGCTCATTGAGGAATTGAAGAAGCTGCCCGGCGTGGGCACCAAGAGCGCGCAGCGATACGCCTTCCACATTCTGCGTTCGAGCGACGAGGACGCCGGCGCCCTAGCCGATGCCGTGCGCGGGCTCAAGGCGAGCCTGCGCCTCTGCTCCATCTGCAACAACGTCACCGACGTCGATCCGTGCGCCTACTGTGCCAGCCCCACGCGAAACCAGCGCCTGGTGTGTGTGGTCGAAGAGCCCACGAACGTGGCCGCAGTAGAGAGGTCGCAGAGCTACCAGGGCGTCTACCATGTGCTGCATGGGACGCTCTCGCCGCTGCACGGCGTGGGGCCGGACCAGCTGCGCGCTGAGACCCTAATGCGCCGCGCGGAACGCGGCGAGGTTGACGAGATAATTCTGGCCACGAGTCCCACGCTTGAGGGCGAAGCCACGGCCGACTGGCTGGCAACTGCGTTGCGCAGTTTTTCGGTCAAGATTACGCGAATTGCAACTGGCGTTCCCGCCGGCAGCGACATCGAATACGCTGACGAGGTGACGATGGCGCGAGCGCTCGAGGGCCGCAGGACGTTTTAGCCGGATCGGGTTTCCCAATCAATAGAAACCTCCTGCGCGCATCCGCAATCTCTAATTTCAGACACAAAAAAGCGGGAGAGGCCGGTTAGCCGATCCCGTTGAAGTTGGCTTGGGGAGCCGCTGCCAAAAACTATTTCGCCGCCTATTTCGCTGCGCCGTCGAGCGCGAGATTCAGGTCCAGCACATTCACGCGCGGTTCGCCGATGAATCCGAGCGTCCGGCCCTTGATGTGCTCATCGATCAGGCTGCGGACAGCGCCTTCTGTCAGTCCGCGCGCTTTCGCGATGCGCGGCGCCTGGAAGTAGGCGTTGTCCGGCGTAATGTCGGGATCAAGACCTGAAGCGGAATAGGTCACCATATCGATCGGTACTGACTTGCCGGGGTTCTCGGCTGCCAGCTTGTCGATGTCGGCCTGCATGCGCTGCGGCAGCTTGGCGTTGGACTGCGCAAGATTTGTGCCGCCGGAAGAAGTGGCGTCGTAGCCGTTGCCTGCCGCCGATGGACGAGGATGGAAGTAGCGGTCGGAGGTGAAGCTCTGCGCGATGAGCTCGGAGCCAATCACCGTGCCATCTTTGAGCTTGATGAGACTCCCCTCTGCCTGGTGCGGAAAGAGAATGTGTGCGAGGCCCGTCATCAGCAGCGGATAGCCCAGGCCGAAGATCACCGCGGTCACGATGGTAAACCTTACCGATGTGCCCCACAGCGAATGCTTCACCGGCGACTCCTGTACATGCGATGCGTGATGCCCTTCACGAGTTCCAAGCTCTTCGTCAATTGCCGAATTCGAATGCACGTTCAATCTCCTTTGCTTGAGCTCACGCGCTTACGCCAGATGCAATGCCACCAGGCACAGATCGATTGCCTTGATGCCGATGAATGGAATGATGATGCCGCCGACGCCGTAGATGAGCAGGTTGTTGCGCAGCAAAACATCGGCAGCCTTGGGTTCGTACTTCACGCCTTTCAGCGCCAGCGGAATCAGCGCCACGATAATCACCGCGTTGAAGATGACGGCAGAGAGAATGGCCGACTGCGGCGAATGCAGATACAT
>JBEKAJ010000114.1:0-9999 GCA_050018295.1 Occallatibacter sp. | reverse complement strand
TCCATCGGGTACGACAACGCACTCTACGGCTTCGATTCCAACACGTGCGCTGTAATCTCCAGCATCAACAAGCAGTCGGGCGACATTGCCCAGGGCGTTGACACCGGCGGCGCCGGCGACCAAGGCATGATGTTCGGCTATGCTTCCGACGAAACTCCCGAGCTGATGCCGGCGGCCATCTCGCTGGCGCACAAGCTCACGCGGCAATTAAGCGCGGTGCGCAAAAGCGGCAGGCTGGCCTATCTTCGCCCCGATGGCAAGAGCCAGGTAACGGTCGAGTATGGAGAAGACGGCAAGCCGGCGCGCATCGATGCAGTCGTGATCAGCAGCCAGCACTCTGAGGCTGTCAGCAATGAGGAGCTGCACGCCGATGTTCTCAAGCACGTCATCCAGGCAGTACTGCCCGTAAAGTGGCTCGACGAGCACACGAAGTACCACATCAATCCCACGGGCCGCTTTGTCATCGGCGGTCCCATGGGCGACACCGGCCTGACCGGCCGCAAGATCATCGTGGACACCTACGGCGGCATGGGCCGCCACGGTGGAGGAGCTTTCAGCGGCAAGGACCCAACCAAGGTCGATCGCTCGGCAGCCTATATGGCGCGCCACATTGCCAAGAACATTGTGGCGGCGGGGCTGGCCAGCCGCGCTGAGGTGCAACTGGCTTACGCCATTGGCGTGGCCGAGCCGGTAAGCGTCCTGGTGGAGACCTTCGGTACGGGCAAGTTGAGCGAGGCGAAGCTGACCGAGCTGATCCGCAAAAACTTCTCCCTTACGCCCAAGGCCATCATCGAGTACCTGAACCTGCGGCGCCCCATCTACCAGAAGACAGCAGCGTACGGCCACTTTGGCCGCACCGAGCCGGAGTTCACCTGGGAAGCCACAGGTAAGGCCGCCCAGTTGGCCGAACAAGCTGGACTGGCTGCGACCTCCAAGGCAAGGTAAGGACTCTCTGGAAGCGAGCCAATTCGAACCGCTAAAGAATGGGACCCGCCGCTCGCGGGTCCCATTGCTTTTTCCTCTTGCCGCATCGATGCCTTAGAATTCTCCGGGGCGCTTACGCTCCAGTTCTTTGAGCAGATTCAGAGTTTCTGTGCTGTGGCTGGAATCGTGCAAGGTGGCTTTTACTTCCACCTCATCGGCATCAGGTTCTCTCACAGCAACTCTGAATATGCTGTAGCGGAGATATCCATGCGTCTTTCTATGATTGCTGCTCTCGTGCTTGGATTTACTGCGGTCTCCGCAGCGCAATCCGGAGCCAATTGGACCTACGAGGGAAAAACCGGTCCGCTGGTTTGGGGAAGGCTCGACCCGGCGTACGAAGCCTGCTCCAAGGGCCACGAGCAGTCACCAATCGACATTCGCGGCGCGCATCTGAACAAGACGCTTGAACCTCTCGAGTTTCACTTCATCGCCGGACCCATGACTCTTGAAAACACAGGGCGCGGCATCGTAGCTCATGTGGATCCCGGCAGTGAATTGGTGGCCGGCGGGGTGCGCTACCACCTCCTCGAGCTGGACTTCCATCACCCCAGCGAGCACCCGGTGAAGGGCAAGCTCAGCGACATGGAGGTGGACATGGTGTACCGGAGCGAGGACGGCAAGACGGCCATTGTTGCGGTGCGGTTGAATCAAGATCGGGGCTTTCCCAATGCCCTGCTGGCGACGCTGTGGGCGCACTTGCCCACAAAGCCGGGCACAACCGAGAAGATCACCGATATGGTCAGTGCAGGGGGCCTGTTGCCTGCCGACCGCGGTTATTGGACCTATTCCGGCTCCGAGGTCACGCCACCCTGCACCGAGGGAGTTCGCTGGTTCGTGTTCGAGGAAGACCTGAGCATGAGCCGCACGCAGATGCGTGCCTTTACCGATCTGTTCAGGATGAATACGCGCCCCATTCAGGATCCGCACTGGCGGAAGATTGAGGCGAACGAGTAAGAAAGCACCTAGATTCTTGTTGCCGCTGCGGCCAGCGGCGTGAAGTGGATCACGATCTCATCACCGGCGCTCTCAACGCGAATGCCGGTCAGGTCACGCAGCAAGTAGTGCGCTGCATCGAGCAACTCAGCGGGATGGGAGAATGTGGTTGCAACAACAGTGCAACCTGCTGCGCGGCCGGCTTTCGCTCCTGACGACGAATCCTCGAAGATGACGCACTCCGCTGGCGGGACGCCGAGCAAAGATGCCCCGGTCAGAAATGGCTCGGGATGCGGCTTTCCGCGCGTGACTTGATCGGCGGTGACGAGGCGTTTCGGCACGGGAATGCCTCCGGCGGCCAAGCGAATCCGCACCAGCCGTTCCGTGGCGCTCGTGACCACGGTCCATCGATCTGGAGGCAGCGCCGCGAGCAGATCCAAAACGCCCGGCAGCACGGTCAGCCCTTCATTGTCCTCGATCTCGATCTGTTCAATGACCTTGAGTTCCTTCTCGCTATCCAGGTCGGGCCGGAGTTTGGCGACCGCCTCGATGGCGCGCCGGCCGTGGGCGGTCTTACGCGCCAGCGCGGGATCGACGCCGCGGAGATGAGCCCACTTGGTCCAACTGCGCTCGACCGAGCCAATGGACGAAATCAGAATCCCATCCATGTCAAAGAGGATGCCTTTGCAGCGGATCAGGACAGGGGAAGAGGAAATGGATGAAGCCATGAATCCATCTTAGATTGGAGCGGGTTCACTTACGCTTTTCCCCTCGCGTTTCCTTCGGTGCAGGAAAGCTCACTTTCGGCGGGTCGCCGAAGGTGATGGCAGCTTCGACGGAGCGCTTGCTGTTGCCTGAAATGACCTGGTTCGCGCCGAGGTCGATGGCGCCATCGGCGATGGAAGCGTCCGCGGTCCAGCGGTCGAAGTGGGCCAAAGCAGCAGGAATTGGCGGAGGCTCGGTAGGGCCAGCGGCAGTCGGGGTTCTTGCATTCGCGATGCTTCCTTGCCGGCACTCGAAGTGCAGAGTGCCTTTGGCCGACGCGGCCGATTCGCTTTCGGTGTAACCGGTGAGCTCCACGTTGCCATTGCCACTCAGTGCCTCGCCGGTCCAACGCAGGCCAAGCAACTTGCCTAAGTCGGCGGCGTTGAGCTTTTGGAAATCGCCTCCGAGTGAGTAATCCGGCTTGTCGAGCCCGTTGGCCGGCTTGCGGAGAGTTCCGGCGAGATGCACACTGCCGTCAAACAGGCCAGCATCAAGGCTGGTGATCTCAGCGCCAGTGGGCACAATTCGCAGAGACGCCGACACCCCCTTGAGCGTGGCAGGGCCAAGAACGAGCGAATCGGCGGTCACAGTGCCCTGAAGCTGCGGCCAAGGCGGCGCTGGGGAGGGGCGGAGACGATTGATAAGGTTGGAGAGCAGGGTACCTTTTTCGCGTGCGCCAAGCAGCGCGCTCTCAAATGCTGCAGCGTCAAGATCGGCAAACTGCATTTGGAACTGGGCCTGGCAGGGTTGTTGAGGAGTTTGTTCCGAAGCGCAGCCTGCCGGGAGGGTCAGGCTCATTGTTCCCTTCAGAGGGCCATAGGTGAAGTCCACGGGGTCCCAACGAAGATTGCCGTTCTCGATATGAAGTGTGGCTTCATCGACGACAATGTGGCTGGCGAGATAATCGGCCTGCCAGTTGGCGTTATGCACAGTCACGGTTCCGGTCAGTGTGTCGCGATCGCGAGGTTCGGGCGCAACACCAACGGACGGCGCCGAAGCTGAAGACTCAGGGCCGCCCACCGGCGCAACTTCGGCGGAAGAAAGGTTGTTGAGTGGGATCACCTCAGTCGGCATCCATGGCCCTTCAGCGGTCAGATCCACCGTGATGGGTTCGCCGGCAAGGGCCTCGAGCGCCTCCGCCACCGGAATGCCAGAGACGTGTGCGAATTCTCTGGCGCGCGCAAAACTTGCCTGGCCGCGCGCCGCGACCTGATAGCCGGAACGCGAGAAGCGCAGATTGAAGGTGAGCGGAACGGCTCCGCCTGCGGGGACCGCTACGGAGCCAGCGAGCACTTGTTCAAGGCTTCCCACTCCTGTCTGGCCCCCCTCAGCCGGCGCTTGAGATGTCGCCGATACGACTGGCGCCGGTTCCAGTGTGAACTTCGGCGCCTGAATCGGACGGCCGAGGCCTGCGCCCGTCAGGATGAGGTCTTCGACTGTCAAACTGCCGGTGAGCGGGCCAACCTCTTGTTCGTCTGCCTTTGCCAAATGCTTCCGGTTGATCTGCACTGGCGGCGCAGATGTGGCTGGCTCCGCGTTTCCCTGAGAGTGAACGTAATAAACAATCTTTCCACTCACCGTGCCTTTGGCCTCGAGATCTGGCACGAGACCGCTGCGGAGAGTGCGCAGCGCGTCGAGGCCCGCAGCCACCGGAACGCGATCGAGTTCAACAGAAAAGCTCGGCGGGGCATTTTCGCCCGGCTTTTCTCCCGTGACGTTCACGTGGCCGTTGCCCAGTGGCGAATCGCAGGTCAGGTTTTCGACGCTGCGCTCTGCGTAGTGGTAGACAAACCCGCAGTGAGCATCGAAATCGAGGGGCGATGCGGGAGTGAATTCGGCGCGGTGCACGCCGATGGCGCGGAGTCGCGTGGCGATCTGCGCCGCCTCGGCGGTACCGTCGAGGTGAAGCTCACCGGTCAAGTCACCACGCCAGCCGGGATCGGAACCAGTGACGAGGCGTGCGAGCTGGCCGAGCTGCGCTTCACGCCAGTCGATGTCCAGATGCAGGGGCATCTGGCGGAGCGCGGACGCACGACGCATGCTGGCTTCCATGCGCACGACGCCAGTCTCTTCAAGGTACAAACTTACGTCGGTCCGGGCGGGCTGGCCGCGCAGGCGAATGCGCCACTCGCCGGGATTCTCCTGCCACAACGACAGATCCGCGTTAACCAGAGAAAATGGGAGCTTCTCCACTCCGTTTTTGAAGTTGATGCGGGAGTTAGTGGCCTCAAGGTACGGGAGCGGCGCCATACGGCGTGCGCCCAGTGCTGAAGCCGTCTGTGCGGCGGCGGTGCGAAAGATCGAGTCCAAGTTCCAACGGCCCGGCCCGGCACGCACCAGGTTGAGACTCGCCTCGTCTACGCTGATCTTGCCTATCTCAACGCGGCCGCGGAATAAGGCGAGCAACCGAATGGAAGCGGTGACCTTATTGGCATGGAGCACAGGTTCTGCGCCGTAGGCCGGATCTTCGGCAACGCTCAGATCCGAGATCTCGAATCCCGGCCAGGGAAGAATGTGCGCCTGAACCGACGAAAGGCGCACCGGCCTGCCCAGCGATTGCGAGATGAGCTGCGTGATCTGGCCCCTGAAGCGACTCACGCTTATGAGCGGGGGCACTACGAGCAGAAGCACCAGGATCGCTACGGTTGCGAGGGCTATTCGCAGCCACCGGCGGATTCGATCTTCGCCTCCGGCACTGTCTGTCATTGCCTATTGATTCTAGCTGCTAGTTACCGCGTCGGGTGGAAGGTGCGGCTCCAGCGCGTTTGCGTGAAGAAATGCAGAACCACATGGCCCATCCAGGCCAAGCGAGGGCCAAGCCCAGTTTGTTCGTACACTGATTCCGGCGTGATGAACGACCAGTAGTTGAACAGCGGGCGGCCCACGATGTTTTGCCGTGGGACGAATCCCCAAAAACGGGAATCCAGGCTGTCATGGCGGTTGTCGCCCATCATGAAGTACATGCCGGGTGGAACCACGAGATCACCATCGACAACGTGATTCGGAAAATCGACGGCCCAACTCTCGGTGGCGCCCCCTGGCTGCGGGTATGGGGGCACGGAGGGAAATTCGTCGAGAAACTCCTGATAATTATCGGCGGTGGTGGGTTGAGCGTATGGCTGTGGTTGCGCGGCGCGGTTGAGAATGACGATGCCATCGTGCAGATGGATGCGGTCGCCGGGCACGCCAACGAGACGCTTGACCAGAAAGAAATATTGAGGTTTGCCGTCGGCATCCAGCTCGGGTTCGGGACTGGGCTTGATGAAGACCACAATGTCGCCGCGCCTGGGTTCACGGTAGTGAACCAGCGGCATCCACTTGGCGGGCGGGGCAAGATTGATGCGGTCTACAACCAGGTGATCGCCCACCAGCAGTGTCTTTTCCATTGACCCCGAAGGGATGACGAAGTTCTGCGCGACAAAAGTGAGAATGAACAGACCCACCACCAGCACCGAGCAGATGCTAGCTACGGCTTCAAACGGCGTCTCTTCAACTTTGGCAGGCTCGGGAGCTGGCTCCTGACGTTTCTGGGAGGGCTCGTTGGCTGCTCGCGTCCTTTTCTTCGTCATTCTGTCGCTCTTGGCGGGAGGTCACCGGCGTCTTTGCGCCTTTTCAGCGCCGAATCAATGTACAACGCGGAAGATGCGCCGCCAGCGGGCAAATGCCGTGAGACGTTCGGCGAAGTCTCGTTCGTGTCCGAGTCTATCATCCGCGGCCTGTTGCCCAGTGAGGGGATCGATTTGCTCGACGTCAGTAGAAGAGCGGCGCGAGAGCGAGAAATAAATCACCAGGGGGCGAGCAATGATGGCCTGCCTCGGCACAAAGCCCCAGTAGCGGGAGTCCTTGCTGTGATTGCGGTTGTCGCCGAGTACGAAGTATTCGCCCTGGGGCACCACCACCTCACCGTTATTTGTGAGACTTTGCATCTGGCGCCACCACTCGGGATCGACCTCCGGATCGGAATAGATCTGGGCGGGAAAGTTGTCCCGCGCGAAGTTGGGCGGAGCAGGTTCGAAGGCCGCATAAGGCTCTTCGAGAGTCTCGCCATTCAAAATCACACGTCCATTGGAGATGCGCAGACGGTCACCAGGAACGCCGACGACCCTCTTGATGAGCATGGGCGGCTGCGAGTGGTGGAAAACGATGATGTCGCCGCGTTGAACGGGCCGATAGGGCAGGAGCCAGCGGCTCACGCGGCCGGGTGGCGCATAGACCTGCTTGTTGAAAAGCAGGAAATCTCCGACGAGCAGCGTGCGCTCCATACTCTCGGACGGAATGAGAAGCGGCTGCAGAATAAAGGTGAGGACGAACAGCGCCACCACCACGGTCTGCAGCAGCGACGCAAAGACCTGCGGCAGGGTGGGAAGATGAACGCGCACGTGCGCCCACCGTTCGAGAAACGGAGTGGGCGCTGGAGCAGGGCCGTTCATTGCGCGCGCTGGCTCTCTTTGCCGGAAACCGCTGTGATGTCAGCACCAGGAATTCGAAGGCCGCCGGCTGTGTCCGCGGCAGAATGCGAAGGGTCTCCATTCGCCAGAAGGTTGAGCGCCCGGCGCGCTGCATCCTGCTCGGCGTGCTTTTTGGTGCGCCCCATGCCGCGGGCCAGCGGCTTTCCCTTCTGTCCGGCTTCGCCTTTCAGCCGCACTTCAATCAGGAAGCGCTTGTGATGGTCAGGGCCACTTTCACTCTTTACGCGATAGACCGGCGCACCTGCGCCCGCAGCCTGCAGGCGCTCCTGCAGCGCGGACTTGTAGTTGCCCAATGCCTCTCCGGAACGCAATTCGAGGGCAAGACGCTCGGCAGCTTCGCCCATGACCCTGCCGCGGACGAAAACCCGAACGGGCTCAAGGCCTCCATCGAGAAAGAGCGCACCCATCACTGCTTCCATGGTATTCGACAGCACGGTGCTTCTGCGGCGCAGGCCGCTCCGCTCCTCGCCGCGGCTCAGACGCAGGTGCCGACCCAGGTCAATCTCTTCGGCGACTTGCGCCATGTGTAGCCGGCTAACCAGCCCGGAGCGAATGCGCGTCATTTCGCCTTCGCGCCACTCCGGATGCAGGCTGAAGAGCGCTTCCGCCACAACGAGTCCCAACACAGCGTCGCCGAGAAACTCAAGGCGTTCGTTGTCGGCCGGAGCGGACTTCTTGCTGCCGTCCGCTTGTGCTAGCTGGTGGGCCAGCGAACGGTGTGTGAGCGCGCGCAGCAGCAGCTCAGGGCTCGAAAACTCGTGCCCTAGAGCAGCTTCAAGCTCTTTGAGATCCGCTTTCACTCCTGCCTCGCTGTTGAATCTTACTCACAGATTTAACGGCAATCCGCGCGCCGCTCGCGGCGCCGAAAATGAATCACGCAACTTTGGAGATTCGGCGCATTCCTTCAGCTTCGTCCCCTCGTGGGATGCGCCGGTGGACAATTACTTCGGTTTCGGTGCGCCGTCCTGCGCTTGCGGTTCTGGCTTGGACACGGCGGAGCCGCTGGGGCCCCCGGAAACTGGCGACTCGCCAGGCTGGGTTTGCTGAGGTGGAGAACCTGGCTCGTTGTCGCCGGTCTCATCATCGCAGTCGTGCTCATGGCCCCGCTGCACATAGGCAGCCTTCACGCCCCGTTCGGCGGCAAGGCGCGTATCGAGTTGACCGTCGCGGACAGCCAAAGCCTCTTTGTATTCGGCCAGGGCTTCGTCGCGCTTGCATTCCAGGTCCAGCATTCGTCCAAGGTAGATGTGCGACCAGGCGAGCAGCCGCTGCTCCTTGCTCGTGGCGAGGGTTTTCTGGAAGTCTTCGACTGCCTCGTTGGGATGGCCAGTCAACAGATCCACTCGGGCCATGATGAAATGGGCGCGAGCCGCATCGGCCGTCGACGCGATGCTGTCGTCCTGGCTGGCGAGCAACTTTTGCGCCATCGCAGTGGCCGCAGGCACATCTCCGCTGGCCAGCTTTGCCTCGGCGAGATCGAGTCCCGTCAGCGGGCGAGGTTTACTGTGCTGCAGGATGTCTTCGTCGCCCTCTTTGTCGAACTCGGTCTGGCGCGCACGGTGTACCTGCTGATCCACATCCATGCTGTATACCATCTCTCCGATAGTGTCTTTCAGGCTGGCAGGGTCCTTTTCAAATTGCAACAGCTGCTCATAAAAGTACTGCGTGAATACATATCCCTGCCGCATATCATGCCCGACGGCGGCCCACTTCACCGCGTCCACATGTTGCTGGTACAGCTCGCGCTCATGCTCATAGCGTGGCAACTGCGAGCGGTCCACACCGGCCGGAATCTTGTACTCGGGAATGCCCGTATCCATGGTGCGCGCTTCAATCGCCTTGATCAGACACTCGATGGTCAGGGCCACGGTATCGGAGCGGAAGCGGAAATCAAGCGGCGCGTCACGGATTTCCTTGAGAATCGGCTGCTCGCGGTCGATGGCGTTGGACCGCTCGTATAGCAAGGGATCGATAACGTAGTGGAGGTAGGTGTGACGCACGTCAGCCATGGGGATCTTTTCATTGGCCGGGGAAACGACTACCACGTAGTCGGTGCCGTAGATGCGTGCGTTGACCATGGCCGGCGAGAGCTGTGGCTCGATGACCACGATGAACCTGCGGCCATCATAGGTGGAGGCCGGCATCTTGAGGTAGAGGTTCGCGCTGACAATCATCTTCGAGAGCGGGTCGTGCAGATTGTCAATCTCATCGTCGTACAGATGGTGCGAGGCCAGCCAGATGCCGTGCAGGTCCACCGCGGCCGCAAATGAGCGAAGCAAGGGAACAACCTCGGCCACCTGAGTGGAATCGGGCGGCATTTCGGTAAGGTCGGCCGTGAATTCGAGTTCCGGCGGCGGCGTGAGATAAAGAGCCAGTGAGATGTATTGCGAGATGTCGCGCTCCGAGCCTGTCATGCGGTGCTGGGCAATGTAAAGGCAGAGCGCGTCACGCTTGGTGCGGGCATCCTCGCTTTGCGCGAGGGCCTGATTCATCTCGTCGCGGACATGCTTGCGGATAGGCGAGCTCTCCTCCAGGCCCTCGTCGTAACCGCAGGCGTTCAGCGCGGCCGCCATGATGAACACTTGCTCGGAGGGGATGAGCGAGATGGTCGGCCCTGCCGGATCGATCAGCGAAGGGGCCTTTTCCCGCGCATACATCTGCCCTGAGGACGAGCTTTGGCTGGAGGAGGAACTGCTGGAAGATTGGGCTGGAGTAAATATGGGGGCCAATCCGACCAACAAAAACAGAATCGCGACAGGAAAGAAAGCGGAAGACTGCAATCGACGCGTCATGAGGAAACCCTGCCTGCAAGTCTATTTAGACGCACCGGCAGGGTCAAATCATCAGC
>JBEKAJ010000113.1:0-10077 GCA_050018295.1 Occallatibacter sp. | reverse complement strand
ATTTGCGTTTCATCCTGTTTGGTCATGCAAGCGTTCAGGGCTATCTCGTCGAGCTTGCCCAGCGTGGCCTCCTGCCGGGCAATGCGGTCCAGTGCGGCAAAACTCTTCGTCAAATCGCGGTCATTGCCTGTGATCTCGTCTCCGTGGGCATGAAGGTAATCCACGTAGGTCCAGTAAACGCCACCGCTCTGTGCCGCCAGACAATTGGCATCCACTGCCGCGTGCATCGCCCACGGGTGCAGGTCTGTCAGCGGATCGTCCTTATAGACGAACCGCACCAGATCCTTGTAATGCTCGAGCGTGGCAGGAAACAGCTCCTGGTGCATGCGCGCGCAGTAGGGACATTCCAGGTCGTCAAAGTTGATCACCGTCACCTTGGCGGCGGGATTGCCTCGAATCGGACGGCCCGCGATTGGAATTGCGTCGGCCGGATCCTTGGTCAAATCGAACGTCTCAAGGTGCACAAGTTTGGTGTTGTCAATCGAGATCAGGAAGTTGACCACCTGAGACTTGGAGTCGCGGGTGATCGTGACCGGGAGCGTCTCATATCCCGTGAATTGACTCGGGGTTCGGGCGCCGATGGTGATCGTCACATCTTCAGGCATCTCGTATTGGGAGCGGACCAGAACTTCAATGCGGCGGTCGATGACAGGGTCAGGCCCTGAAGGCGGCGTGCTCTGGGCCTTACAGCCCGCGGTCAGACCAAAAACAAGCAATCCGGCCAAAAAACGAAAGCGTAACAATAGCTTTTCCTCTCAGGAAAGGATACTCCAGCAGGGCGTCCCGGGGCCTCAGTAAGCTCACTCTCTCCGGCGCCAAGGGATGGACGCACAGTGCGCTGAAAAGCAACCGTGACCGTGCAGTCGGCGATCGATTCTCGCGCCCGCTTCCGCAACGTGGCCAATGTCCGCTTACAATCGATAACTGGCAACTAAGAACTGAGAACTGCTTTTAGTACGCTGGCGGCAGCGTGGGATCGCGGAAGACCGAGTTGGAGCGCCGGATGTCGCCTACGGCGCCGAAGTTGGCCAGCGTAAAGCTGTAAAGCCACTGCGTTTCGTCGCGGCTGGTTGATCCTATCGTTCCCAGCTCGAAACGCCGGTAACCGACGGTCAATCCGCAGCAGTTCCAGTTGTAGTCCGCCTGCACGCCGCCGTACTGCACTTCGTGCTGCCCAAAATCGTAGCCGCCGTTCACCGCCAGGTTGAATCCGTTGCCGCTCGGCTTGCCAATTTCCAGAAAGGGCTGCAACTGCTGGCTCTTGATCACCGAGGGTGCGCCGCTGCTGGCTCGTTCATCTACGGCGTTCAACAGAGCATGGCCGATTCCCACCGTCGTCCGGCCAAAACTATACCCGGCAAAGAGGTTGTTCGCGGCGATGCGCCCGGCTATGGAGTCGTAATCCAGATCCCATTGGACACGCAGGTTATCGATCGCTTCAAAACGTACGCGCGAAACGACGGGCGCTATGTTGCGTGGCGAGGTGAGAAACGTCGGCGCCATCAAATCCAGCGTTGCATCGAAGACGTTCCGCCTCCCGGAGATGAGCGCGCCGCCGAAGTTGGGGTCGATGAAGTACTCCTGCGCAATCTGCCATGTCGCCCACTCGCGCGGAGTTTTCGGGCAGGCCTGCCCTGTTCCGCCGTCGTCCGCGGCCCGTTCATCGTCCGTTTTGCAAGGTCGCTCGTCCGTTGGCCGCAGGTAGAACCGCTGCGTCAGCGAGAAGCCGGCTTCGTTCACGTCGGTGGCGATGTCGGCGGTGTCGAAGAGAAGCACGTCGCGAGCCTTCGCTCCGATTCCGCCGACATAACGGTATGTCAGCTCGGGCTCGATCACATGGCGCAGCTCGCGATGCCAGTGGGGAAGCTCGAAGTCGCGCTCCAGCGCCGGCGCACGGATGTCCACCGACGCTTCAACGTCCGTGCGGTTGAGCGCGCTGTGACTGATCTGCGGAACAACAAACGGGCCCGTCAAAGTGGGAGTCTGGCTGATGGTGTAAGCCGTGTCGCGAAGCGCAACCTCGGGAACGAAGCTCCATCCTCCGGTTATGAACGGCATGGAAAAATGAGGGTTGAAGTCCAGCCGCCCCACGTTGCGAGAGTGAAAGAACGGCTCGGATCGGTTCAAGTAACCCAGCGACGATCCCAGTCCCCAATAGAGCGGCGAGCCTTCCAGCGGACGGTCCAGCACATCATAACGCAGCATCGGCAGGCGCAGAATCTTCACCTCGTTGCCGTTCGTGGTGTTGGCGAAGGATTGGAAGCGGTCCAGCCAGAGTGTTGGCATCCTGCCATTGTGATCGTGTGTCAATACCACCTCGCTCGACACCTCTGAGCTGATGGCCTGCGAGTAGTTGTCGTCGAAGACCAACCGGTAGACGTAGCTTGACAAGTACTCGACGGCGCCGGCAACACGCGTCGCAGACGACAGATCTTTGCGTCCTAACACGCTCACATCCACTCCGCCCTGGTTGACGAGCTCATAGCCGACCGGGCCTGCGAGTCGATCGGAGGGTGCGACCGCCGAGCTGGCCAGAGTGTTGCCCACTTCTTCTTCGACTCCGCGGTCGAGCAGCGCATTCCAGCGCGCGGTCAGGTGGTCGAGTCCAGGCCCTTTGTAGCGGAAGTCCCCATTCGGAGCCCACCCGCGCTTGCTGTAGTACTCCGCGCCCACCACCATGTCCATGCTGCGGTTGATAACCCAGTACGCCTGCTCGCCAAGGGTGAAGCCGCGGATCGAGGATCCGACGCTGACCACCGGCGTCAGCAACCCGCTCGCCCGTCCTGTCTGGTTGGCCGGATGATCCAGATAAGGCAGATAGAAGACCGGCACGCCGAGGAATTCAAGAAACGCATTCGAGGTCGACGCCTTTTCGTTGTCCAGGGCGATGGTGTGCGCGATGATCCGCCAGTCGGGGTGGGGAAGCCTGCAGTTCGTGATCGATCCATCGATCACCTTGAAGTTACCCTCGCCTGTCTGGAGCAGCACACGGCCCGAAAACAGCAGCGGCGTCGGCGTCGAGTACACCACCGTGTGTCCCATTGTGCGCACACCCTGCGAGCCGCTCACGTTGTAGAAGCGCGCCGTATGCATGTTCAGCCGCATATCGCCATGGGTGGCGTTGATGAGCACATCGTTGGGGCCGCCGGAAAGCTGCAAGTCCCCATCCGCTTCCAGCTCAGTCGTCTTCCGGTTGTACACCACGCTATCGGCGCGAAGCACGTAGTCGCGGTAGTGAACCACGACATCCCCGGTCAGAGTCAGGGTGTCTCCGGCCCACTCCTGGCGCTTCGCCTCCCATTCGACCGGCGTTCCGGTTTCAGGGGCTGGCTCCGGCTTGGCCACGGGCACCAATTCTCGCTCCGGATCGTCGGGCAGCACATCTGAAGCCGGAGCGTTGGAGGTCTGTGTCGCGCTGCTCGTCTCACCTTGCGGCGAAAGTAACCCGTTGGTCAACACTTGGGTGGCCTGTGCGCCCAGTTGCAGGTGACAGACGGCCAGCAGCGTGATAAATACTAAGTTACGAGGACACATCCAAGTCCATGACCGGTGCAAGGCTCAGCATAGCAAAGCCGGCTGCATGGATTGGGACGTGCGCCACACTGCTCTGGTAACTTACAAAAATCCGGGTCGATCGCACGCAGACGGGTTCAAAGCCCGTGGTGACATCTGCCTTTATCCGCAATCTCCTTCCCTTGGTTCAGAAAGACGGCACCCGCATGGTTTCGATCGGAGATCGTGTACCGGCGCGAGTGAACTGGGCGGTATGAACCGGCACGTTGGACGCGCCCATTACAGCGATTCCACAATTGCTTTACCCGGGTCCGCAACCGCCAAGTGGCTTTTTTATCAAGAAAAAGCCACCCTGCAAGACGCCGGAAAGGGCATATGAATTGTGAAACCGCCCTAGAGAAGGGAAAAAAGAGCATTGAGCACATCGGTCAGTTCGGCAACTCTCTTTCCGGATTGGAAACAGGAAATCAATCGGCGAGTTGCCGCTCATATGGGCCACAAAACGTCGTCTACGAGCAAAACCAGGGTGATCGATGATGGCCGCCCCGCCCACTCCAGCCGGGCCGCGCAAGCTGCGGCGCGCGTAGCCAAACGCTATGCCCAGGCTCCAAGCTACAGCGCAATGCTGGCCGATGAGGCTCGCGCCGCGGTGCGTGCTGCTGACGCAGCGTCGAAGGCGGCGCAGGAAGCGCAGGCCGCCGTTCAATACATGCTCGAAGGTCTCGAGGCGGCCTCAACACCTGAACTTGTCCGGCAGTCCGAAGCCGTGGCTTCAACGGCGCCCGCGCCACTGGAGACTCCCCAACACCGCATCTTTGACGAACGCCCGATGTCTTCTTCCGGCATTCGGCCGGAGCAAAGCGGCGAGGTAGGCGACGAACTACGCGGCGCCGACCAGCCAATCTACGCCAATCTCATTCAATTCCCCCGCGAAATGGTTGCCACGCGCAGAATGCGTCCGCGGCTCGCCGAGGGCCCCCTTGCCGCCGCGCCGCCCCAGGCCCAGTTGAGCATCTTCGAAGTAGACCCCGGGAGCGTCTCGACGCTGCCTGCGCCCGCAATCGACGAGCCTGCCGCGCCGGTATGGATGCGTGCGGAGTTCGCGACTATAGAAGTCGAGCCGCAGGCGGAAGAGGATCTTCTCGATGAACCCGCGCCTCAGGACCAGCCGCCGAATCCCATCCAACCTGCGCCCTTGAGCCGCCGTTTGATGGCTCTCGTTGTCGACGCCAGCCTCGTTCTTGCGGTATTCGTATTTGTCGCAATGCAGTTTGCCTCGCACGCAAAGCAGATGCCCGGCCTCCGCACCATCGAGTTGGGTGCTGTGCTTGCCGTCTTCGCAATCGGCGCCGCTTATCAAACGCTGTTCCTCACGCTGGCCACGGCCACGCCGGGCATGAGGTACGCCGGCATCGCGCTCAGCACCTTTGACGGACGCATCCCCAGCCGCGCGCGGCGGTTCGGGCGCGTTATGGCGCTGCTCCTGTCTATTCTTCCGCTTGGTCTAGGCCTGGTCTGGGCTCTCTTCGATGACGATCACCTCATGGGGCACGATCGCCTGTCGAAGACCTACCTGCGCAGGCGCTGACAACTTCGATCGTTTCGGTTTCCTCCGCGCTTCTTTGCCATCAAACCAGGAGAACTTGTGGTGCAAGGATATTTGGCATATACTTGTGTATATGCCAATCTGGAGTGCCTATGCCGAGAACAGCCAAAATCTTCATGAATAACCGCAGTCAGGCGGTTCGCCTTCCGAAGGAATTTCAATTTGCTACTCAAGAGGTGTTCATCCGCAAGCAGGGTGACGAGGTGGTTCTTTCTCCCCGCCCGAAGGACTGGTCTGAGCTCTTCAGTTCGGAGGCTGCCGCGTCCAAGGAGTTTATGAAAAATGTGGAGAAGTTGCCCGTTCAGGAGCGCAAATTCTGATGCTCCATTTCATGCTCGACACTGACACGTCATCCTACATCATGAATCGATCCAGTCTTGGCGCAATGCGGAGGTTGCAATCGGAAGCGGTAGGCGATGTATGTATCTCCGCGATCAGCCGATCCGAACTCGAGTACGGCGTTGAAGTGTCACCACGACGGGACAAGGACAGGCGATCTCTCGACATTTTTCTTCGGCATATTGAAGTGTTGGATTTTCCAAGCGATGCGGCCCTCGATTATGCGCAGATTCGGGCATTCCTTAAAGTGCGTGGGAGATTAATTGGCGCAAACGATTTGCTGATCGCTGCCCATGCCCGCTTCCTGGAATTGACGCTCGTGACCAACAACACGCGCGAGTATTTGCGGGTACCCGGACTTAAAGTGGAGAACTGGGCTTAGCTCAAAATCGCAATCTTACGCAGGCCCCGCCGTTCATCAACCTCACCCTGCCAGCGCTCGTAGCGCACTCACCCCCGCGCCGATCAGGGCCGTCTCGTCGTCCTGAGGCAGAATCTCCAGCGAGAAGCTCTGTAGCGGACTCATTCGCACCATCGTTTCAAGATGCTCGCGCAGCAACGGCAGGTCCAGGAAACCGACGTTGCTCCCCGTAAAGTAGAAGCGCCCCGGTCCCGCAAGGTGAATGAACGACGCGGTTGCCGCAGCCAAAGCGCGGTGCCACAGGTCGACAAATTCACGGCAGCGCGCATCGCCCTGCTTGGCGTTGGCAAACACCTCTTCCGGCTCCAGGTCGAGGAAGCGGAGGCGCATGGCGCGGTGGCCCATGATGCCCTCCAGGTGACCCGCGCCGCCGCAACCGCAATAGCGCTCCTTGGGGTCCAGCGTTACGGTGATGTGGCCGCCCTCCCAAACTCCATCCGCGTAAGGCCAGCGCCCATAGCCGATGCCCTTGCCGATGGTCCATACGCGCGTAAGTTTGTCGAGCTTTCCCCGCGTGGCTGCCACGCCGGCTGCGATGGCGTCGGCATCGTTGGCTATGTGCACCGGCGCCGCGATTCCGCGCCCCACCAGCGCATTAGCCAGCTCTTCAGCCAGGCGCATGCCTTTCAGTTGCTTCAGATTCGGTGACTCTTCAATCACCCCTGATCGCACAATCCCCGGCACCGCAACGCCGATTGCGTCCACCTTCCCCGCTCCGCCGCCGGCCGTCGCGCCCGCAAGGGTGCCGATGTGTTCGGCGAGGATCCCGACAAGTTCGCTGCCGGGAATTGCGTCGAGGTCATTCATCGCTTCAGGGTCGCTTGGATAGCGCAGCAACTTGCCTGTCAGCCGCTGATCCTCAAGCCTGCCGGTCACGATATGGCTGGTCATCACGACACCGATTGCCGTGGACATTGCGCCCTCCTTGGGAAAGGGGAGAGAAGTTTCGGTTCTTGCCAAACTGCAATCAGCGATCAGCTGTCAATCGAGAAATCCAATGGTCTTCATATCGCGAAAAAGAAGCTAAGAGCGAATGGCTGAGAGCTGAAAGCTTGTTTTACTCCGTCTGGTACTTGTGCAGCCGGCCTAGCCCATTGAACGCCGCTACTTTGTAGCACTCCGCGAGCGTCGGGTAATTGAACACGGTATCGATGAAGTAGTCCACCGTGCCATCCAGAGTCATCACCGCCTGCCCGATGTGCACCAGTTCGCTGGCCTCCTCGCCGATGATGTGCACGCCCAGCACCTTGCGCGTGTCGCGATGAAAGATCAGCTTGAGCCTTCCCGTTGTATCGCCGCGAATCTGTCCGCGAGCCACCTCGCGATAGTAGGCCATGCCCACCTCGTACGGCACATCCTCGCCGGTCAACTGCTCCTCGGTCTTGCCGATAAAGCTGATCTCGGGAATGGTGTAGATGCCATAGGGATAAAAGCTGGGGTTGGAACTCGCCGTCTTGTCGCCGAAGGCGCGCACCGCCGCAATGCGTCCCTGTTCCATCGACACAGAGGCCAGCGACGGGAAGCCCACCACGTCGCCCACCGCATAAATGTGTTCGACCTTGGTCTGGTAGTGCTCGTTCACGGCGATGCGGCCGCGCTTGTCCGCTTCAAGGCCTGCCGCGGCCAGGTTCAGGTCGTCCACATTGCCCTGCCGGCCCACGGCATAGAGCAGCGCGTCGCCCGAAACCTTCTTCTTGCTTTCGAGGTTAGCGACGACCGTCCCGGGAGACGGCTCCTCTACGCTTTCCACCTCTTCGCCCAGGCGCATGGTCACGCGGCTGTCGCGTAGGTGGTAGCTGAGCGCCTCAATGATCTCCTGATCGGCGAACTCGAGCAGCCGGTTACGTTTTTCAATCAGCGTGACGCGAACGCCCAGCACCGCGAACATGCATGTGTATTCCACGCCGATGACGCCGCCGCCCACGACGACGAGCGTTTTGGGCAGCACTTCCAGGCCTAGAATCTGGTCGCTGTTCACGACGGTCTTGCTGTTTATCGGCACTTTGTCCGACGCGGCGGGTTTGGTGCCCACGGCGATGATGATCTGGCCGGCCGCGAGCGTTGTGTCGCCCTGCGGCCCTTCCACGCGAATCTGGTGAGGATCGATGAAGTGCGCAATGCCATGCACCACGTCAATGCCGTTGCGCGAGAGCTGCGCCTCGGTCACGTCCACCTCGGTCTTGATTACGGCCTGAACGCGAAAGGCCAGATCCGCCATCGTGATCTTTTCCTTCACCCGGTAGTTCACGCCATAAATCGATCGGTAGTTGTAGCCCGAGAGGTGCAGCACCGCCTCGCGCATGGTCTTGGAGGGAATGGTTCCGGTGTTGACGCACACTCCCCCAACCACGGAGCGAGCCTCAACCACGACTACACGTTTTCCCATCTTGGCAGCAGCCACGGCAGCACGTTGCCCCGCAGGCCCGGAACCGATCACGACCAGGTCATACTCTTGCGCGCTCATGCCAATCTCTCTCCGCTTGGGTACTGTCTAAGGGCTTACCGCAACGATGGGCCGAGGCTCCGCGGCCTGCCGGCTTTCTTTCCAGAATAACTGTACACGGAGGACGCATAAGGGAGGTGAAAACTCGGGGCCCGAAAGTCACAGGGAGCGGAAGCTGAAGTTGCGGCTGTTTCGAGGCAGGCGGGAAGCTCCGGCGAGCAACTTGCGTTCACTCGCCGGAGCCGCAGATTGGGGTTCCCGCCGGCTCAATCTTGGTTACGACCGGCATCCCGTGTGCCGGCTCCAGCGTTTTCGATTCTGCTCTCTACAGAATGAATAATGTCGAGTGGCAATTTCCTCAAGAAATTGCCACCTTTTGCAATGATGGCGATGTTAACAAGTGAATCGAAAACGCTCTGGAAAGGCGCAAGCTTACTCGCAAACGAGCGGCGCGATTCCAGCCCCGGAAACAGTGCATCTCTCTCGAAGGATGTTGTTCAATCCATCGGCGGAATTCGGCTCAACTTGAGCGCCGAGGCGGCATGAATCGATCAGAGGAAGGGGTCTGTCGGGCACAAAGGAGGTGGTTGCTTACAGCTGCTTCGACATTACGATGCAATGGCATTCAAGACCCGGCCTGAGCGGTTGCGAAGGCTTGAACTCTTCCGTGCCCGTTGTAACGTAGCCGAATCGGCGGTAGATCGGCGGCAACTCGGGCCGCAGGCTCAGCACGGTGATATCGACTCCCTCACATCCCTGCTCGCGAAAGCGATCTTCCACTGCCTTCACCAATTTGCGCGCCAGGCCCGATCCTTGCCGGGCTGGATCCACGGCCAGCATGCCCATGTACCCGCGTGTTCCACGCAGCTCCGTGTAGACCGCGCCCTGCAGCCGGCCGTCGCCATCCTCCGCCACAAGGATGCTTCCCTTCGCCATCATCGCCGCCAAACGCTCATCGTCGGTGCGAGTGCCTTCAAGAAAAGTCTCCACCGAAAACGCCGAGTTGATGAGCGCGATCAGCCGCGGTCGATCACCTGCGGCCGCCTCGCGGTAATGAACATCCGTTCTCCCTGCAGATCTTTCTTCTTGGATCATCCTTCCATCAGATTACTTCCAATGGGCCTGCGCCCACGTTTTGTAGTCGTTCAGCACGGCGACGCTTTCCGTGTTGAACCAGGAGTACCCATTGCGGCACTCCAGCGGTATCTGGGCGTATCAGCTCTTATTCCCAATGGTCGACCACCTGTTTCCTGATCCCCGTTTCCTGCTTTACCCTCAGAGTATGGAATTCAAAATCCTCGATCTGGAGCGCGAGCCAGTCGAATTCGACCTGGAGCTCAAGCCCGGTGCAATTGATTTCGGCGACGAGGCCGAGCAGATGGGCAATTTGGCGACCTCCGGGGGCGCCGAAGTGATTCACGAGCACCGCGGACCCAAAGAAATCGTCCCCGACATCCGCCTCCGGGGCCGTTTCGCGGGCCAATTTCAGGTACCCTGCGCCCGCTGCATCGAACCGGTCGAAATTCCCCTGGAAGCCGAGTTCGACCTCATCTTCCGCCCCATTGGCGCCGACTCCGAACCCCCCGAACGCTCCATAACAGCGTCGGAGACCGAAATCGGTTATTATCAAAAAGACAGTCTGTTGCTTGAAGATGTGCTGCGCGAGCAGGTGCTTTTGTCCCTGCCGGTCAGGACGCTGTGCAAGCCCGACTGCAAGGGACTTTGCCCGCGCTGCGGAGCCAACCGTAACACCCA
>JBEKAJ010000112.1:0-10095 GCA_050018295.1 Occallatibacter sp. | reverse complement strand
GGCTCGATGCTGACCACATGCGCGCACTTCGCGTTGAAGCCCTTGGTTTCTTCAGAAATGTTCGCTGCGAGTTCGCGATAGAACAAGCCAATCCGAGGCATATATGAGGAAAATGTCGGGTACTGCGCTCGCTGTGCTTCGAATTGTTTTAACATATCGACCAACTGGTCCATCCAAAAGAAGCCAAGCCGCTGCTCCTGACGGACGCGCTTCAGGTTCTTGCTGCTGTCCTCGCCGGCATCCTGGAAATAGACGATGACCGCGGCGCGAACCAGGGACTCATTCATCATGGCTTGAGCATTGCCGTAGGCAATCCGCTGCATTTGATCCGCAACCGAGGCATACACCCGGTCTGCGCCAGAAAGATCGCTCCAATGCTCCGCTACTGTCGGGTTCACGAAAGAATGGTTAAACTCGTGGATGATCGTGGCGAGATAGCCCTGGTCCGGAGGATACGTCGGATTGCCGGCATCGTCATGCGTCCAGCAGCCGATGATGGAAAAGAGTTCTACACTGCCGTCAGGATGGACGAGACGCGGCCCATAATTGCCACCACCGTTGTTGAGGCCCAGGATTAAGTGAAACGTCAGATCTGGAGCCTTGCCGTAAAAGCGGGGATACCATCCAAATTTGACCGATCCGAGAGTCTCAGTGAAGCGCGCTTCCGCTCTCCGGTAAAGCGGCTGGTGTGCCGCGTAGAATTCTGCGAATTTGCTGTCTCGATAAAAATCGCGTAGAAGTGGCAGGAATTTCTCCGCGTCGGCTACGCCCCAGCGCTTCTCCGGGACGGTCGCCGTAAAGGAGACCAGCGGCATCAGTTCCGGCGGTGGTGACAGCGAAATCGCCATGAACATCACTGCATCAAAACCGACACCGTTCTTCTCTGCCAGCTGGTGAGCCATCTGCACGGCTGGATGATTCTTGTACGGTGCAAAGTAACGGTCGATGTCGGCTGAGTATGCCGGAAGCGTGTTCATGTTGTATTCAAAATTCCCGGCTAGACGAAAGACGATGCTTAGCAGCTCCACACGATCGTCCACCCTCGGTACGGGCACTTGCGGCACAGGCTGACTGAAGCTGGTACCAAGGCCGGGAAAGCAGCAGAGGCAAATGAGAGAAATAACGCGATGGCGCATTCTTCAGAGTTCCTCCCATCCCATGAGTTGAAACCAGCAAATGTCCGCTATGCAGGACGAAGAGCGTACCCAAAAACAGTGGAAGCTGGAAGCTGTTCTTGGCAGCAATTCTACTGGATAAATTTCACAGTGGGCCATATGCCGGCAAGGCGCCAGCAGGGGAGACTTGCAAATTGCCCAGATTCCGAATAATAGTCCGATCTCTCTTCTCCGCTTCCTGTTCGCTCTTCCCTATAATTGAAGCCATGCCGATCTCGCGCCAGCAGGCCCTCGATTACTTCGAATCCCCCGACTTGATCGGACTGGGATTCGAGGCCGACGCTGTGCGCCGCCGCCTTCACCCCGAAGGCGTGGTCACCTACATCATCGATCGCAACATCAACTACACCAACTACTGCACTGAGTACTGCACCTTCTGCGCCTTCTATCGCCCGCTGCCTCGCGCCGGCAAGCCGGATCCACGCGCGGACGAGGGCTACATCCTCGACTTCGAGACAATCTACGCGAAAATCGCCGAGACTCTGGAGATGGGCGGCACGGGCGTGCTCATGCAGGGCGGCATTCATCCCGATCTCAAGATCGACTGGTTCGAGCGCCTCTTCCGCGGCATCAAAGAGCGCTTTCCGCAGATCTGGCTGCACTGCTTGTCGGCTTCCGAAGTGCTCGCCATCGCCGAGTACTCCAACCTCGACCTGCGCACCACCATCGCTCGCCTTCGCGACGCCGGCCTCGACTCCATCCCCGGCGGCGGCGCAGAAATTCTCGACGACGAGGTTCGCCATCGCATCGCGCGCCTCAAGTGCGACACAGAAGACTGGGTCAGCGTTCATCGCACCGCGCATCAACTCGGGATGCGCACCACCGCGACTATGATGTTCGGCGTGGGCGAGAGCTTCGACCAGCGCATCAACCACTTTGAAGTTGTGCGCCGTCTGCAGGAAGAGACCGGCGGATTCACGGCCTTCATCCCCTGGAGTTTCCAGCCCAAGAACACAGCACTGGGCGGCCGCGGCTGGGACGAAGCCACGTCTGTTGAATACCTCAAGGTCCTTGCCATCGCGCGCCTCTATCTCGACAACATCGAAAACGTGCAGGCCAGTTGGGTTACGCAGGGATTGAAGGTGCTCGAGCTAGGCCTCCACTTCGGCGGCAACGACGTGGGCTCGGTGATGCTTGAGGAAAACGTCGTCCGCGCAGCCGGCACCTCAAACTGCACCACCGAAGAAGAGCTGCGGCGCATCATCCGCGACGCCGGCTTCCAGCCCGTCCAGCGCGACACGCTCTACCGCACGATGTTCTTGAACTAGCGCCGAACTCCGCGAGTGCCGGGGCCCAGTGCAGTCCCATCGGTGGGCCCTCTACCTGGGTGAAATTGGAGCAGGTGCGGCGGCAACGAAAAAGGGTGTGCTGCCCTCAAGGGGAAGGCCGGACGATCCGGCAGCCTTGCCGCCGCTCTGGGGAGTGCACTAGCTCCAACCCTATGAACCCGCCCCAAATGAAAACTGTGCAATTTTGACCAGTTTGCTAACTTTTTTCGAAGCGCCCGGCCTGCGCAAATCATCTACGTTTTAGATATGACACTTGCTGCCTCGCACCCCCTCCGCACCCTCGGCAACTCCGACTTGAACCTCACCCCCATCGGCTTCGGCGCGTGGGCCATCGGCGGCGGCGACTGGCAGTTCTCCTGGGGCCCCCAGGACGACAACGATTCCATCGCCGCCATTCATCGCGCAGTCGATCTGGGCATCAACTGGATTGACACCGCGGCCATCTACGGGCTGGGGCACTCGGAAGAAATTGTCGGGCGCGCCGTCAAATCGTTATCGCGCAAGCCGTACATCTTCACCAAGTGCTCCATGCGCTGGCACTCCGACCGCACGATCTACAACTCGCTCAAAGCCGCCTCGCTCGCCGAAGAGGTTGAAGCTTCGCTCCGCCGCCTCGGCGTCGACGCCATCGACCTCTACCAGATTCACTGGCCCAACCCCGACACCGAGATCGAAGAGGGGTGGGAGGCGCTGGCGCGGCTCCGCGAGCAGGGCAAGATCCGCTGGATCGGCGTCTCGAATTTTTCCGTCGACCAGATGAAGCGCGCCATGAAGATCGCGCCCATTACCAGCTTGCAGCCGCCTTACTCCATGCTGCGCCGCGCCATCGAAGCGGAGATTCTTCCCTTCACGCAAGCCAACGGCATCGGCGTCATCAATTACTCGCCCATGCTCTCCGGCCTGCTTGCGGGCAGGATGACCGCCGAACGCGCAGCGAACCTCGCTCCCGACGACTGGCGGCGCGGGAACAAAGAATTCAACGAGCCGCTGCTGAGCCAGAATCTGCGCCTCGTGGAGTTGTTGCGCGAGATCGGCAGCGGCCATGGCGTAAGCCCCGGCGTGGTGGCCGTAGCCTGGGTGCTGAACAATCCCGCCATTACCGCTGCGATTGTCGGCGGGCGGAGCTCAAACCAGGTGGAAGAGACCGCTGCCGCGCTCAGCTTCCGATTGAGCCAGGAGGAATTCGAGAGGATCTGCGCGTTTCTGGCCTCGATGCAGCCGTGAGCCCGCTCCGCATCATGCGTATAGAAGCAAAAACCCCGGCCGAAGCCGGGGTTTTTGTTTGAAGAAACAATCCCGATTACATTGCCGCTACAAAGTCCGGAACCATGACGGCTGCT
Source organism: Occallatibacter sp. (assembly GCA_050018295.1). GTDB lineage: Bacteria > Acidobacteriota > Terriglobia > Terriglobales > Acidobacteriaceae > Telmatobacter. The sequence continues at coordinate 6,291 of JBEKAJ010000112.1, read as the reverse complement.
TGGTCCTGCAGCAACTGCGTCATGCGGGCGGCCATGCCGGTGTAGATTGAAGCGGCGCGGAAGGCATTCACCCGAACACCTTCGCTGGCATGACGGAATGCATACTGCGCCAGAGCCAGCAGGACGCAGAAGCGGATTTGCATGGCGTCGCTATGCAATGTCTCGATGAGAAGGCTATCCACGCCATCGCAATGCTTGGCCGCGAAGTCCGCCATCTCCTGCATGACCCGCGCATTCTGGTACATCACCCAAAGGCCCTTCGGCCCTTCCATGCGCTGCCAGGCATCTTCAGGGGTGGCGCTCAGGCCTTCCTGCCACAGGAAGTGGTCGCTCAGCTCGCGTGCGCTCCACTCGGGCCGGAGCTGGGCCAGCAACGAATCCCATGTTTGCCTGTTGCGGCGTTGCGCGCTCTTGCGCCAACGCAAAAGAACCATCGCGATCGCAACCACGGCACCAATTTGGAGTACAAGCAACGCCATCAATCAATCCCCAAAATCAATCTATCGGCAACTGCTAATCCTGTGACTCAACTCGGAACACTTCTGTCTACTCCAATACTTGTAGCAGAAATCAAATCGCTTGTCTGCGCCAAAAACGTGTTCGGAATAACTCTTTAGTGGTATGAATTGCAGCTCTCTCGGACAGTGCACGAAAGTAATGGTTGGTCTTCCGCAACAGCATTTTCCGCTTGAATGCGCCCGTCGAGACGCGGAAGCACTGCGCCAAAAGTCTTCCACTACAATGGAATACAGGCAGAATTCCCCACGAAGGAGCGATCACCAGTGCTCGAGCGCACTTTCAGCATCATCAAGCCGGACGCGGTTGCCGCTGGATTCACCGGCGCCATTCTGGCCGAGATTGACAAGGCCGGTTTCCGCTTCGTCGCCATCAAGAAGGAATCCATCACCAAACGCGAGGCCGAAGGCTTCTACGCCGTTCACCGCGACAAGCCGTTCTTCTCCAGCCTTACTGACTTCATGGCTTCCGGCCCGCTCTTTCTCATGGTCTTGGAGAAAGACAATGCGATCGCCGATCTGCGCAAGTTGATGGGCGCAACGAATCCCTCCAACGCCGAAGAGGGAACCATCCGCAAGAAATTTGCCCGCTCGCTCCAGGAGAATGCTATTCACGGCTCCGATGCGGCAGAGACCGCCGCTTTCGAGATTGCCTATTGGTTCGCGGGCTACGAATTGATCTAGCCAATAGGGCTGGGCAGAGGACGTGTCATCAATGACCTCAAACGACAATCAACTCGCTCGGATGTTTCTCGAGTCCTCGCGGACACAGCTTCTCGAGCAGTATTTGCCGCGGCTAAGGGATTGCGTCGCGCCTCTCACCACCGAGCAAGTTTGGTGGCGCCCCAACGATGCTTCGAACAGCATCGGCAATCTCTTGCTGCATCTCGACGGCAACGTGCGCCAATGGCTGGTTGCGTCGTTCAACAAAGATGAAGACCAGCGCAACCGTCCGGCCGAATTCGCTGCCGAGAACGGCTTCTCGGCCGCCGACCTGCTCTCCCGCCTCAGCGCTACGCTCGATGAAGCCGCCGGAGTCCTTGGTCGCCTCACCGTTGACGAATTACTCGCACCCTTCGAGATTCAGGGCTACCACACGCGCGGTCTCGACGCCGTCTACCATGTCGTTGAGCACTTCGGCATGCACTACGGCCAGATCCTTTACATCACCAAAAGCCTGCTTGCCCGGGACCTCGGCTTTTATAAGGAGCTGAACAAGACCGGCCGGGCTTCTTGAAAGTTCTCCGCTTCCGGATTCACGGACGCCGGGCCACGGCCACGCGGGGAATGCCTTGTAAATCTCTCGTGAATTCGATCTCGGTGAACCCGGCGCCGGCGAGGAGTGCTTCGACCGCCGCCTGCTGGCCGAAGCCGATCTCGAGCACCAGATAGCGGTCGTGAAAGAGCACGGCAAATGCCGCGGGAATCAGCCGGCGATAGATTGCGAGACCGTCGGCGCCCGCAAACAGTGCCTGCGCAGGTTCGTAGTCGCGCACCTCCACCGAAAGCGAATCGCGATCGCTCTCTGGCACGTAAGGCGGATTGGAGACTACGATATCGAACTGCTCGCCCGCAACCGGAGCCAGCAGGTCGCCTTCGTGAAAAGCCACGCGGTCCGCGACGCCGTTGCGCGCCGCATTCGCTCGCGCCACTCTCAAAGCCGGCGCGGAACTTTCTGTCGCGTGAATGTGCGCGTCGGGCAAATTGCAAGCCAGCGCCACAGCAATCGCTCCCGATCCCGTTCCCACGTCAACGATGCGCTGCGGCTTGAACCCGCGCGCAAGCTCGATCGCCTTTTCCACCAGGAGCTCGGTCTCGGGCCGCGGGATCAGCACGTCGCGATTGACCCTGAAACTTAACCCATAGAACTCCGATTCACCGGTGATGTATTGGATCGGTTCTCCGCTGCAGCGGCGCTCAACCCCTGCGCGAAACTCGGCTGTCGCATGTGCCGGCAGCGTTTCGTGTCCGTGCGCAATCATCCAGGCCAGGTTTGTGTCCGGCGCATCTTTCTTCAGAACGTGGAGCAGCAGCGCCTCGGCGTCGCGGCGCGCGCTTTCCGCGTGCGAACCTTCGGCCAGCAGGCCTTCCGCCTCGGCAAGGAGAGAACGAATTGTGCGAGGAACGATCGGCGTGGACTGCATAGGATTGGGACGAGTGCTCTAAACAGGGTAGCGCTCGAGCTCGACGCACTGGCGGGCCACCGCGCGGCTCAAAGCCACCACGTCGGCCGGCGTCGATCGCGCCAGCCGCCGCAGAATGGACAACTGCGTACTCAGCGCGTCACCGTCCCCGCAGGCCGCGAGCACTTTCCGCACCGCCGGTTCGGCGAGCGCCATGGTTTCATCCGCCAGGAGGCCCGTCATCGCAGCCGAAGCCTCTGACGAGCTGCGTCCCGCGCGTGCAATTTTCTGCGCGCGCACCAGTGCCGACTCCAGCGCATAGACCTGGCTGATCATGTCCGCCAGCTCGGCCATGATCTCCTGCTGCTCTTCTAGGCCCGTCATGAACCTCTGGCTCGCCACGCCCGCCGCGAACAGCGCCATCTTCTTCACTGCTGCAAGCACCGCGGCCTCACGCGCCAACGGCTCGGCCCCATCGCCATCGCCGCCGAACGCGGGCGGCTCCGTCACTTCGTCCATCACGCGCTTGATCGCCGCCAGCAGCGGCAGCTTCCCGCTCATCGCGCGTTTCATCATCCATCCCGTAATGATCAGCCGGTTGATCTCGTTCGTTCCCTCAAAAATTCGATTGATGCGCGCGTCGCGGTACGTGCGCTCCGCCGGGTACTCTTCGACGTAACCGAATCCGCCCATCGTGGCGATCAGTTCGTCAGCAACCAGCGTGAGCATCTCCGAGCCGTAGACCTTCAAAATGGAGCACTCCACCGCGTACTCCTCAATGCTGCGCGGAACATCGATACCCTGGCCCGATGGTCCGCCGCCGGGCACCGCAGCGCGCGCCCCATCCAGCCTCGCCCCATCTAGCCGTGCATCAATCAGGCCGGCCGTGCGGTACACCATGCTCTCCGCCGCATACAAGCGCGCCGCTGCCGAGGAAATCTTGCGCTGGATCAGTCCGAACTCGGCAATCGATTTGCCGAATGCGTGGCGCTCCTTGGCGTAGTGGATCATTGCGGCCAGCGCGTGCCGGGCCCCGCCCACGCAGGCCACTCCCAGCTTGAAGCGGCCCACGTTCAGCACATTGAACGCAATGTGGTGCCCCTTGCCGGCCTCACCCAGAAGATTCCCCGCGGGAATTTTGCAATCCTGCAACACCAGCGGGCAGGTCGACGAGCCGCGAATTCCCAGCTTGTGTTCCTCGCCGCCCACGGTAAGCCCAGGTGTCCCGCGCTCGATGAGAAACGCCGAAAACCTTTCGCCGTCAATTTTGGCGAAGACTGTGTAGAGCCTCGCGATGCCGCCGTTAGTCAGCCACTGCTTCTCGCCGTTCAGAACGTAGTGAGCGCCGTCGGCGGTGAGCGTAGCGCGCGTGCGAATGTTCATGGCGTCTGAGCCCGAGCTGGCCTCGGACAATCCATAGGCGCCAATGCACTCGCAGGTGCCGAGCCGAGGCAGATAGCGTTGCTTCTGTTCCTCGGTCCCGTACCACACCAGCGGCAGCGTGGCGATGCCGATGTGCGCGCCGAATGCCGTCGAAAAACTGGCCAGCACAGAGATGTGATCGGTGATGAGCGTCGAGCTCACCTTATCCATCCCCAGGCCACCGTACTCTTCGGGAATATCGACCGCGGTGAACCCCAACTCCGCGGCCTTGCGCATCACTGCCGGCAGCACGCCCGGCTCTTTCGCCTCGATCGCCGCCACGCGTGGCAAAATCTCTTCCCGCGCGAATCGCTCTGCTGTGGCCGCGATCTGGCGCTGCTCCTCGTTCAGGTCTTCGGGAGTGAAGATTTCATTCGGCGTGCGCGATTCGAGCAGGAAGCTGCCGCCCGCGGCGGCAACAATGGTGGATGCGGCAGCGGAGATCGGCACTTAGGCCTCCTGTCATCGCCAACCCAATGGGCCAACCTTATGATAGTGGTCCTAACCGCCGCAATGATTGCCGCTTCAGCTACACCTTCACCACCGGGTGCGCCGCGTAGTGCAGCAGCACGGCCACGGCGCAGCTCACCAGCCGCGTCTCCGCGGAGTCGGCGCGGCTCGTCAGAATCGTCGGGACGCGGGCACCCAGCACGATACCCGCCAGTTGCGCGCCGCCCAGGTATTCCAGCTGTTTGGCCAGCATGTTGCCGCTCTCGAGGTCGGGCACAACCAGAATGTCGGCCTGTCCCGTCACCGGCGAAACCAGCTTCTTGATCTGCGCCGCCTTCTTGCTCACCGCGGTGTCGAACGCCAGCGGCCCATCGAGAATGCCGCCCGTAATCTGCCCGCGATCGGCCATCTTGCACAACGCCGCGGCGTCGAGCGTCGACTGGATCTTTGGGTTCACCGTCTCCACTGCCGAGAGCAGCGCCACCTTGGGCTCGGGAATGCCCAGCGCGTGAGCCAGGTCGATCGCGTTCTGCACAATGTGGATCTTGTCTTCGAGCTCCGGCGTAATGTTGATGGCCGCGTCGGTGATCAGGAGCGTGCGTGCATAGGCCGGCGTATCCATGATAAACACGTGCGAGATGCGCCGCGCGGTGCGCAGCCCGGTATCGCGCTGCATGGCCGGCTTCAACAGCTCGTCGGTATGCAGGCTGCCTTTCATCAGAGCCTGTGCATTGCCTGCGCGGCACATCACAACCGCGGCTTCAGCGGCCTGAGCCTCAGTTTCGGCCTCGACGATCGGAAATGCGCTGATGTCGGCGCCGATCTTTGCCGCCAGTGCATTCATGGCCTTTTCGGGTCCAATGAGCGTGGGCTCGATCAGCCCGGCAGCCGCGGCTTCCACTGCGCCGCTCAGAGCCACTTCCGTGAGCGGCCAAACCACCGCGGTGGTGATGGCCGGAAGATTCTTGCAGCGCTCGATGAACTTGTGAAAGACGTGGTAATCCGGCGGATGGCCGACAAGTGGGTCAACGGCAACAGCCTCAGCCAACGTTGCAAGGTCGCTCATGAATCGCCTCTTCCGGCCGGCACAGCCAACCGCCTGCTCGGCCTTACTCAAATATTGTCGCGTGCCCACCGTGAACTGCGTGTGCCTTCGGTCACAGTTCGGGCTTGCGTCTCTGCATGTGGTACCTAACGTACACTAAGTGCCGCTTCCCGCGGGGTCCTGCCGACCATCCCAATCGCTCCCCAAGATTCGCAAATCCCCGCTTCATTGGCGGCGATTTGCGCCTGCTCCGACCCGTTGACTCCACGCGAAATTCCGGCCTATACTCGGGATTACCGGGCCTTCCCCCCCAGCCTCGAACAGTCACCGGCGTCCTCCTGACGCCGCACGAAATAAAGGAGAGTCTGATGAAAAGACTTCTCGCGTTCACCTTTTGTGCTCTGCTTGTCTGCGGAGTTACAGCGCCGCCTTCCTCAGCCCAGGCCTCCCAGATAACCAACGCGCTTTCGGGGAAGCAGAAAAAGGGGCAGGACCCGAATGACCTGAGCAACGTCGACAAAGACAAGATCGCAAGGATCGAGCAGATGCCCGAGGTGCAGGACGCCATTCAGCGGGAATGGGACACACTGCGCAGAAACGATATGCAGTTGGCTTACGGCATCAACCTGACCGAGAACATGGGATTGTCCCAGGACGCCGCTTCCGGCGACTCATTTGACCGGCAGCGTCTCTACAGCAATCCCGTGGTGCAAAGCTACGTCAACCACATCGGGCA
>JBEKAJ010000111.1:0-10150 GCA_050018295.1 Occallatibacter sp. | reverse complement strand
CCTAGAAGCTGATCGGTTACGGCCGGGCCGGAGCTTGACTCGTTCACCGTTATCGAGGTCAGTACGGTTACCGTAGCCGTCTGGGTGATCGCCGTCCCAGCGGAATTCGTGACCGTGAGGGTATAGATCGTGGTAACCGTGGGGCTGACGCTGACTCCCGTACCGCTGGTGGCGGCGAGATTGCCCGGCGTGATCACCCCCGTGCCGTTGGCAAAGACTGCCGTCAGGCTGGAGCTCGCTCCTCCCGCAATCGTCGCAGGATTCGCCACAAAGCTCGTGATCGTCGGCGCGGGAACGACGGTTACCGTGACCGTCTGGGTGATCGCCGTCCCGGTGGGAGGAGTAACCGTAAGGGTATAGGTCGTAGTCGTCGCGGGACTGACGCTCACTCCGGTTCCGCTGGTGACGGCGAGATTGCCCGGCGTGATCACGCCCGTGCCATTGGCGAAGACAGCTTTCAGGCTGGAGCTTCCCCCAATAGTGATCGTCGCTGGATTCGCCACAAAGCTGGTGATTGTCGGCGCGGGAACGACAGTCACCGTAACCATTTGGGTGATTGCCGTTCCAGCGGAATTGGTGACCGTGAGGGTATAGGTCGAAGTCGTCGCGGGGCTCACGCTCACCGGCGTTCCGCTGGTGACGGCGAGATTGCCCGGCGTGATCACCCCCGTGCCATTGGCGAAAACAGCCGTCATGCTGGAGCTTGTTCCTGCCGCAATCGTCGCTGGATTCGCCACAAAGCTGGTGATCGTCGGCCCGGGAACGACGGTTACCGTAGCCGTCTGGGTGACTGCGGTACCAACGGCAGGGGGAGTGACCGTGAGGGTATAGGTCGTGGTCGTCGTGGGGCTCACGCTCACCGGCGTTCCGCTGATAACAGCGAGATTGCCCGGCGTGATCACGCCTGTGCCGTTGGCAAAGACTGCCGTCAGGCTGGAGCCTCCGCCTACGGTGATCGTGTCTGGACTGGCCACGAAACTGGTGATCGTTGGCGCGGGATTCACCGTGATCGTTGTCGTCGCCGTGACCGCGGCTCCGCTGGAAGGCGTGACGGTGAGGGTATAGGTCGTGGTCGTCGTGGGGCTCACGCTCACCGGCGTTCCGCTGATAACAGCGAGATTGCCGGGAGTGATGACGCCCGTGCCGTTCACGAAGACTCCCGTCAACGTTGCGCTTGCTGCTGCTGTGATGGTCGCTGGATTCGCTACGAAACTGGAGATGGAGGCTACTGGAGGTGGCGGTGGGGTGCTGGACGAGCCGCCGCAGCCGATCAGACCTCCCAAACTCAGGCTGAGTGCCACCGCACACGCCACAGGAGCAAAAATTCTTTTCATCGTATTCCCTGTCTACAGCAAATTTAGACGAATTTATTCCTTTACATCATACGATTCCACACTCACGACCCGGGGCCGTGGCAGAATTCGGAGGTCCGCAGAAGCTGAAATTCGATCGAATCGCCGGCCTTTCAACCGTTCTTCTTCGAAATGCAAGCAATCCTTCATCGCTGGTCAATGGCTCCTCATTCGATAGACTCTAGTAGACACCGACCACCCTGGAGCCCGCTTGGCCCAATCCACACAGGAACGCCTTATCCGCCCCGCTCGGAACATCATCGGCAGCCTTCGCCTGCCCGGCGACAAGTCCATCAGCCACCGCTACGCCATGCTCGCCGGCTTCGCCGAGGGCACATCGCGCTTCACCAATTTCTCCACCGGCGCCGACTGCGCTTCCACCCTCGCCTGCATGGTGTCGCTGGGCGCAAAGGTGAACCGCACCGGTGCCGCCTCCATTGAAGTCACTGGCGTCGCCGGCCGCGTCACTCCCTCTGCTCATCCCCTCGACTGCGGCAACTCCGGTTCGACCATGCGCATGATCTCCGGTCTTCTCGCGCCTCAGTCCGGCCGATTCACCCTCATCGGCGACGCCTCGCTCTCGCGCCGTCCCATGGAGCGCATTCGCAAACCCCTCGAAGCCATGGGCGCGCGCCTCACGCTCACCGAAGGCCACGCGCCGCTCACCATCGACGGCGGCCCGCTTCGTGCCATCGACTACGCCACTCCCGTTCCCAGCGCGCAAGTCAAAAGCTGCATTCTTTTCGCCGCTCTCGAAACCGCCGGAACCACAACCGTCCGCGAAGAAACACGCACCCGCGATCACAGCGAACTGGCCCTCCGCGCATTCGGTGCAAAGCTCACTCGCACATCCGATTCGGTCTCCATCGCCGGCCCGCAGCCGCTCCACGCCATCGACGCCGCTGTCCCCGGAGACCTCTCCTCCGCCGCATTCTTCCTCTGCACCGCCGCGCTCTTCCCCGGCTCCAGCCTCGTTCTGGACTCGATCGGCCTAAACCCCACGCGCGCCACGCTGCTCGATGTCCTCACCGCACTCGGCGCGCATGTCGCCGTCTTGAATCTCGAGGAAAAGCACGCCGAACTGGTTGGCACCGTGCAGATTTCTGCGCCTCCTGAGGGCCTCGGATCAACAGCGGTAAGCGGCGCACTCGCGGCTCAACTCATTGACGAGCTGCCCGTGCTCGCCGCCATCGCGCCCTTCACCAGCGGCGGCATTCGCATCCGCGGCGCCCGCGAGCTGCGCGTCAAGGAATCCGATCGCATCGCTCTCGTCGCGAAAAATCTCCGCGCCATGGGCGCTGAAGTCGAGGAATTCGAAGATGGTCTCGACGTTCCGGGCGGCCAATCCCTCCACGGCGCGACCATCGATTCCGGCGGCGATCACCGCATCGCCATGGCGTTCAGCGTCGCTGCCCTCCGCGCCACCGGCGACACCCTTATCCAGGGCGCAGACTCCGCCGCCATCAGCTTTCCTGAATTCTTCGATTTGCTGGATAAAGTCGCCGAACGCTAACATCGCGCCGGTCTCTTTGCCGGTAATGTAGCGCCAGCCTCCCGGCCGACTGTCGTGCGGACGTTCTCGCCCGCATTCGTGCCACCAAAACAAAATGGCCCGGCTCATCGCCGGGCCATCTTGCCATTCCACTTATCCTGGGTGCCCCAGGTCCCTCGCATTTGGGGACCTGGGATACCACAACCACCCCTACTGCGCCGACGGCGGCGTTACGGGCTGCTCCTGTGTTACCGGCGGAGTCATCGTAGGCTCGTTCCCCGGCGTCGCCGCTTCCACACCCGGCACCACCGGCGTCGTCGTCACGGTTCCTGACGCGGCTTCCGTCAGATTGATGTCGTAATGGTGCAGCGTCGAAGCCAGCGTCTGGTAGAGACCCGAGCGGTCCTTTGCGTACGCAGCATGCGCCGCGATCAGGTTGTCCTCCATCGTCGCCAGGCTGCGCTCCTGCTGCAGCACATTCGCGGTTGTCGACGCGCCAAGATGAAGCTTCTTCTCTTCCGCGTCCAGGCTCTGCTGCGCAAAGTCGCGTGCGGCCACCGCCGCCCGCACCTGGGCGCGATCGTTGGTCAGCGCAAACATCGCGTTCACCACCTGCATGCGAATCAGTGTATGCAGTTGCTCCAGCCGCAGCTCCGCCTGCCGGTACTCCATCAGCGACCGCTCCTGCACCGACTGCGCTTCGCGATTGCGCAGCGGAATGGTTAGGGTGAATCCCAGGCCCTTGTCTGCCGCGGAATTGTTAAACGCGTGATCGACGGTCGTCCCATAACTCGTGGGTGGCTGGTTGCAAACGCTTGGCGGATAGAATCCTGAGACATTGCAGTTCGGGCTGATCTTTCCGCCAATGCCCTGCCCCTGGTAGTATCCGAACACGTCGAAGGCGGGCAACAGCGCATTGCGCGCGCCCTTCAGGGTGATCTCATCATTCCGTAACGTCAGCACCGCCTGCTCCAGCTCCGGCCTCTGCTGGAACGCCTCCTGCACCAGCGCCTCCACCGGCTGGCTCTCCTCGGGAATCGCCGCCAAGCTTACGCGGTCGGTTGGAATCACCGGGGCCGCCGACAGCTTCGGATCGTTCAGGTTGCGCGCGATCGCCTGCTTGATGATCTGCTGCTGATAGTTCAGTGCGCTCTGCGCGCTGATCAACCCCTGTTGGTCGGTCGCCACGCTCGATTCGGCGTTCACAACGTCCAGCGGCGCCATAGTGCCGATTTCCAGTTGCTTCTTATTGTCCGTCAGCAGTTGATTGCTCTGGTCCAGCGCCCGCTCCTTGGCCTGCACATCCTCATACGCCTGCACCAGGCCCCAGTAAATCGTCTCCACCTGGTTTACGGTGTAGAGAATCTGTTGCCTGAACGAGGAGTCCGTGATGCGCCGGTCATTGAGCGCCTGGTAAATGAATCTCTTGTTCACCCAGATTCCCGCACCCTGCAGCAAATGCTGCGTCAGCGTTGCCCTGAACGTCGAGTACAGCTCCGGGCTCAACTCCGCAATCTCGTTGCTGGTGGTGGCGTACTCGTTGTTAAAGCCGATCTGCAGATTCGCGCCGGTCACGAATCCCTGGTTGAACGAGAAGTTGTATTGGTTCGTCGAGCTCGTGCCACCGGTGAAGAAGTTCGTCGAAGGCTGGTGGTCGCGGTCAAACTCGACCGTCCCCGTCAGGTTCGGATCCAGGCTCTCAGGCGCCGGTCCCGCTCCATTCGTAGTGAGCGAAAGTCCGTTCACTCCGGAACCCGCTCCGCCCGCGCCTCCAGTCGTCCCGCCTGGCCCGCCGCCGGTCGAAAGTGTTGAGGTCGATCCGCCCTGTGTTCCTGTGACCAGGCCCGACGGCGCGCCGCGCGGCGCAGCACCCGTCTTCGTGCTCAAAATATCCGTGTCCGCAATATCCAGGTCGTAGCGCGCGATGGCGATGTCGTAGTTGTTCTCAATCGCCAGCGCAATCGCATCCGATAAGCTCAGATAAATCTTGCCGTCCTTCACCAGGTCGGTCAGCCGCACGGAGTTCGTGAAGCTCGCCTTGGGAATGTTCGTCGGCACGTAGACGCCGATCGGATTGCGCAGCCAACTCCCGAACGGCTTGGAATAATCGCGGCTCGATGTGCGCAATGGGTACGGTTGTGTCGCCACCGGCACCGGCGCAACTGGCAACTCTGAAGCCGCCTTGTCTGGCCCATTCGACCCCGCCCCAGCCTGTTGCGCATAGCCCGGCATCGTCGCCGCCAGCGTCAACAGGACGGCCGCAACGGCGCGCAACCGTTCGCCCCTCTTTCTCACCGCATCCGTGCTCTGCTTTGTTCTTTTGCAATCACTGCCTGCTGCACTCCGCTCCCCAAAATCCACACCCGTCCTGTAAGAATGCATAGTTCCTCTCCACAATTGGTTGCGCCGCCTGTTTGCGCTTCTTGTTTGCCCTGCCTGGTTGCCCTGTCTGGCTGCTCTTCCTGACTCGCCATGCCTCCCAGCGGCCAACCGGCCGCTCCGGATGCACATCGTGTGTTCATCAAGACGATTATCGCTTCCACATTGCCCTAGAAGGCTCTGTCTTGATTACGAAATCGATACCCCTCTCGTTCCCTGCACTCGTCTCATTCCGCTCAACCGCCCACAATCACTGGTTTATCTGCACAAATTCGGAGTTCGTTTCCGGATCCTGACCTCGCTCGCAGACGATCACCGCGTGCGGGAACCTTGTGTACAAATCGCTGGAGACTTCGACGGCCACAGCCTCTAGATGTCCGCTCCGTGGGTATCAATTCCCGCAATCAAGTCCCGCAATCCCGATTTTAACTAACTGGTTAGTAAAATACCTCCAGATCCAACCCAAGCGCAACCCCTCAAGCGCTCACGAAAGTCCATTTTTCCAGTTAACCCTTTTGGGATCAACACATCCACTGTAAAGTCGCAGCAAAAAACGCCGCAAAACGTAGCCGACTTTCACGTCTGCTCGCGCCCCCTTGATCCTTGAGGAGATCTTTGCCTGCCCATCGCCGTCGGGTACGCTGGGATACAGCGATCCCAGTGACCGATCAGCCTCAAACCGATTCCAGCCTCCAAACCTGGAAGCTCACTCTCGCCTACGACGGCACGGACTTCCAGGGCTGGCAGGTACAGCCCGGTCAGCCGACCATCCAGGGCGAGTTGCAGGCAGCGCTCGGCCGTGTCACGGGCGAATCGCCTCTGCCCCAGGGCTCCGGCCGCACCGACGCCGGCGTCCACGCGCTCGCTCAGGTCGCCAGCTTCGCTCTCCGCGCTCCCATCCCGCCCGAAAATTTGCTTCGCGCTCTCAATCACACCCTCCCCCCATCGATTCGCATCTCAGAAACCAGAACAGTACGAAGCACCTTTCATGCGCGCCACTCAGCCATCGCCAAAACCTACGAGTACCGCATCGTTCGCGCCGTCGATTGCCCGCCCTTCCTCTCCCGGTACGTCTACGCCTGCGCCTGGCCGCTCTCGCTCGAGGCGCTCCAGTCCGCCGCGAGCCTCTTTGTTGGCGAGCACGACTTCCTCAGCTTCGCCGCAACCGATCCCGACCTCGCGCACCGCGCAGCCCTCGCCGAGAATCCCGCCTCGAACGCAACCGCTCCCTCATCGCCGCCGGAGTCGACCGTCCGCAACCTCATCTCCTCGGCCTGGGAGCAGCGCACCACCGAGGCCGGTGAGCTCCTCGTCTACCGTGTCCGCGGCAACGGCTTCCTCCACCACATGGTGCGCAATCTGGTCGGCACCATGATCGATGTCGGCCGCGCTCATCTCGCCCTCGAAGAGATTCCCCGCATTCTCGCCGCCCGCTCCCGCTCCGAGGCCGGCCCCACCGCGCCGGCGCGCGGCCTCTTCCTCCATTCTGTCGACTACCCGCCCGAAGAACTCTGATCCCCGACGCGTTCAAATCCTTACTTCCGCGTGGAGCAATCGCTGCTCGCGCATCCCGCGTCCTGCTACTCTGAATTCACCTCCATGCCGGTTCTCTCTTCAGCCTCGGCGTTCTCGCGCGTCACAGCCCTCGCTGCGCAGAGGCCCATTCACGCCGCCTTTGCTTGGCTGCACGCAAATCCCAAAACCATCATGGATTGGCAGGTTGAGCTCGTCGCGATTCCCGCGCCCACTCACGGCGAGCAGGCTCGCGCCGAGTGGCTGGCCGAGCGATTCACGCAGGCAGGCCTGACCAGTGTCGAGATCGACGACGCCGGAAACGTCCTCGGCACTTTGCCCGCCGTCCGCCGCGGCGGACCCGCCGACAGCAGCGGCCCGGTCGTTCTGCTCTCCGCGCACATTGACACGGTCTTCCCCGTCGCCACTCCGCTCCGCCCCATCCTCAACGGCGATCGTCTTGAAGCTCCGGGCGCCAGCGACAATGCCGCAGGTGTAGCCGGAATGCTAGCCGTCGTGAGCGCGCTTCTCCACGCGGGTGTTGAGCTGCCCGTGCCGCTTGTCATTCTTGGCAACGTCGGCGAAGAAGGCGAGGGCGACCTGCGCGGCGTGCGTCATATCTACGAGCACAGCGCGCTCGCCGGCCGCATCGCCGCTCATATTGTTCTCGATGGCCCCGGTGCCGAATCAGCCGTCACACAGGCTCTGGGCAGCCGCCGCTATCAAATCGCCATCACCGGGCCCGGCGGCCACAGCTTCACTGATGCGGGCATTCCCAACCCAATCGCCGCGCTCGCCTCCGCTCTGGCCACGCTTGCTGAAACTCCGCTCCCCGATGAGCCGCGCACCACGCTCAACCTCGGCACCATTCGCGGCGGCATCAGCGTCAATTCGATTCCTGAAAGCGCTCAGGCCAACGTCGACCTCCGTTCCACCGACCCCAATCAACTTCTCCGCCTTGAAGTCGCGCTGCATCGCGCCGTCGAGGACGCCGTCGATCACTGGAACGAAAAGGCCAGGTCAGCCGGCGCAGGTTCGCGCTCGCGCCTGTCCTTCGCGGTCTCCAAAATCGGCGACCGCCCCGCCGCGCAACTGCCTGACGATTCGCCGCTCCTTTCCACTTTGCGCGCCGTCGACCGCCATCTCGGCCTGCGAACCGACCTCCGCCTCGGCTCCACCGACGCCAACATCCCGCTCGCGCTCGGCGTTCCTGCACTCTCCATGGGAGCAGGCGGCGACGGCGGCGATGCTCATACACTGCGCGAATGGTACTCGTCGAAAGACCGCGAGCTCGCGCTCAAGCGTGTGCTGCTTCTCACCCTCGCCATGCTGGAATGGGCGCTGGAACGGGCTTCGGATCAGTAGCGCCGTCTTCCCTCCACCTGTGCCCGCCAACTTCTGCCTTCATGCGGCTCTTTTGTTCCCGGTCGCGTCTAAACAGTCAGGGCGCGGATTTGGCTTCTCACATGCTCTCGCGTGACGCGGAAGAGTCAGTGCCGGACCCGCTCGCGGACGGCTATACTGAAGGGGTAGCGCTAATTGATTGCCGGCCCACGGCATAGGCGCCCTATGAGGTCAGTAAACTCTATGAAATCGCTCTTCGAACGGCTTCGCTCGCGCCGTCTCGCCTCGGTCTTCGTCTTGCTTGCCACGGTCTCCGCCGCCGTTCTGGCCGGATCGTTTGCCGCTCACGGAGTCCGCGGCCAGGAAAGCCAGAGCAGCAGCTCTGACGCGACTCCCCTCAAGGTTGTCACCACGCCCACCCCGCCGAACGACTTTGTGCGAATCGCCAAAGCGGTGGGACCGGCAGTCGTGAACATCAATACCCAGACTCTGCCCAAGCAGTCGGACAAAGGCGGCCGCCGCAACTTCCATCAGTTCCATTCACAGCCCAACCAGCAGAACCCGGGCGATGGCAATCAGGACAACGATCAGCAGGGGCAGGACGACTTCCAGAACTTTTTTAACCGCTTCTTCGGCGGCCAGGTTCCCGGGCCCGATGAGGGCGGCGACACCGGTCAGGTGCAGGAGTCACTGGGCTCAGGCTTCATCGTCGATGCCAGGGGCTACATCATCACCAACGATCACGTCATCGACAAAGCCGACAAGATCTACGTCAAGCTCTCCACCGATCCCGACACCCAGGACCTCGGGCGTCCAGCTCGCGTCATCGGCATCGATAAGGCCACCGATCTTGCGGTGATCAAAATCGACACCAGCACGCCTCTTCCCACCGTCAAGATGGGCAACTCTGACACAGCGCAGGTCGGCGACTGGGTCGAGGCCATCGGTAGTCCATTCGCGCTGGCGCAGACCGTCACCGCGGGCATCATCTCCGCCAAGAACCGCACCATCGACCAGGGAGCTCCGGGCCAGTTCCAGCACTTCATCCAAACGGATGCTGCTATCAATCCCGGCAACTCCGGCGGCCCGCTCCTGAACATGAACGGCGAGGTCATCGGCGTCAACACCGCCATCTACACCCAATCGGCCGGCTATCAGGGCATCGGCTTCGCCATGCCCTCGAACACCGTTGTCGACGTCTACAACGATCTCATCAGCCCCAGTCACAAGGTGACGCGCGGCTCCATCGGCATTCAGTTCCGCGAAGGCCTCTCGGGCGCCGTCAATCGCGTCTACGGCTTCAAGAATGGCGTTTTGGTTCAGGAAGTTCAGCCCGGCGGCCCGGCTGACAAAGCGGGCCTCAAGGCCGGCGACATCATCGTCGCCGTCGATGGGCGCTCCATCAAGGACGGCGACGATCTAGTGAACGAAATTGCCAGCCGCAGGCCCGGATCAACCATTCGTCTCGGATTCATGCGCGATGGCAAGCCGCAGGACACGACGGTGACCATCGGCGATCGCGACACCGTCTTTGCCAATCTCAACAATCCGCAGCCTCAGAGCAATGACAACGGCGTCGTCGGCGCGGGCGAAGCCAAGCTAGGCATCGTCGTGCAGGAGGCCCCGCCGGCAACGGTCTCCCGCATTCACACCGCCGGCGTCATCGTTGAATCGGTCCGCAGCGGCTCCTTCGCTGACCTGCAGGGACTCGAACCGGGCCTGGTCATTACCCATATCAACCGGCAGCCCACTCCCACCAAGGAGCAGTTTGACGCCGTGGTCAGCAAGCTCAAGACCGGCGACGATGTGGTCTTCGAAGTGATCGACCCGCATCATCCCGAACAAGGAATCAACTATATCGGCGGCACACTTTAGCCAATTCGGATCGGCGCCTGGTGCAAATTCCCGCTTCCGGCGCCGGTTTCCAAAGTAATTAAGTCAATGCGCTAGCTTCGTTTTCCCCTTGCCCCGTTTCTAACCCTTGGTTAAACTTCTACGAAGAGTTGTTGAAATCTTCGCTTTCTTCAGGCGGCATTAGGATGTCTTCATCTCGTGCGGGATTGGTGCTTCT
>JBEKAJ010000110.1:0-14730 GCA_050018295.1 Occallatibacter sp. | reverse complement strand
ATCACGCCGGCCATGCAACAGGCGTACTACCAGCGCAGCCCCTTTAACCTTGTCCGGATCATCCTGGGACTGCCTGAGTTATTTGACGCAGAGAAGGGTGAAAACGTCTATACGCGCGCGGCACACGATTTTCGAGCCTGGCGCGAACAGGGCGTGTTGCTCCAGGAAAATGAGCCGTGCGTCTTTGCGTACGCGCAGCGGTTTAAGGTACCCGGCGCCGTAGTCGAAAAGGAGCGTCGCGGCTTTATCGCCCTGGGCAAGCTCCAGGACTACGGCGACCAGGTCGTCTTCCGGCACGAACAAACGCTGTCGAAGCCCAAGAGCGACCGGCTCAACCTATTGAAAGCCACGCGTGCGCACTTCGGCCAGATCTTCATGCTCTACTCTGACCCTGCAGGCAGCGTAGAAAAAATTCTCTACGAAGGGCACGGCGCCGCAGACGCCGAAGTAACCGACGAATACGGCGTCCTGCACCGGCTCTGGCGCGTAAACAATCCGGCGGCAATCCGGCTGCTGGTGACCGCCATGGGCGATAAGAAGCTGATCATCGCCGACGGTCACCACCGCTATGAAACCGCTTTTAAATACTCCAAAGAACACAAGGGCGGAGCGCACGCCAAAAGCGGCTCCAGCACGCAGCAGTTGCCGCAGCCCGAATTCCCCGAGGCCGCTGCCATGATGACCTTCGTCAACATGGACTCGGATGAACTCGTGATTCTGCCCACCCACCGAGTGGTGCACGGTCTCAACGGCTTCTTCGCCACGGCATTCTTCAAGGCGGCCGAGGCGTACTTCGCCGTTCAACCGCTGCCGCCGTTCGACGCTTCTTCATTTATCGATGAGTTGAGGCGCGAGACGGGAACGGCATTCGTCGCCGTCACCTGCTCTGGCGCATTCCTGCTGCGCGCCAAGCCGGATGCCATGGCCGCTGCCTTGGCCGGCCTGCCTGAGCGCCAGCGGCGGCTCGACCTGACCCAATTGCACACCGTTGTTTTCGAGCGCCTGATGGGCCTGGACGCCGAGAAGGTGCGCGAGCAGACCAACCTGCGCTATCTGCGCGATGCCCAGGAAGCTGTGGAGCAAGTACGCAGGGGCGAGGCCGATATCGCCTTCCTCACCAATCCCGTGACCATGGAGCAGTTGAAGGAAGTCGCCTTTGCTGGCGAGGTGATGCCGCAAAAGTCGACCGACTTTTTCCCCAAGCTGCTCAGCGGCCTGGCCATCTATGCGCTGGATTGAAGTCATGTGGCGGGAATCGTCGGACTCGGGCGCATCGTCCTCTTTCGCGCTGCGCACTGCCGGCCAAATAACCACGGGAAGTCACAATCGCCGCGGGTGGTTTCGGGCGATGGCCGCACTCCTTGCGATTACGGCATCTGGCCCAATCTTTGCGCAATCCCCGCCTGCCGCTCCACGCTTTGTGGTCGTGCTCGACGCGGCTCATGGCGGCGACGACACCGGCGCACGCCTCGGCGGCGAGGCTGAGAAGGCATACACGTTGGCCCTCAGCATCAGGCTGCGCTCACTCCTCATGGCCCGCGGCTTTGCCGTGGTGACAACACGCGAATCCGACGCTACGTTGGAGCCCGATTCCCGCGCCCAGATTGCTAACCACGCTAACGCGCAAGCCTGCATTAGCCTGCACGCGGCAGAAAGCGGTTCCGGAGTGCACCTCTTCGTCTCTTCGCTGGCTCCGGTCCAGGACGCGCGCTTTCTCCCCTGGAAGACCGCGCAGGCAGCGTGGATCATGCGCAGCCTGTCTTTTGCCGGAGTGGTCAACTCGGCGCTGTCCCACGCCACCGTGCCCGTCACTCTGGGACGGACTGCGCTGCCTGCGATCGACAGCATGAGCTGTCCGGCGGTGGCCGTTGAGGTCGCGCCGGAGCGATCGACGGATGCGCAGGGGCCTGCCAGCCTTGACGATCCGGACTACCAGGCGCGCGTGGCGAACGCGCTGGCTGCGGCCCTGGTCGAGTGGCGATCGCAAGCACGGGAGGACCGCGAGCAGTGATCCCTCGCCACCAGACCGTTCTCTTCATCTTCTTGCTCGCTGCCTCCATCATCATGGGCGTACTACTGTGGAACCAATTGCGCCGCGCTCACGATCGTCTGCTCCGCGGCGAGGATTCTGCTCCCACGCAGGCGCCCCTGGTGACTCCGGCCGAGCAAGCCACCCTGATGGTGGCGAATGATGCCGATAACACCGTGCAGCCCCGCATACTCTCGCTGCCCTTGCCGCAGAATCCCGAGGCCCGCGCGCAGGCCATCTTGGGCAAGTTGCTCGACCTCTATGCCGCTCCCGATGCCGCGCACGCCGTGCCCGGCGGGGCAAGCTCGATCGCTCAGGTTTTTCTTGTTCCCATCGCGGACGCAAAAGGGAGCGTGATGGCCAACGGCCCTCAACTTGCGGTCGTCAACCTCACCGGGGCCTTCGTGGCCGGCCATCCTTCCGGTTTGGAGACTGAGTCGCTCACGGTGCTTTCCATCTGCTCCACGCTCAACGCCAATCTGCCTCGCGTGACGCAGGTGCGCTTTCTGGTCGATGGCCAGCCGCGCGTGACTCTCGCCGGTCACGCCGATTTGACGCGCACCTATCTGACGAACGAAAACGCAACCGCAGACGTGGGTGCCCATCCGTGACGCGCGCGAGAATAATCTCCGCCTGGACTGCGCTGCTCGGATTCGCGTTTGCGCTGCGTATCGGGCTTGCGGTGGGCTCGCCCAACATCTTCTTCCCTGATGAGATTTTCCAGACTCTCGAGCCGGCGCACAGATTGGTGTATGGCTATGGCGTCATCTCCTGGGAATGGAGGCTTGGAATTCGCTCATGGGTTTTTCCCACTTTCCTTGCCGGAGTTATGCGCGCTACCGCCTGGATGGGCTCGGCTTCGGAAGGATACCTCCTCGGAATCTCGATCGTTCTGTCGCTCATCTCACTCGTCACAGTCTGGTTCGGGTATGCATGGGCAAAGCGCGCCAGCGGTACCCCCGCGGCCCTCATTGCGGCCCTTGCGTGCTCGTTCTTCTTCGGGCTCGTTTACTTTGCGCCGAAGGCGCTGAATGAAGTCGTTGCCGCCCACGTCTTGCTGCCCGGGCTTTATCTCGGCGTTTACGGCGAGAAGCTGGGCGAGCGAAGGCGCCTTTTCCTTGCCGGACTGCTTTGCGCGCTGGCCGCGTGCCTGCGCATTCAATTGCTGCCTGCCATGGCTTTTGCGATGGTCTACTTCTGCTACCCGCGCTGGCGCGCGAGAATCCCTGCTGTGGCGGCCGGAGCATTGGTCCCGGTAATGCTCTTCGGATCTGTGGATTGGATCACGTGGTCCTATCCGTGGCAGTCGTTCATCCGCTACTACAAAGAGAACGTGGTGAGCGGGCCGGGCAAAGAGTTGACTCTGGTGCAACCGTGGTATTGGTATGTGCTGGTTCTTGTGGTGTTGCTCGGCCCGTCGGTCCTGCTTCTCTTCAATGGCGCGAGGCGAAGCCCTTTCCTCGCCATCTTCTGCGCCATCGTGGTTTTTTCGCATAGCCTGATTCCGCACAAGGAGATCCGCTTCATCTATCCGATTCTCGCCCCCGCCATCACTTTGGCTGCGATGGGAATTGTCGATCTCCTGCGCGAGATCAGGCACGGATTGAAATTCCTCGATAATCCCAAATGGGTTGTGGCCATCGGCGTAGCATTCCTTTTCGTTTCATCGGCGCTGCTCGCGGCACAATGCGCGGACTGGTACAGAACGCGCTGGGGCGACGGCGCCTTCGATCGTCTCAGCCGCGAATCGGGAGTATGTGGAGTGGGAATCTACCGCGCGATATGGTGGGAGTCGGGAGGGTACGCGCATCTCCACCGCGATGTGCCGATCATTCCCTTGGAAAGCGCCGCGCAACTTGCCAAAGATGCTTCTTCAATTAATGCGTTGATCGCTCCGGCCGCATCAACCGATCTTCCATCCGGCTTCACGCAGACGCAATGCTGGCAGGGAGTCTGCCTGTATGAGCGCCCGGGAACGTGCACATCGCCGGCCGCGGACGAGGAGCTGAATGCGTATCTCAGAGAGATTCAACAATGAGCGGATTTTCGTGCGGCACGAAGTAGGACCCCGGGACGGACCACACTCATAGAGGCTACTCTGGAAGACATGGCCCCAACCATCGGTGTCTTCGATTCCGGATTTGGCGGATTGACGGTCCTGCGTGCGCTCGTCGAGCGGTTTCCGCGTGCCCGCTTCGCCTTTCTCGGCGATACGGCGCGCCTGCCCTATGGCTCCAAATCGCGGCGCACCATCGCCCGCTACGCCGCGCAGAGCGCGCAGTTTCTTGTGAACGAGCAGAGAGCCGAGTTCCTCGTGATCGCCTGCAACACTGCCAGTGCGCTGGCGCTCGACGCCATTCAGAGCTCTGTTTCTGTTCCCGTGCTCGGCGTCATCGAGCCCGGTGCTGCCGCCGCGCGCGCCGCATCGCGCACCGGCGACGTGCTCGTCATCGCCACCGAAGCCACGGTGCAGAGCCACGCTTACACGGCCGCCTGCACCGCTCAGGGTCTGCGTGTCATTGAGAAGGCCTGCCCGCTGCTCGTTCGACACGCTAGTGCTGGGCTGCACGCACTACCCGCTGTTGCGGCCGCTCTTCGAAGGAGCGGTGCGGCCGGGCGCCAAAGTCATCGATTCGGCGGAGTCGGTGGCGCAGGCTGCCGTTCAGCTGCTCAATGGTAGCGCCGCTCCGGCCGCGCAGGGTGGTACTCGAGAGACCGAAGTTCGCTGTTTCGCTACCGACTCCGTGGAGAAGTTTGAACGACTGGGCTCGAGATTCCTCGGGCGTCCAGTGGGACATGTCGAGTTGATTGACCTCGGCGGCTGAAGCAAACCCCGCGTCTCCACGCGAAAATCGCTCTGGTATTCTGAATGGCGGGTCGTTCACCGTTTCCCTGATCGAGCAAAGGCCCTGGAGGAACTCACTCGGCATGATCAATTTGGCGGGCAAGACGGCCGTCGTCTTCGGGCTGGCCAATAAGCGCTCCATCGCCTGGGGCATCGCCCAAAAACTCCATGAGGCCGGCGCCTCCCTGGCCATCTGTTACCAGAACGAGCGCATGAAAGCCGAGGCCGAAGACCTCATCAACGATCTTTCCGGCGCAAGCGGTTTCCAGTGCGACGTCTCCAACGACCAGGAGATCGAGTCCCTTTTCGCCGCGCTCAAAGAGAAGTACGGCAAGATTGACATCCTCGTCCATGCCATCGCTTACGCGCCCGCCGAGGAACTGAAGGGCGAGTTCATCAACACCAGCCGCGAGGGCTTTCGCATCGCGCACGACGTGAGCGTCTACTCGCTCATCGCTGTCAGCCGCGGCGCCGTGCCGCTCATGACCGAGGGCGGCAGCATCATTACCCTCACCTACTACGCCGCCGAGAAAGTCGTGCCCCACTACAACGTCATGGCGTTGGCCAAGGCCTCTCTCGAATCCGCGGTGCGCTACCTCGCCTTCGAGCTCGGCGCCAAGAACATTCGCGTCAACGCCATCTCTGCCGGCCCCATTAAAACGCTGGCGGCGCGCGGGGTGGGCGCATTGGGCGACATGCTCAAATCCCACGCCGAGCGTTCTCCATTGCACCGCAACGTTGATCAGCTCGAAGTCGGCGGCACGGCGCTCTATCTGGCCAGCGACCTGGCCAGCGCCGTCACTGGTGAGACGTTGTATGTGGATTGCGGCTACAACATCATGGGGTACTGAGGCGGTCTACACTCTCGCCGGCCGCACGACTACATCGCCAAAATCTCTGCCCACACTGCCGGCTCGACCGGAAGCCCCAACCGCGTGTTTTCCTCTCGAATGTCCAGCGTCTGTTCACCCGGATAGCGAACTTTGCCGCCTGGCTTCGCCGGCGGGCAGTTGTGCAGCGAAGCGACGACAGCGTCGGCGATCTTCCCGGCCTCTGGCGCAGGCCCAAATGCCCCGGGGTTGAGTGCAAGGAACATCTGCGAGATTCCGGTCTCAAGCACTGGGTCCGAGGAGATCTGGCAGGTCGCGTGGCCCAGCGCCATCATGGCAGCGATCATGTCCAGCACAACGGCAAGGCCCGATCCCTTCCAATACCCAGCTGGCAGTGGCCGCCACGATTCCTCAATGGCTCCGGGGTCGCGCGTCAGGTTGCCACTCGCGTCAAAGCCGCCATCCACTGGGAGCATTTCGCCGCGCTTGCGGTAGCTCTCGAGAGCGCCATAAGAAAACTGCGACATCGCCATGTCGAGCACCGCCGGCCCGCTTGCGCGCGGCACGGCAATAACCAGAGGATTGTTCCCGATCACGCGCTCCCCTCCGCCCCATGGCGGCAGGTTGGGCATGGTGTTGGTCCAGCAGATGCCGATCAGCCCTGCTTCCGCGGCCTGCCAACCGTAGGTTCCGCCGCGCATCCAGTGGTTGGTGTTGCCCAGCGCGACGCAACCCACGCCATGCTCGCGCCCGAGAGCGATTGCACGTTCCATCGCGGCCAGCGCAGCCAGATTCCCCGGCCCTCTGTGGCCATCCCAACGCTCCAGCGCGCCTAATCGCGCCGTGACTTCAGGCTCGGCCGCCGGAATCACCCGGCCGTTGCGAATCGTGACCACAAAGCGTGCAAAGCGGTTGATCCCGTGCGTGTACACACCGTCGCGCGTGGTCTCGGCAAACAGCCGCGCACAAGTCTCGGCGCGGTCATGAGCGAATCCGAGCTTGCGCAGCACGCCTGCCAGCGCTGCCTGCACTTCTGAAAATGGAATGCGATTCATGAATTCCCCGAGGAACTTGTATCAGGCCATGAGAGGGGAAGAGAAGGCCGGGACGCGTTGAAGAGTTGACACCCAAATAGTCGCCGCCCGCGGCTGACCTGTTGACACGCTGAACTTCTATTCCTTCAGCGTCACCGTGATCTTCCGCGCGTCGCCGCCCTCCGGGGCGATGACGATCTCTCCCGTGGCGCGTTTACGAATGCTCTTGAACTTCTCTCCCCACTCCACCACGACGAGCGCATCGGGAGTAAGCAAATCGTCGAGGCCCAGCGTCTCCAGTTGGCGCTCGCTTTCCAGGCGATAGACATCCAGGTGGTAGAGCTTCACCGGCTTGCCCTCGCGCGTGCCGTCGAATTCGTGGATAAGCGTGAAGGTGGGACTGGTGACCTCGTCGGGTTCTGCTGCGTCCAGCGCCTGCGCAATGCCCTTCACCAGAGTCGTCTTGCCCGTGCCCAGCTCGCCGCGCAGCAGCAGGAACTGCGGAGGCTTCAGCAAACCGGCGAGCTTGCGGCCCACTGCAACGGTATCCGCGCCGCTTTGCGTGGTGAACTCGTACATTCTGCCTTCCGCCAGGGTTGCGGAATCGGTCATCGCTGAACCTCATGCAGGGCGGTTGGCCGCAATGCCCTGCAACCAAACATACCCGGTTTTACCGTCCACATCAAAATCATGCGCACGGGATTGAAACGCCCGCGCCAGTTGCGCCAGGGAATCGGTGGCCAGCAAGGTGCGTTCGTTGCCTTCATGCACGGCCAGATCCGCGGCCAGCCCATGCAGATAAACCGCAGCTTCTGCGGCTTGCGCAGGATCGTGAGGGAATTGCGCCAGCAGGCCCGCAATCAGTCCGGTGAGCACGTCGCCACTGCCGCCTTTGGCCATGCCCGGATTGCCTGAGGTGTTTACAGCTACGCGGCCATCTGGATGCGCGATGAGCGTCCGCGCGCCTTTGAGGACCAGAGTTACACCCATGCGCTGAGCAAAGTTGCGCGCTGTCTCGAGCCTGTTGGCCTGAACCTCGGCCACGTCGATTCCCGCCAGCCGCGCCATCTCGCCGGGATGCGGCGTCAACACCAGCGTGCGCCCTTTGGCCAGCTTCTTGAGCAGCGCCGGTTTCGCGGCAAGAAGATTTAGTGCGTCCGCGTCGATGACGGTGGGATTCTCTGTGGCGCCGAGGAGTCCAATGATGAATTTCGCCGTCTCCGCGCCCTGCCCCAGCCCCGGCCCGATGGCGAGGACAGTTTTTCCGGCGGTCAAAGCGCCAACCTGCCTGGGCTCAAGATTCTTCGCAGCGATCTGGCCTGACCTCGTCGACGCCAGCGGCCAGGTCATGAGTTCCGGCGCGAACGACGCGACCACCGGCAGCGCCGGAGCTGGAACCGCCGCTGTCACCAGGCCCGCACCCGCGCGCATCGCCGCAAAAGCTGTCATCGCCGGCGCGCCAGCCTTGCCTCCGGCAATCCCGAACGTCCCTCCGACAACAAGCACATGACCGAAGCTGCCTTTGTTAGCCGCCGCCGCGCGCGGAGCCTGCGCCAGGGCCAGCGACGAGCCGGCCCAATCGAGGTTGAGCGCCGAAACGATCGCCGCGTCCGGTGAGCCGATGGGCGCAACAACAACCGGCTGATTCCAACGCCTGGTCAGTTGCCCAAAGACGTGCGCCGGCTTCGGTGCTGTGAAGGTGATGACTGCGTCGGCGGGAAAGACAGGCCCCGCAAACGTTGCGCCCGTCTCATCGGCAGGCCAGCCGGAGGGCAAGTCAATCGCGAGAATGGGTGCGAGAACTGGTGCGCGACCGCCGCGTAGCCACTTGAGCGCCTCCAGCGCTAGTCCCTTCAGCGGCGGCTTGAACCCTGTACCGAGCACCGCGTCCACAATCAGGTCGGTATTGAGCGCATCGTTGTGATCGGCCAGCGTTCTGGCATTCGCGATCACATGGACCTGTCCGCGCTTCGAACTGTTCAATTCGCTCCACGCTATGGCGGCATCGCTCGTCAGTTGCTCCGGCGCGCCCAACAACAGGGTGGTCACTTCGAGGCCTGCATCGGCAAGCAGCCGAGCGGCCATCATGCCATCGCCGCCGTTGTTGCCCTTGCCGCACAGCACCGTCACGCGCCGCGCATGCGGGAACTGCTCGCGGGCAAGGGCCGCGACCGCCGAAGAAGCAGCCCGCATCAATTGAATCGACGGAATTCCAAACCGCTCCGTGGTGGCGCGATCGCAGGCCTGCATCTCGGGTGCGGACAAGACGTGCATCGCATTCATGGTACTAGAGAGTTCGGCGGCGCGCGCCGTGGATGGTCGACAAAACGTAAGTGGCTTACGGCCCTCTACCTGATCAACCGCGCCGACAGGGTGGTGCGCGAATTGATGCGGGTCAGGACACATGCCCCGTTCTTGTCGCAGCGGAAATGAATGGCGGCGGGAAAAAGCTGCCATTCAGCCATGCGGTTCCGCAACCCGCTTACTCCGACTAGAAAAACCCGGCCTCCCTGGGTATCGACGGTTCCCCGTACTGGATTGTCGCCGACGATCACGTCATCATCGTCAATCGCGGCGGGCAGGTGCTGGATCCGCGGGGAAAACCCCGAACCGCCGGCAGCGGGACTGGATTTTCGGCCATTTGCGACATCGTTGAGTTTTTGGTGTTTCAGCCAGTCATCCTGTTCGTCGAGCGTGGGAAAGTTGGTGAGAAACTCCCATGTCGCAAGGCTCTGATACTGCTTCAGCGAACAGGGGAGGCCGCCCGTAACGGTGAACTCAGCGATTTGGCCGTTGGCGCCGGCAATATTCTGCACGGTGTCTCCGCTGGTTGTCTGCATCGGCAGGAGCGCCTGTGAAGGGTCTGAACGGTCTGTAAGTGGCGCGGGAGTGGGAAGCACAACTTCCTTTTGGCATGCAACGGCGCCGGTGGAATCAAGCAGCCGTATGACGAGGGAAACCGGGTGAGGCGGGTTCACAGTCACAGCTTGAAAGCCGGCGGCCTGCTGCGGATCGACAGGATCGATGTAAAGCTCGTAGGCCGTGGTTCCTTCCCATCGCGCGATGAGCCGGGCTCCCAGCCCCGCCGAATCGAACCTACGGGTTCCCAAATCGACATAGAGAGGCGGGGCTTTCGGCTTAGTCAGTTTGGGGATGACGAGAATAGCCAGCGCCACGAGCACCAGGATAAGAACGATCGGCAGGTAGGCGATTACCCGCTTGGATCTGGCCTCTTTCGCTTCTGCTTCGACATCCTCAACGGAAGCGGGCTCATTCATGGACGCGCGGAAGCCGTAGAGATCCTCCTGGCTCGCACCTCCAGTGGTAGGCAACACCTTATAGACCCGATCCGGCACACTTGCTTGAGTTTGCGGGCCTGAAGACGTGGCCATTTCACTAGCCTCGATTTGGACTACATCGCCCATCAAGCAGGTCCCAATTCTTTGATTTGAGAGGCCAAGCCGCAAGAAGTACTGTCATTGGACCACGCCCAAAGCAGGCCTGCAATAACCACTCTGTGTGATAAGTCACAGGGCAACCCAAAGCGGGATGAGACGCCAAAAAGGCATTCCCGCCCCAGTGCGCAAGTCGTCTGTTTGGAAGCCCCTGTCGCCGGCCACGGCCTTTCGGCCTGTCTCGCGGCGACGTCAGAATTCGATCCGCCCTTCAAACGCGATCATGCGCGGTGAAGTGTCTCCCCCAAGTCCAACGCCAAGCAGCCCGGTCGGCGGCGAGGTCATGCTCTGGAGCGTTCCGAAACTTGCCGGGACCGAACCGGGCACGCCGGCCTGCACCGTACTGGGCAGCGCGAAGTTGGGGTGGTTGAACGCATTGAACAACTGGGCGTCGATGCGCAGCTTGATCCCCTCCCGGATCGGAATGGACTTAGTGATGTACATATCCGAATACGTGAAGTGCGGTCCGCGCACCGAATTGCGGCCGGAGTTGCCGAACTGGCAGATGGTTGGATTGTCGTTCTGCACGCCCAGCATGCCGGTATAACATGCGCCCGTCGTAGGATCGACCACCGAGATGAACGCGCCGGGGTTGAGCCATTGCCTGGTTCCAGCCACGGTAACTCCGGGATAGGGGGTCTTGCGGTAGAGCGGCGCCCCGGGAACCCGGTTCGCATATTCCGGCGCGGCGAACTGGATGGTCTGCGCTGGATTGGATGCCTGAAGCACGCCGTTTCCATTGGCGCTATATTGCTGGCTCAGGACGCTGAATGGCAGTCCGGAGTGAAGGAACCCCGTCTCCGAAAAAGACCATCCACTGAAGACTTGGTGCAGGAGCGGATTGCCGGAGTGGAACGGTACCTGATACACCCCGAACGCGGAGATGTCATTCCGCACATCGTAGTCGCAACTTGCATATTGCCGGCTCAATTCTCCGGGTAACGGAGACTCCAGTCCCTGCGTGGAGAAAGCCAGCAGGCCTCCGTTCGATACTTCGTCCAGACAGTGGCTGAAGGTATAGTTGCCGCGCAGCGTCAAGCCGCTCCATTGCTGCATGTAGGCGATCTGCAATCCGTTGTAGACACTGTTGGCGCCGGTTTGGAACTCGGTGACGTTCCCAAAGCGCTGATCGAGCGGCTGCCGATAGGGAAACGGAGCGAAGCATCCGTCGCAGACGTTCTGGTAGCCGTTGAGCTGCACCTGGTAGGGTTCGTGCAGTCCGCGCGTACCCACAAAGTCGGCGCGTAGGTTGCCGCTCAAGCTGATCTGCTGCTCGAGACCGATGTTGTACTGGTAGTAGTAGGGGGTCTTGAGGGTTCCAGTGGGGAAGGTATTCAGACTGACGGCCAGCGGACAGGTTCCTTCGCCCGGCTGGATGCCCAGGCAAGGCGCGCCGCCGGACCTGAAGGTTGCCTGAAACTGCGCATTGGCGCTGGCCGCCGCGTCCACGGCACTGCCGGGAACGCCGGGCGCGATTCCCAGTCCTCCCACCGGCCCCGCGATGCCTCCGGTAAAGGAGGGATCGTTGGGAGCGTTCATCAGGCCGCTGTCGGCAATCTGCTGCGGGATGATGTCGTTGAAGACGCCGAACCCCATATGGAGGGCGGTGTGCGGGTGTAGCTGGTACGCGAACGAGGCGCGCGGCTGGTACACGAACAGCGGCGTCGCCGCGAAAAGATTGTGCACGCGGCCCAGAACGACCTGGTTCAGCGGCTGATCCGTTTCGTGCGAAGCATCCAGAAAAGAGCCGGCCATGCGTCCGAACAGACCTTGCGGACTGGTGATATTGGTATTCCACGTTACGCGCATGCCGTAAGTGATGGTTGCCTTCGCGGAAGGCTTGCAGGTATCCATCGCGTAGTATTCGAGGTTGCCCGCCGCCGCTCTATCCTTCAGCGAGGCCGGGAAGTTCTGCTGCGCGGTATATGCGGCTCCATAAGTGAACTCCGCCAGGTCGTTGTAGGCAACGGTCGGCACAATGCCCTCTCCCAGGTCGTAGTCGCTGGTGTCGACGCGGCGCGTGTTGACGCCGAAATGCAAAGTGTGCCGCCCGCGCGTCCAGGTCAGGTTGTCGTTGATCTGCCACTGCGTGACCTTGCGCCCCTGCGGAAACGTATCGTCCAGGCCGCCGATGGTGGTGAAGGGCACGCTGTCGCTGCCCGCCATTAGCACGATGGGGAAGATCTGCAGCTCCTGGGCGTAGTTGTTCGGCTCGAAGATACTGGAGTACCAGTCCGCTCCCGGATTGAATTGATTCACCAGAGCCGGACTGAACAGATGTGTGTAACCGATGACCAGGGTGCGCTGCGGTTGCGGCGAGTAGGAGTTAAAGATGGAGTCGATCGGATCCGTCCATTCCGCCTGCAGCCCCGTATCCTGCTGGAAGCGGTACCAGATGCTGTCTTTTGCGTTGATCGTGTGATCGATCTTCAACACGATGAGGTTCTCGGTATCGCTGTTGTGCAGGGACCGCTGCTGCAGGGTCGCACAGCCACCGCCATCGAGCAGCGCGCCGCTTGGCGGAGCCGGCAAAAAGCTCCCGGATGCGTCCAATGGGCATGCCGTGATCGCCACCGGCGACCCGCCCGGAGCGGGCAGCAGCGAAAACATGTTTTTGTAGAATGGAATCTCCGCGGGTTGCGCCGGAAGGTCGGCTCCTGTGACCGGATCATATCCGCCTGTAGCCAGTTGTCCCAGTACATACTGCTGATAGGCAGGGGTTGGCAAGGTCGTTGGCGTCACCAACGGCAAAGCGATGCGAATGCCCTCGAAGTGGGCGAAGAAAAAGAGCTTGTCCCTGGCGATAGGCCCTCCCACGCTGACGCCGAATTCATTCACCACGGAACGCGGCTTTTTCGCGATGTTTCCCGGCGTGTCGTTGGCATGGAGAAAATAATCCTCCCCATTCAACAGCGAGCCGTTCCAAATCTCGTAGAGATCGCCGTGAAACTCATTGGTTCCCGACTTGGTGAAGTAGTTGACCTGCGCCACCGCATAGCGTCCCTGATCGACGGAAAACGAGTTCGTATTCACCGTCGACTGATCCACCGCGTCAAGGCCGATGACGAGATTCGTCGAGAGACCGATATTCAGGCCGAGCCAGGGATCGTTCGAGTCGTAGCCGTCGAGAATGTAGCCGTTGGAAGTCGCGGGCAGGCCGTTAAACTCCACGTTGCCGTAACCGCCGGGAGCCTTGGCATCGCTCGACGAGCCGGCCGTATTCATCAACGCGCCCTGCGTGAATTGCGTGAGATACGTGAGGTCCTGGCCCGGGTTGGGCAGGTTTTCGATGGTCTTCGCCTCGATGGTGGTGGTGGAGTTGGGATTATCGAGGGTCAGCAGGCCCTGCTGCGCGGTCACCTCCACGGTCTGCGCCGCGGAACTGACCTGAAGCGTGAAATTCAGCGCCACGTCGCGTCCCACGCCCACCAGCGTCGGCTGCGACGTCGCGTCGGCGAAGCCCACAGCCTGCACAGCGACCCGATACGTCCCAGGGGTTACCTGGGAGAAGAGAAAATGTCCGGCGGCGTCCGTCCGGCCTGTCCGCTCCGCTTTGGTGTCCACTTGCGTCGCCGTCACGGAGGCGCCGGAAACCATGGCGCCGCTGGCATCGGTCACCGTGCCGGAGATCGCGCTTGACGTGCCGCTCTGCGCGGCCAGATTGCCGCAGTTAACAGAGGTTAACAAGAGGCAAAAGGCCAGAAGACTGCCGTTTGTTCCATTGCGATTCATTGCAACCTCCAGGAGGGTCGGGGAAGCCTTCGGAAAATCAGCGGCCCATCGCCGTCTCGACCAGCAACCACACATTCAGGGCCGCAATCACTGCCGCGGTGAGCCAAGCCAGCCCCTGCAGCCAGCGGCCGTTCGTAAACTCGCCCATCTTCTTGCGGTCGCCGGTAAACATCACCAGGGGAACTACGGCGAAGCTCAACTGGAAGGAGAGAATCACCTGGCTCAGAATGAGCAGCTTTTCGGTTCCCTGCTCGCCCATGAGGGCGACCACGATGATGGTGGGAATGATGGCCAGGGAACGCGTAATCAGACGGCGCAGCCAGGGAGAGAGACGGATGTGAATGAAGCCCTCCATCACAACCTGGCCGGCCAAAGTCCCGGTAATCGAGGAGTTTTGGCCGCTGGCCAGCAGAGCGATGGCAAACAGGGTGCTCGCTCCGGTGACGCCGAGCAGCGGGCTCAGCAGCTTGTAGGCGTCCTGAATGGCGGCCACCTCGAAGTGCCCGCTGCGGAAGAAGACAGCCGCGGCCACGATCAGAATGGCGGCGTTGACGAACAGGGCGATGGTGAGCGCCAGGGCGGAGTCGACGTTGGCCAAATGCACCGCCTCGCGCTTGCCTTCCGGCGTGCGCTTGTAGCGGCGGCTCTGCACGATCGACGAGTGCAGGTAGAGATTGTGCGGCATCACGGTTGCGCCCAGAATGCCGATGGCGATATAGAGCATGGCGCCGTTGGTGACGATCGACGGCGAGGGCACAACAAGATTGCGCAGGATCGGCCAATAATCCGGGCGGGAAAGGAACAT
>JBEKAJ010000109.1:0-10160 GCA_050018295.1 Occallatibacter sp. | reverse complement strand
CCGTGATCCTCGATCTGGACGGCAACAAAGCGTGCATGCCCACGCTGAACCGCCTGCTTGCGGCGGCATCCGAGGAGGCCCAGATCGGCGAGACCATGCTGCGTGTCTCAGCCAGCGCCGGAGTAACCCTTTATCCGCAACTGGAGGACGTCGACGCCGACGTGCTTCTGCGCCAGGCCGGGCAGGCGATGTACCAGGCCAAGCTGGCCGGCCGCAACTGCTTCAGTATGTTCGATCCGGGCCAGGACCTGATTGTTCGCGACAGGCACGAGAACATCGAGCACATCCGCCAGGCGTTGGCTGCACGGCAGTTCGTGCTCTTTTACCAGCCCAAAGTGAATATGCGCACCGGCAAGGTGGTGGGAGCTGAAGCCCTTATCCGCTGGCAACACCCGGAGCGCGGACTACTTCCGCCGGGCATGTTTCTTCCCGTGATTGAAGATCACCCGCTGGCCGTCGAGCTGGGCGAATGGGTGATGGAGACCGCGCTGGCACAGATGGAATCGTGGCAGGCAGAGGACTTCCATTTGCCTGTGAGCGTGAACGTAAGCGCGATCGAGCTGCAGCAGCCGGATTTTGCCGATCGCCTGCGCGTCCGGCTTGCAGCGCACCAGCAAGTGAAGCCGTCGGACCTGGAACTGGAAGTGGTGGAAACCAGCGCAATGCAGGATGTGGTGCGAACCTCGCAGGTCCTGGCGGCCTGCCGGGAGATCGGCGTATCGATCGGCCTGGACGATTTCGGTACGGGCTATTCCTCGCTGACCTATTTGAAGCGTCTGCCCGCCAATGTGCTCAAGATCGACCAGAGCTTTGTGCGTGACATGCTGGAGGAACCGGAGAACCTGACGATTCTAGAGGGCGTGCTGGGGCTGGCGGCGGCGTTCAATAGACAGGTGATCGCGGAGGGTGTGGAGACAGCGGAACATGGCTTGATGCTGCTGCAAATGGGCTGCGATCTGGCCCAGGGTTACGGCATCGCGGGTTCCATGCCGGCGCATGAATTCCGGTCATGGGCGGCCGTGTGGCGGCCCGATCCGCACTGGTGCGAAGTGCCGGTAGTGCGCGCGGAGAACGCGCCGGTGCTGTGCGCCACTGTGGAGCACCGCGCATGGCTGGGGGCCCTTGAGGCATACCTGCAGGGCAAGCGCGCCGCTCCGCCGCCGCTCGATGCCAGCCAATGCCGGATTGGCGCGTGGCTGAATGGCCAGAAGCAGTCAGCACACGGAACGAATTCGGCGATTCAGGCCATTAAGACTCTCCATGGGCAGCTCCACGATCTGGCCGCCGAGATCTTCGCGTCCCACACCGAGGGTTCGAATTCCGTGGGGCTGGCCCGTCTTCGCCAACTGCACTATCTGCAGGACAAGTGCCTGAAGCGCCTGAAGACTTTTGCCTGATCCTGCTTTGCCAAACAAGAAACTGAATGCGCGAAACCGCCGCAGTTGAATGGGCCTGCTGCGCCTCAACGATGGGCCGCTGTGGTATCAGCCAGAGCTTCTTCGGGCAGGGCCTGCGGTTCACGTAGCGTGAGTACGGGGCAGCGCGCGTGGGCGAGCACGCGATAAACGGTGCGGTCGCGGGTCAGGTTTTCCAGGGCCAGGCGGTGCGTGGCGCCGAGAACGATCAGGCCAGCGCGCCGCTCCGAAGCCAGAGCCAGAATCTCGATGGATGGATTGCCGTGAGCGACAACCGGCTCGACGGCGGAGCAGCAGTGAGCGCCGGTTTCCTCTGCCAGAATCCGCAGGTCAATCATGGCGGCCGAGTCCAGCCCGGTCGGCAGGCCTTTGCGCTGCATCACGTCGATGGGCGGAAGCACGTGGAGCAAAACCAGCTTTGCATTCTGGGTGGCGGCCACCTGGCAGGCAAGCGCCGCGCTCGGGCGAGAGGTCTCTCTGAGTGGGGTGGCGTGAAGGACGACACGTTCCTCGCCCCTAGCCACCGGGAGATGAGCCTCGGGTCCCACGGTCATGACCGGGAGGTAGACCGAGCGCAGCACTTGCTCTGCAACAGAGCCAAGGAGCAGCTTGCCAATCTTGCTCCGGCCCCGTGTCCCGAGCAGCACGCGGTCGGCCTGAAATTGACGGACGGCGGCTGCAATCTGCTGTGTTGGGTGGCCCTCGCGCACCAGCGCGTCGCAACGGATGCCGCGGCGAGCGGCTGCTTCACACCATGGCCGCAGCATCTGCTCCGCGGTTTCCAATGCGCTGCCTTTGTCGTAGTACGGCATTCCGGCGGCATCGGCACTGAAGACCGCGGACGAAGAAAGAGCATGCAGAAGAATCAGGCGCGCCCCGGTTTCACCCGCCTGTTCCAGGGCAAACGGCATGAGATGGTCCAGATCACTTAAGTCCGTGGCGACGAGAATCGTGGCTGGATGCGTCCAGCGGCCCATATCGGAAGCCCGCATGGCGAACACCTCACACCCGAAAGCGTGTCACCGAGCAAAGGGCCGGGATGTGCCAGGGCTCACCGCGGAATGTGATTTAAATCACCTCCCGCCCTCCGAATGGTCCCGAAAACAGGCCCCGAATTACCTTGAAGGACTCGCCCCGCTCCGGCTTCATCGTTGCCGAAAATGGCCCGATAGGGAGTATTAAGGCTCGCAGTGAGCCGGCTGCAAAGGTGAGGACTGTCTCATGCGGGCCGAGCTCGACGAGGCGTCTCCGGTAAGGGCCAACACCCAGCTCTGGGAGCCGATGATCGCCATGCGGCTGGAGCCTGTGCCGGACTCCGAGATGTTGTGCGTGGGGCCGGAGCACCTGATCGGCAGCGTAAGCCTCTCCGGAATGTGGAAAGGGCGTATTGAGGTGCGCCTGGCCGAGGGATTGGCCCAGACCGCCACGGCAGCCATGCTGATGCAATCCGTGGAAACGATAACCGAAGCCGATGCGCTCGACGCGACTCGGGAGATCGCCAACATGCTTGGGGGAGCCATCAAGTCATCGCTGCCGCGGGCCTGGGTATAGCAATTGTGGAGCCGCTTTAGCGCTTACAATCGCCTCATGCTGTTTGCCGTCGTCACCATATCCGACCGCTGCTCGCAGGGGCTGATGGCCGACACCGCGGGCCCGGCCGTGGCCGCGCTGCTCACGCGCGAATGGCCGCAGGCGGAGATTCGAACGGCGCTCCTGAAAGACGACGAAGACACGATCGCGGCGGCTCTCGAAGCCCTCGTCCGCCAGGAAGCGGAACTGGTGCTGACTGTGGGCGGCACCGGCCTGGGCCCGCGCGACCGGACGCCGGAGGCGACGCGGCGCGTGATCGATCGCGACGCGCCGGGCCTGGCCGAGGCGATGCGCGCGAAGGGAGCGGAGCGCAATCCCTATGCGCGGCTTTCGCGCGGCGTAGCGGGACTGCGGGCGAGTACGCTGATCGTGAACCTGCCCGGCAGCCGGCGCGGCGCCGAGGAGAGCCTGGAGGCGATTCTGGCCTTGCTGCGTCATGGGCTCGATGTCATCGCCGGAGCACAGAGCCACCCGTAGTCGCAAATCGAATGAACTTGAATGCCGGATGGCGACGCGGGATTACGGCGCCTTCGCCGGCGCGACCACGTCCTCATATGCCAGCGGATCGCTCCCTGTGTTTTCCACGTTGTGCCGGGTAGCGGGCGGGATATAGACGAGCGCCGGAGCAACGAAGGGAAGCGCAGGCTGGCCATCGATCAAAGCTCTTCCTTTTCCGTGCAAAACGACGAGCGCCTCCTCGTTTTTCCCCGTGCTGTGCCAGCCGACTGTCTGTCTGGGATTGAGGTACACAAAGCCGCTGCGCATGCCCGCAGTTTGAGGCGCACCTGTGAGCACTGGGCAATCGCCCTGCACGCATGCGAGCGGAATGGCCTGTGGACGCAGCTGCGAGAGCTGCGATACGGCGGGGGCGGCCGCAAGGAAAAGGACGGCAGCAAGGCTCAGCCAATGCGAGTTCGAAGATTTGCGCATCTGATTGTCCTCAAAAGGGCTTGCGCGTTGTGGCATGGGGTTCAATCATGCCGCGACCCGTGTGGTAAGGTCACATCGTAGCACGAATTTAAAAATCGTGTGACGCGAGTCACAGGCATTGAAACATGCCCAAATTTAAGGTAACGCCATGCGTAGCAAGAAAGCGAAGAACGTAGCACTCGGCCTGCTGGCGCTCTTTGCGGGCCTGCTGGCCCATGCGGGCGCGGCCGATAAGGCTTATCCGCCTCAGCTATCAGGAACTGTCGTTGACACGTCCGGCGCGGTGATTGCCGGTGCTACCGTGCAGGTTCTCAGCGCGAACGGTACTGTACGAAGAACGACCCAGTCGGACACGAAGGGCTCCTTCATTCTTTCTGGGCTCGCGGCAGGTAATTATCGACTCGTCGTATCGAATCCCGGTTTTGAAACCAAGGAAATCCTTGTCAGCCTGGGGACCACCGGGGCGCCGGCCTCGCTGCGCGTCTCTCTGATAGTGGGTGCCGTGAGCACCACCATCAACGTGCAGGGCCGGGAGGATGAACTTGTCGGAGTTGCGGAATCCGGCTCTCAGGGAACTGTGGGCGCAAAGGAAATCCAGGATCGTCCCATTCTTCGTTCGGGAGAAGTCTTGGAGACGGTTCCGGGTCTCATCATCACGCAACACGCCGGCGGCGGCAAAGCGAACCAATACTTTCTTCGCGGCTTCAATCTCGACCACGGCACAGATATCGCCATTTTCCTCGACGATATGCCGCTTAACCTGCCGTCGCACGCGCACGGCGAGGGGTACTCGGACATGAACACCGTCATCCCGGAGTTTGTGCAGCGAGTGGATTTCGAGAAAGGTCCTTATTACGCGAATGTCGGCAACTTTAGCTCGGCTGCAAATGCGCACGTGGAATTTTTCAAGACGCTGCCCGAAAATTTTTTCAAGTTGGGAGGCGGCACGCATACCTATGGGCGGGCCGTCTTCGGCGCATCGCAAAAGCTCGGTTCGGGCAATCTGCTGTACGGCGGAGAAGAGTATTATTATGACGGCCCATGGACGCATCCGGATGGCTTTAACAAAATCAACGGCCTGCTAACTTATAGCCGGGGCGACGACACCAATGGCGCCAGCATCACGGCCCGTGCTTACCACGGAAAATGGAATTCGAGCGATCAAATCCCCGTTACTGCCCAATCCCTCGTTGGTTTCTTCGGCACACTGAACCCCTCTGACGGTGGGCACAGCCAGCGTTATAGCTTGCAGGGTGAGTGGCATCACGAAGGCGAAAATTCCGAGTCGAAGATCATGGCCGCCGTGTGGTATTACGATCTCGATTTATTCTCCGATTTCACTTACTACCTGGTGGACTACAGCAAAGAGGACCAGTTCAATCAGCAGGATAGACGCTGGGTGGGTTATCTGGACGCACACCACACGGTTTTCAGCTCATGGTTTGGCCGCAAGATGTCAAATGCGTTCGGCGTGCAGTACCGCAACGATCGGATCAACAACGGCCTTTACCGGACGCAGAATCGCGTGCGCACGACTAAAACCGATTATTCCGCCACTGCTTATAACGGCAGCGGCACCAGTTTCTTCCCCGCCGCCGGCACAGGTCTTCCCAACGCCGGCGTTCTCCCCACCTGCATCAATGCCCCCGACTCCAATATCACTCTTTCTGTCACTTTGCCCAGCTATCTTGCTTTTGCTAACAACGGCAGCACCGCCGCCACTGCCACTGTTCCCAACACCACCTGCCCCACTTTGCCCGCGACCACGGAGCAGGATAACTTCACGGACATGATAGGTAGTGCTTTTGTGGAAAATAAAATCCAGTGGGCAAGCAAATTCCGCTCGGTTCTGGCCGTGCGCGGTGACCAGGAAAAATTTGTCGTCACCAGCCTGGCTTACCCGACCGATATGATCACTCTGCCCGACGGCACCACCGAATCGGTTAACGCGGCCAATTCCGGCTCGGCCGTCAAGTTCCTGCCCAGCCCTAAAGCAAGTTTGATTTTCGGCCCGTGGGCCAATACTGAGTTCTATTTACAGGGCGGATTCAGTTTTCACTCGAACGACGGGCGTGGCTCAACGCAAGTAGTGGAACCGGTTTCGCCGGACTATCCTTACCCCAATACGATCATGCCGAAAATTTCGCCCTTGGTTGAACAAAAAGGCGGGGAAATCGGCGTGCGTACTGTGGCCGTTACCCATCTGCAAAGCACCTTTGAGCTCTGGTATCTCCACAGTAATTCCGAGCTGACGCAGGATGGCGACACCGGAGGCACGATAGCTTCAGAACAGTCGAGCAATCGCTATGGCCTCGAATTCGCGAACTACTACACGCCAACGGAACATTTGGCTGTTGATGTTGACGTTGCGGACTCCAGAGCGCAGTTCACGCAATTGGACCCATTTGATGCGACATGGTGGGTCCTACCGTTGCCCTTAACAGCTACTGCTACAACCACGACCGGGACGCCCGTGACCTCCACGTATTACGATGGCACTTCATGCCCTCCCACACCCCCTTCCACACCCATACCTGGCTGCATATATGCAAATTGGCAACAGCAAGGCCCGGGTGGCAAGCTTGTGCCCGAAGCGGTTAAGGTGGTGATTTCATCGGGCGTTACACTGCACGATTACGCAGGCTTTACGTCGAGTTTGCGCCTGCGCTACTTTGGTCCGCGTTCTTTAACGTCTGACGGACTTTATCAGTCCAATCAAACGGTGTTGCTCAATGGGGAGCTTGGTTATGCATTTAATAAGAAATGGCACGTTACGGCCGAATTTTTGAATATGCTTAACCGCAAAGATGCCGACATTGACTACGCCTATGTTTACCAAATAACTCCAAATGCAGTAGCCACGCCGCCGGCATTCGGGCGCGTTACCCATCCCACCGAACCGTTTCTGGCGCGATTCTCGTTAGGAAGAAGCTTTTGACAAATGCCGCATTCGATCTCCGGAATCGCGGCTAATGGCTGTGCGGATGCTCATGCGAGTGACCGTGCTTTGGATCGAGCGTATGCGTGGGCACGCTCATCACAAGGCGGCCGTGCTCGACGCCCTTCAGGCCAATGATCAGATCTGCAAACTTCTGCACGCGGCCGGCTTTGCCGTGGACGATCAGCACCTCGAGGCAGGAATCATGGTCGAGGTGCGCGTGACTCGTCGAGACAACCAGGTCGTGGTGCTCGTGCTGCGCTTCAGTCAGCTTCTCAGTGATCCCGAAAGCATGGTGGTTGTAAATGAGGGTAACGGTGCCCACGACGGTAACGTCGGGCGAGGCCGTCTGCTCCCGCACCAGCCGGTCGCGGATCAGGTCGCGAAAGGCTTCGGAGCGGTTCGTGTATCCGCTCTTCTCGATGGACCGGTCGAACCGCTTCAATAGGTCGGAATCGAGGGCAATGCCGATTCTGCTTAGCTCTCCCACGCGCGCTCCCGCCGGCAAGCCGGCTTGATAGTCAAATCCAGCATAGCGCGCGGCGGCGAATCGAACTACTGCGGCGTGATGAGATGGTGCGCGATCGCGAAGAGCGCAAGCTCCAGGCGCGTTGAGACGCCGGTCTTGTCGAAGATATTCGAGAGATGACGCTTGACCGTCTCCTCACTGAGCGAGAATTGCTTGGCGATGTCGCGGTTGCTGCAGCCCTCAACGATGCAGCCCACAACCTCGAGCTCGCGCGGCGTGAGGCCATAGGTTTTGCGCTGCGGCACGGCGGCCTGCTGCATGAGCTCGTGGAGCGCGGAGACCAGGTTGACGACGCGCTTGCCGCCGATCCAGTAGTCGCCCGCGTGAACGGTGCGGATGGCGGTCTGGAGGTGGCTGGCGAGTGCGTCTTTGAGCACGA
This sequence comes from Occallatibacter sp., assembly GCA_050018295.1. GTDB lineage: Bacteria > Acidobacteriota > Terriglobia > Terriglobales > Acidobacteriaceae > Telmatobacter. Next base: position 2,379 of record JBEKAJ010000109.1, on the reverse strand, counting down.
TGCCGCGCGCGCCAATCTGAAGGGCCTCGATAATCTGCTGCGTGGTAATGGTCGACGTGAGAAGCAGAATTTTGGCTGTTGAGGGGCCGCTCATTATGGCGCGCATAGCCTCAAGGCCGGGAAGGCGCGGCATGGCGACATCGAGCAGGAGAACATCCGGCTGCAGCTCGAGGGTTTGCGTGATGGCTTCGTCCCCGTCCGTGGCATCACCAACCACGTCAAAGCCATCGTTTTTGGTCAGCATGTTGCGTACGCCAATGCGGACTACAGGATGATCATCCGCCAGCACGATTCGAATGGGTCGTTCCATTTCTGCCACACGCCTCCGCCGTTGCTGGTCTATGCGCCGAAAGACACGAAAGATCAGGCAGGCAATTCAGCATCCAGCATACGCTCCAACCCTCGGGCGGCGGCACGCAAATCGCTGAGTACGACGGCGCTGTTATCCAACTGGTTATCCTTCGAATCGAACGCCGTCATCTCCAAAAGCGCGCCCAGGCGAGCAGCCTGAAGGGCGCCAGCCATGCCGCAGCCTCCCTTGATGGCGTGCCCAATGCGGCGAATCTCCGCGACGTCGCCTTTGGCGATCGCGTCTCCCAGCGCTTCAATCCGCCCGCTGAGGTCGGCGACGACGACGGAATAGATTTGCCGCACCGCAGACTCAGGCATCACCTTGCGCAATTGAGCTAGAACCTCGACGCTGACCACGGGCTCATTGGGATCGAGCAGCGTGGGAGCCGCTTCCGATTGATTGCCGTCGAGCAGCTGGCGCAATCGTTCAGCATTGAAGGGCTTGAGCAGAAAACCGTCGGCCGCATCGGCCACCTCAGGCGGCGCGTCGCTGCCGCTGATGGCGTAGATGCGGGCCTTGGTACGGCTGCGAAGCTCAGCGATCAATTTCGTTCCGCTCAGGCCAGGCATCTGCGCATCCATCAGGATCACTCCCGGCCGGCACACTTCCTTGGCGACCATATCCAGCGCAGCATCCCCGCTCACTGCCGTGTGGACGGTGAAACCGGACATGGTGAGCACAGTGGCCGCTACTTCACGGCTGACCAGGTCGTCGTCAATGAGCAGGATAACGGGAAGTTGCCTCTTGGCGGTGCGCTCGAGCATGCATCTAGTTTGCATCCGCCGCGCTCTGGTGAGGAGAGAAATCTGCAGGCCGGTAATCGCTTTGGTTCAGCCGCGGATTGCCGGCCAATTTCGGTGGTGCAATCGTGATGCTACGTCACCGCCTTAGTGCGCGCTCACGGCCTGCCCCGGCATCCCCAGAGCACCGGCCGCAGGCAGGTCCTGGCCATTCTGCCAAGCGTAGATAGCCGCCGCAAACTGTTCGCCGCGTTGCTGCCACCGCTCGATCTCCAGGTCGTAGCGGACGGTCACGTTGTTGAGCCAGTAGGGGCGGTTTTCAGCCAGCCACACCTGGCTGTACTCGCTCTTCAAGGCCGAGTAGGCGTCGCGCAGGTCTTGGCAGCGGCCGTTCGCGCCGCTGATCTCGCTGAGCAGAGTGTTGGTGGCGGAGCTTTGTGTCTTGTCGTGCTGCTGCGCGACCGCCTGGGCATATGCCGCAGGAATCTCCTGCGCGAGCTGGAATTTAAGGCCGATCAGATCGAGGCGGCGCGCGCCCAGATCCATCGCTGTGAGCGCATCGGGCTCGCTGAGCTTTGGGTTGTCGTGGCGCGCCTCGGCCAGCAGAACAATAGCCTGCTCTGCGTGGACGCGCAGATCGTGCGCAACTGGCAGCAGCTTAGGTGCAACCGCTTGTCCTTCCGCGCTCCATGGATCGAGCCAGAACAGCGCATCGCTTGTCAAGCCGGTTTTGGCGTCGGCCAGATCTCCTTGTGCGGCCATCAGTTCTTTTTCGGCGCTGTCGATCTTGCCGCTCGAGTCGAGATGAAAGACCGGACCGTAGGCATCCTGGTAATCGGCGATGGAGCTCTGGCCGCTCTGCCACGCGGCGGCGGCGCCAAAGAGCACGCCGTACCAATTCATATTAAAGAGGCCCTCCCCATCGTCGTTCCAGACCGAGGTGAGCGCGCCGGTCGATCCCAGACTCTGCCCGGCCGCGATGAATCCCTGAATGTTCCACAGGGCCGTCTTGTCCTGCGGGTAAACCTCGTTCCAGTTCGAGTCGCCGGGAGCGACCCAGGTTTCGATGCCGTTCTTCGCGAATGGCGCAATCAGCTTGTCAAAGCCTGTCTGGTCCGAATAGTTCCAGGGCACGGCGATCATGTCTTTGGGAATTCCGGCAACGGCGTCAGGATTGGCGTCGCCAATGTCGCCCCAGAAAAGCAGGCGGCGATTCAGCGGCGCCAGCGCATCGTGAATCTGCTTGACGAAGGCAACATAGACCGGCCCGTAGCCTTGCTGCGCGAC
>JBEKAJ010000108.1:0-12760 GCA_050018295.1 Occallatibacter sp. | reverse complement strand
TGCTTCCGTTCGCGGTTGCATTTACTGGCTTAGGCGCAGCAGCTTGCGCGGCCATGCTGGTCTTTGTCCTCCTATTAGTTGAGGGACTGGCCTGGGCCTGGGCGAAGGGCGTGCTGACGTGGTCGTGAGCCACTGGAGGCGGATTGGGACCATGTCCACTGTTCACTGGTTTGAGGGGCGGAGCGACTCATGGCAGTTGACCAACATTTGAAGATCGAACTTGGCAAGCAGGGCGTCTTCGTCACGACTATCGAGGAGCTCTACAACTGGGGCCGCCGCAGCTCGGTATGGCCCATGCAATTCGGTTTGGCCTGCTGTGCCATTGAGATGATCGCCACCACAATGGCCCGTTACGATCTGGCTCGTTTCGGCGCCGAAGTCTTTCGGCCCTCGCCGCGTCAGGCTGACCTGATGATCGTCTCCGGCACCGTGACCAAAAAGATGGCGCCGCAGGTGGTGCGCCTCTATAACCAGATGGCCGAGCCGCGCTACGTCATCGCCATGGGTGCGTGCGCCATTTCCGGCGGGCCATTCAAGCAGGGCTACAACGTGCTCAAGGGCATCGACCGCTACATTCCGGTGGATGTGCACATCCCTGGCTGCCCTCCGCGCCCTGAGGCGCTCATTCAGGCATTCATGACGCTGCAGAAAAAGATCGACGGCCAGCCCTTGACCGGCGAGGACCGGCCACGCCACCTCGACGCAGAGGCGCAGGGCGAGTTTCCGGTGCCCGAACAGGGCGAGCACGATCTGGAGCCCACCTCGAACAAGGGCGTTTGGCCCGTGCCGGTGGTGATTCGCTGATGAAGACTGTCGACGAGATCAAGGCGGCAATTGAGGCGGCGGTTCCGGGCGCGTGTGTTGAATTCGTGCCCAACCCCAGCCCCTCCGCGCAGCACTCGCTGCGCCTCGCACCGGAAAACGCCGTCGCCGTCGCAACGTTTCTTCGCGACGATCCCGAACTCGCCTTCGATTTTCTCTCCAACCTGACCGGCGTCGACTGGCCCGACAAAGAGATAGCGGAGAAAGTTAAAGTAACGCGTCAGGTCGTGAAAACGGTCGACGGTGTCGAGCAAACAGTCGAGGAAACGGTCGACGAGACCCGCAAGCGCGTCGAGCCCGGTTGCCTTGAAGTGGTCTATCACTTGTATTCGGTGGCGAAGAAGCACGGGCCGCTCGTGCTCCGGATGCGCACGGTGAACCGGTCCGATCACGTCGACCTGCCGTCACTCACGCCCGTCTGGCGCGCAGCCGAGTTTCAGGAGCGTGAGGTATTTGACCTCTACGGCATCGTTTTTACCGGCCATCCGGACCTGCGCCGGCTGCTGATGTGGGACGGATTCAAGGATCACCCCATGCGCAGGGATTATGTGGAGCCGGACGACTTCGAGTACGAGCCCACGCCGCACGATGAGGTGCTCAAGCGAGCGCAGGAGCATAAAGACAGGGAACAGGGAACAGGGATCAGGGATCAGGAAGCCACTACCAAATGAGCGTCGTGGAAAACAAAGCGGAGAGAGCCGAGGGCTGGAACCGGCCGCCGGTGATTGAGCCGGACGGCGAGGGCGAGCTGCTCGAGGTCGCCATGGGGCCGCACCATCCGTCGACCCACGGCGTCTTTCGCATGGATGTTGCGCTTGACGGCGAACGCGTCGTCCGCCTTAAGCCTGTCTTCGGCTACCTGCACCGCAACCACGAGAAGATCGCCGAGGGCGCTTCGTATCTGGCGTCGATGCCGTACACCGACCGCCTCGATTATTTCTGCTCGCTTACCAACAACTGGGCGTATGCGCTGGCGGTGGAAAAACTCGTGGGCCAGGAGGTCCCCGAGCGCGCCGAATACATTCGCGTGATCCTCGCCGAGCTCACCCGCGTACAGAACCACGCATCGTCGATCGGCTTTCTCATTCAGGAGATGGGGGCCAGCGGCACGCCGCTCATGTACGCCTTCAAGGAGCGCGAGAAGATTCTCGACCTCTTCGAATCGCTCACCGGCTCGCGCATGATGTGCAACTACATGCGCTTCGGGGGCTGTCGCGTGGATGTATCAGCGGCTTGGCTCGACGCCACACGTAAAGTAGTGGCCGGCTTGCCCGCGTTTGTCGACGAGTTTGAAGCCCTGCTCTCGAGCAACGAGATTTTGATGGCGCGCTGCCAGGGCGTCGGCATTCTCCGGCCCGAGCTTGCCGTCAACGCGGGAGTCTCTGGCCCGATGCTGCGCGCATCCGGCGTGAACTACGACATCCGCAAGGTCGACCGCTACGGCATCTACGACCGATTCCAATTCCGCATCCCGCTCGGCGACCACGGCGACATCTACGACCGCTACATGGTTCGCATCCTCGAGATGCGCGAGTCGATCAAAATCCTCGAGCAGGCGCTCAAGGACGTTCCTGGCGGGCCGATCATGGATCCCAAGGCGAAGCTGCGCGGCTTCCGCCCCAAGCCCGGCGAGGCCTACGGCCGCATCGAAGCGCCTAAGGGAGAGCTTGGCTTTTATCTCATCAGCGACGGCGGGCCGAATCCCTATCGCTATCGCGTGCGCCCGCCTAGCCTTATTAACCTGACCATTTTGGAAGACATGTGCCTGGGAGGATGCATTGCTGGGTGATGGAATCCTGAAAGGGATGGCGGAGACGGCGAGGAATTTCTTTGGAAGTTACGTCTCCAAAGAGCGGCTCACGACGGTCGAGTATCCGGAGCATCGGATCCCCACCGCTGAAGCCGCGCGCGTCTTTCCATTTCTGGTCTACGACGGTGCCGATTGGGAGGTCGGCATGCGCTGCGTGGCTTGCCAGATCTGCGAGAAAGAGTGCCCGCCCAAGTGCATCTACATCAAAAAAAGCGCGGACAAGAAGCCCGACTACGTGGGCAAGCAGCAGTTTTATCCCGCCCGCTTCGACATCGATGTCTCCGTTTGCATGAGTTGCCAGATCTGCGTTGAAGTTTGCCCGTTCGAGGCCATCAAGATGGACACGCAATTTGAGCTGGCCACTACGGATCGTTTCGGTGGCCTGCTCTTCGACCGCAAGGAGCTGTCCCGATCGAACGAGTACTACCACTCGATTCACCCGACAGAAGCCTCGGAAGTGGACGCGCGCCTGGCCGAGGAAAAAGCCAAGGTGGAAGCGAAGGCCAAAGCGGCAGCCGAGGCGGCTGCTGCCAAAGCCGCTGCTGCGGCCAAACCAGCTCCGCCGGCAGGAGGAGGAAGCTAGCCCATGGCCGCGAATCCCCTCTTCGTGAATCTCGACCAGATCTTCGTCCTCCTGCGCAATTGGCTCGTTGGATTTTTGCCCGCCGCGCTGCGTCCCGCTACGGGCGTTGTGCTCGGAGTCATCGCCATCGTCTGCGTTTTCCCCGGCCTCTTCGCGCTCACCACAGTCTTTGAGCGCAAAGGGCTGGGCCGGATCCAGAACCGCATCGGGCCGAATCGCGTCGGCCCCTATGGCCTTTTGCAGCCGGTCGCCGACGGCATCAAATCGCTCACCAAGGAAGACATTGTCCCCCGGAGCGCCAACGCCGTTGTGCACTTTCTCGCGCCGCTGGTACTGGTGGTCGCGGTTTTCATGAGCTTCGCAGTGCTGCCCATGGGCCGCAACATGGTACTGGTCGACATGGATGCCGGCCTGCTCTTCTTCTTCGCCATGGGCGCTGCCACGGAGCTTTCCGTCTTCATGGCCGGCTGGTCGAGCCGCAACAAGTACTCGCTGCTCGGCGCCATGCGCGCCGTGGCGCAAATGATCAGCTACGAGGTCGTGCTGCTGCTGTCGAGCGTCGCCGTCGTCATGATCACCGGCTCGCTCTCGCTGCCCAAAATCGTCGCGGCGCAGAGCCAGTACTCCAACGGCTTTCCCCACTGGTACATCTTCACGCCTTGGGGCCTGGCTGGCTTCCTCATGTACGCCATCGCCGCCACAGCCGAGACCAATCGCTCGCCCTTCGATCTGCCTGAGGGCGAGTCGGAGCTGGTCGCCGGCTACCACACCGAATACTCCGGCTTCAAATTCGCGCTCTTCTTTCTCGGCGAATATCTCGCCATGTTTTCCATCTCTGGCCTCGGCACCACGCTCTTTCTCGGCGGATGGTCGGCGCCATTCTCGTTCCTCACCTGGGTTCCTTCGTGGATTTGGTTTTTTGGCAAGCTGATGCTCTCCATCTTCGTCTTCATCTGGATGCGCGGTACTTTGCCTCGCCTGCGGCAGGACCAGCTGATGAACTTTGCCTGGAAATTCGTTCTGCCCTTCACGCTGCTCAATCTGATGGTCACGGCGCTGTGGCGCTTTATGGGCGAGGGCTGGCAGCGCTGGGTGGTCTGCACAGTCATTCTCGTGGCGGCTTACGTGGTCATGGGCCGGCTAGAAATGCGCAGCGAGCATTTCGGCTGCAGGAGCTACCGCTATGCTGAGTAGGGAGTGCATTCGTTGAGCGTTATGTTCTATCTGCTTGCGGCTCTCACGCTGGCCGGTGGCCTGGCGACAGTGTTGCTCAAGCAACTTGTCCACAGCGCGCTCGCCGTCACGGTGGCATTCGCCGGGCTGGCCCTGCTCTTTCTTCAGCTTGACGCGCAGTTCGCCGGCTTCGCGCAGATTCTCGTCTACATCGGCGCTGTGGCCATCCTCATTGTCTTCGCCATTCTGCTCACGCGGGGCTCCGACCTGCCGAAGGACGGCGTCTTCAGCAAAACCTGGGCCTTGGGGCTCGTGATCGCCGCGGGCGTCTTCGCCGTTCTCGGATGGGCAGTGCTTGCCAGCGTAAGCGCGGTACCGCAACAGAACACCGTGCCGTCCGTCACCGTGCACGACATCGGCAACGCGCTCGTCGGCCGCTACGTGCTCCCGCTCGAAATCGTCGCTTTGCTGCTCACCGCCGCTACCATTGGCGCGGTCATCGTGGCCATGCACGAGAAAGAGAGGCCCAGATGACGACTCTCGCCACGCCTCTTGCCGGCTATCTTCTCGTCGCGGCGTTGCTCTTCGCCATCGGCCTTGGCGGCGCGCTTGTGCGGCGCAACGCCATCATGGTCCTTATCGGCATCGAACTCATGCTCAACGCGGCCAACCTGAATCTGATCGCTTTCTGGCGCTTTGGTCCGCATCCCGAGGCGCTCACAGGCATGATGTTTGCCATCTTCTCTATCGCTGTGGCAGCGGCGGAGGCTGCCGTGGGTCTGGGCCTCGTCATCGCCATCTATCGCCACACCAACACGACCGAACTCGACAAGATTGACAGGATGAAGGGGTAAGCTGGCGGATGCAAGATCAATCTCAGATCGCTATTGCAATGACCGGCGCCGTCATCGGGGAAACGCTGATCCTTGTTCCCGTGGTTCCAATGATCGCTGCGGGCGCGATCGCGCTGATGAAGCGGGAGAGCCGCAAGACCGCGGCCACGCTGGCGATCGGCTCGCTGAGCTTCTCCTTTCTTTATTCTCTGATGACTTTTGCGTTGGCTGTTATGCACCCCGGCATTAGGATTAGCTGTTATTCCACGTGGTTTGAAGTGGGCCGGACCTCCGTCGACCTGGGCTGGATCCTCGATCCGCTCTCGGCTGTGATGCTCTTGATGGTGAGCTTCGTCGGGCTGCTCATCTTCATCTATTCCGTCGGCTACATGGCCCACGACGAGAACTTCACGCGCTTTTTCTGCTTTATGTCGCTTTTCGCCGGAGCTATGCTCGGCGTGGTCATCTCCAACAGCCTGCTTCTGCTCTTCATGAACTGGGAGATTGTCGGCCTCACCTCGTATCTACTCATTGGCTTCTGGTATCAGAAGCCCGCGGCCGCCTCGGCCGCCAAAAAAGCCTTCATCACCACGCGCGTCGGCGACATCTTTTTCTTTCTCGGCATTGTCTGGCTCTTTTCGCAGACCGGCACGCTGGTCCTCTATAAGGGCGGTGGAGGAGCGATTGAGCCGGCCGCACTGACCGGCCTCCTGAACCAACATGTGGGCTTTGGGCTGACTGCGGCCAGTGCCATCGCTTTGCTCATCTTTGCTGGCGCCGTGGGCAAGAGCGGCCAGCTTCCACTGCACGTGTGGCTGCCCGACGCGATGGAGGGCCCCACGCCCGTCTCCGCGCTCATCCACGCGGCCACCATGGTTGCCGCCGGCGTCTTTCTCGTCGCGCGTGTCTATCCCCTCATGGCCGCGGGCGCTCCGCTCATGTTCGTTGGCGCGCTGCCCGGTGGAACGACCGTCGCTCTCACCGTCGTCACTTGGGTGGGCGCGGCTACTGCCGTCTTTGCAGCGCTCATCGCCGTCGCACAAAACGACATCAAGCGCATCCTCGCCTACTCCACTGTCTCGCAACTCGGCTATATGATGGCCGGCCTCGGCCTCGGCGGCGTTGCTGTGGGCATGTTCCACCTGATCACGCACGCGTTCTTCAAGGCGCTTTTGTTTCTCGGCGCGGGCTCGGTGATTCACGGCTGCCACGAGGAGCAGGACATTCGACGCATGGGCGGCCTTCGCGCTGACATGCCGCTCACCTTCGTCACCTATGCCATCGGCATGTTGGCGCTCTGCGGGTTCCCGATCTTCTTCTCGGGCTTCTGGTCGAAAGACGGCATTCTCGAGGCCGCGCAGCATTCTGCCGCCATTAAAGGTCCGTTCTACCTGCTCGTCTTTGGCGCGCTGCTCACCGCTTTTTATATGACGCGGCAGGTGTGCTACGTCTTCCTCGGCTACTGGCGCGGCCGCCAATCGGCGCACGAGAGCCCGAGGATAATGACGGCTCCGCTCGCCATCCTCGCCTTCTTCGCCATGGCGCTCGGCCTCATCGGAACTCCGGCCTGGCCGTGGTTCCACGCGTTTCTTGAGGGGCACGCGGCGGCGATCAGCTTCCACGGCCTTATCGAGCCGAGTTTCCTTTTGCTCATGGCCACTTCATCGCTGGTGGTTTTTCTCGGTCTCGGATTCGGCTGGCACTTCTACGGCAATCATTCGCCCAACCCGGAAGAACCCGACGCGCTCGAGAAGTCCGTGCCCTGGCTTTGGGCCCCGCTCCGCGATCGTCTCTACGTCGACGAATTCTACGGCGTCACGGTGATTGCTTTCTATGCATGGTGGGCGCGCGTGGCCGATTGGTTCGACCGCCGCGTGTGGGGCGGCATCGTGGCCGCAGTCGCTTGGCTCTTCGCCCTCTGGGCGCAACTCAATCGCCTGCTCGACGTCAACTGGGTCGACGGTGGCTTCGACAAAACCTGCGAGGAGCTTTCTGAAGGCGGCGGCCTGTTGGCGAGCATGCAGAACGGCCGCGTGCAAAACTACCTCCGTATCCTGGCCGTGGCTGTCGTTGCGCTGGCCGTCATTCTCTTCTGGAGCAGCCGGCCATGAACGCATTGGCGACTGGTTTCCCGATTTTGACGCTCCTCACCGTGCTACCCCTCGTGGGCGCGGTCATCGCGCTCTTCGCTGGCAAGCACGCGCGTGGCGTCGCGCTGCTCACGTCGCTCGCCTGCCTCGTCGTCGCGCTCATCGTCTGGATCAGCCTGCCGGCCAACGGAATCATCGGCCTCGTTGAGCTGCACAGTTGGGCGCCATCGCTGGGCATCGAGTATCACCTCGGCGTCGACGGCCTCGGCGCGCTCATGCTCCTGCTCTCCGCCATCGTCACGCTCATGTCGGTTGACGCTTCGCACCGCGTGCACCATATGCCCGGCCTCTTCTACGGCCTTATCCTCATCCTCGAATCGGGCCTCTTCGGCTCCTTCACCGCGCTCAATTTCTTCCACTGGTTTTTGTTTTGGGAGTTGAGCCTCATCCCCGCATTCTTTCTCATCAAATTGTGGGGCGGCCCGCGCCGCGGCCCCGCAGCCACGCAGTTCTTCATCTACACCATGGCCGGCTCGGTGGCGTTGCTGCTCTCGTTTCTCGCAATCTTTCTTTCCACCGGCTCCATGGATTTCGGCGATCTCGCAGCCATGGCCGCGTCGGGCGCGCTGTCGCAGATGGTCACGGCGCATCTGGGCGCGGTGATGCCCTGGCTTGCCATCGGCGTTCTCGCCGGCTTCGCGGTCAAAGTTCCGCTCGCGCCCTTCCACACATGGCTGCCCGCCGCGTATGCCGAGGCACCTTCGCCCGTCACTATGCTGCTCACCGGCGCCATGTCGAAGATGGGCGTTTACGGCCTGCTGCGCATCGCGCTGCCCATCTTCGGCACGCAGATTACCGCGATGCGCACGCCGCTCCTCGTCCTCGCCGTCATCACCGTTGTGATGGGCGCGTGGGCCGCAGCCGCACAGAAGGATTTGAAGCGCGTATTTGCCTACTCCTCGGTCAATCACCTTGGCTATTGCCTGCTCGGAATCTTCGCACTTGCCGTTCCCGTCTCAGGCGCGGCAGCGCAAGCCAGCCAAGCCGCCGCGCTCAACGGCGTCATCCTTCAGATGTTCAATCACGGCATCACCGCCGCCGCCATCTTCTGGTTCATCGCCATGATTCAGTTCCGCACCGGCGGCCTGCGAGGCATCGACGACTTTGGCGGCTTGCGCAAGCCCGCGCCCGTCTTCGCCGGGCTCATTGGCATCGTGCTCTTTTCGTCGCTCGGCCTGCCCGGGCTGAACAGCTTTGTCAGCGAGTTCCTCATCTTCCGCGGTGTTTTTCCGCTCGCGTGGGTCGCGGCCACGGTCTCGGTCCTCGGCCTGCTCGTGACGGCGATCGTGATCCTCACTGTTATTCAAAAAGTCTTCAACGGCCCGGTCCCGGAACACTGGGCCAACTTTCCCGACCTGCATCACAGCGAACGGATGGCTCTCGCGCCCGTGATTGGCCTCATGTTCATCGTCGGGCTCGCGCCCCGTCTGATTCTCGACACGATCAACCCTACCGTCGTGAACCTGCTCGCGCACTGGAGATTTTAGAAAATGGCCTGGGCAATCTACATCTCGTTTGCCGGCGCGCTGATCTCCGCGCTGCTGCCCAAAGCCAGGCCCGCCCTGGCGCGCTGGTGGGCGCTCGCCGTGGCCGCTGCTGGCCTCGCCATCGCTGTCGCAGGCTTTGCTGCAGGCATGGGCCAAGGTCGCCAGGTCTTCGTCGACGTGCTTTGGGTGTCGTCGATGGGGGTTCATTTTCTGCTCGCCGCCGACGGCATCAGCCGCGTTCTCGTTCTGCTCACCGGCATCGCCTCTGTCGCAGGCGTTCTGTTCAGTTGGAACATCGAACTCCGCACCAACCAGTTCTTCGCGTTTAATCTCGCGCTAATCGGCGGCGTTTACGGAGTGTTCCTAAGTGGCGATCTCTTCCTGCTCTTTGTGTTTTATGAGATTGCCATCGTCCCCAAGTACTTCCTCATCTCCATCTGGGGTTCCACGCGCCGCGAGTACGGCGCCATGAAGCTCGCGCTCTACTCCTTCGTCGGCTCGGCGATGGTCCTCATCGGCCTGCTCGCGGCCTACACCATGGCTGGCAGCCACTCCACCGCGCTCGTCGATCTTGCGCACGCGGGCCTGCCCGTCAGCTTCCAGATGTGGTGCTTCCCGCTGGTCTTCGTCGGCTTCGCGATCCTCGCCGGCATGTGGCCGCTCCACACCTGGGCGCCCACCGGCCACGTCGCCGCGCCCACCGCTGCGTCGATGCTGCTTGCCGGCGTGGTCATGAAGCTCGGAGCGTACGGCTGCCTGCGCGTCGGCATCGGGCTCTTTCCGCACGGCCTAGATCCATGGGGATTCTCGTTCATCGGCATCAGCTCGTGGCGCGACGTCTTTGCCTGGCTCGCCGTCATCGGCATCGTCTACGGCGCGCTCGTCGCCCTTGCGCAAACCGACTTCAAGTTCGTCATCGGCTACTCCAGCGTCAGCCACATGGGCTTCGTGCTCCTCGGCCTCATGACCCTTAACCAGATCGGCGTCGACGGCGCGGTTCTGCAGATGTTCTCGCACGGCGTCATCGCTGGCCTCCTGTTCGCCATCGTCGGCCGAATCGTTTACGACCGAACACACACGCGCCAATTCGCCGAGCTCGGGCCTATGCATCTCTCGCGACGGCTGCCCTTCGCGGCGTGGGCCTTTGTCTTTGCCGGTGTCGCATCCATGGGCCTGCCTGGCTTCTCCGGCTTCGTAGCCGAGCTGCAGGTTTTGGTCGGCGCGTGGCAAGCCAATCCCTGGTGGACCATCGTCTCCGGCATCGGCATCATCGTCGGCGTCGCCTACATCTGGCGGGCACTGCAGAAGGCGTTTTTCACCGACGCGCTGCCCACCCCGCATGAGCTTGAATCCGAGCAATTGCACAAATTCGATCCCATCACCTGGCCCGAGATTGCCGGCGTCGCGCTGCTCGGAATCTCCACGCTCGTCGTCGGCCTTTACCCGCGTATTCTTCTCGATTCCATCGAGCCGGCCGTGAAAGCGCTTCTCGCGGGAGGCGCGCAATGAACTACGCCGCCCTCTTCAGCGCCACGCTGCCTGAAACGACTCTCGAAATCGCCGCGCTGCTCGTGCTCGTCGTCGATCTCGGATTCCTGCGCAAAGCTGCTTTGCAGATTCGCACTGCCGTCGCCGCCGTCATCGGAGTCGCTGGCTGTATCGCGGCCATCTGGGCGGTCTATGCGGCAGGATGGGGCGGATTCAGCGCGGGCAGCGATCTTCTGCTCGCGGCAGGTGGCTCGGCAGCCGTCGCGCAGGTCGCCATCCTCGTCCTCACGGCGCTCACTCTCCTTCTGCTCATCGATTCTGCGTTTACGAGCAACGCCGGCGAATACGTTGCCGTCGTGCTGATGGCTGCAGCAGGCGGGCTGATCATCTCCGCCGCGCAGGACTTGCTGGTGATCTTTGTGGGCCTGGAGCTTTTGAGCCTCGGCCTCTACATTCTTACCGCCTTCGCCAAACAATCCGGGAAAAGCGCCGAGGCCGCGATCAAGTATTACCTCTTCGGCGGCATGTCAGCGGCATTTCTTCTTTTCGGCTTTAGCTATCTCTACGGGCTCTCGGGTTCAACCAGTCTGCCCAAAGTTGTTCTATTCACCTATTTGGCGTCGGCCAAGAGCGGCGCGCCGCTGCTCTACATCGCACTGGTCATGGTCGCCGCCGGTCTCGGCTTCAAGATTGCCGCATTCCCATTTCATCTCTGGGCGCCGGATACTTACGAAGGCGCACCCGCTCCCGCCGCAGCTTTCATCGCCTCCGTCTCCAAGGTCGCGAGCTTCGCTCTGCTCATCTCCATCGGCTATGCAATTCTCTGGTGGCCCGCAATGCTGCACTTGAAGGGCGGCGGCGTCACCGCCACTCTTATTCCGGCCGGCACTTCACGCCCTCCCATTACGGTCGGCTTTGTCACTGCCTGGCCGATGATCCTCATGGACCTGTCTGTGTTGTCGATGATCTTCGGCAACCTGGCCGCCCTCGCTCAATCGAGCGTACGCCGCCTGCTTGCTTATTCGGCCATCGCACACGCCGGCTACATTTTGCTCGGCCTCACGTTCTTCTCCTGGACGAACGCCAGCGCGCAGGCCATCCTCTACTACAGCGTCACCTACGGCCTCACCACAATCGGAGCCTTCGGCGTGGTTGGAGTCGTTGAGCGCGCTACCGGCTCCGACAAGCTCGACGCCTTCCTCGGACTGCACAAGCGCAACCGGCTGCTCGCCGCCGTGCTGCTCGTGCTCTTCCTTTCGCTTGCCGGAATTCCGCCGCTGGTCGGCTTCTGGGCCAAGTTCAATCTCTTCGCCACGGTGCTCAACGGGGGCTGGTATGGCTTTCTAAAAGGACCCCTGTCCTCGCTGCCGGCCGAGGCCCTCACACTCGTCGCCCTCGCCATCGCATTCAGCGCGGTTTCGCTGTATTACTATTTGCAAGTCCTCAAGCGCGCTTACGTCATGCCGGCTACTGACGAATCGCCGATTCGCGCGCATCCTGTCACGCTGGCCGTTCTGGTGCTCATTGGCGCCGCGGTCCTCGTCCTCGGCTGCTTCCCGGCTCTGTTGCAGAACTGGATTGCGAACTTTTACCCGTCCGGATAGGGTGCCCCGTGGCTACACGACACGGCGAACACCCGGCAGTCGGACAAGCGGATCGGCCAGGAGCCAGCTTGCAGCGCAACTTAACAGGCCGACGACGGCGAATTTAACCAGCGCGGGTGCCTCCGAGCCATGAAGAAGAAGCGATACGCCCACGAGCACCGGTGGATGGATGATGTAGACCGTGTAGGCGCGGCGGCTTACCCAGTTCCAGAAGGCGGACGGCTGATTCATCCACTTGCGAGCTAGCAGCAGCCACCCGGCGATGAATCCCCAGGCCACGAACGGTTCCCACATCGCGTACAGCACAGCAGGCCAGGAGAAGCCGGTGATGTAATTTGCCTTTCCACCGTACAGGACATTCGTAACCGCTCCTGCAATGGACATCAGCGGCCAGACCAGGATGGCGATCCAGATGATTCCGTGCCCATTCTTCCATTCCAGCTGGCGCAGCCAATCGTATCGCCAAGCCGCGATGCCTGCCGCGAACAGCACCACGTACGGCGCGAAATACGCGAACTGAAAACCCGCATATGTCACGCCGACGGGAGAGGCCTGGCGAATGAGGAGCGCAGCCAACCCGGTCGCCAATGCCGTCGATAGCAGAGTGAGAGTAGATGGAAATGAGCGGGATGTACGTTTTGCGCCGGCCAGCGGCGCGCCGACCACGGCGCGCCACGCGCAATAGATCATGCTGAAAATCAGCAGCACCTCAACGAACCACATCGGCCCTGGAATGATGATCACGTGTTGCAGCAGGTAAGGGAATGTCTCCCAGAAGCGGCCCGTATCGCCCCAGTGCGCCAACGCCGC